>DASZHJ010000415.1:0-24433 GCA_035938015.1 Allostellaceae bacterium
ACCCATGGCGAAGGCGAAGTTTGAGCGGAACAAGCCGCATTGCAACATCGGGACGATTGGTCACGTGGACCATGGGAAGACGTCGCTGACGGCGGCGATCACGAAGGTGCTGGCGGAGACGGGTGGGGCGACGTACACGGCCTACGACCAGATCGACAAGGCTCCGGAGGAGAAGGCGCGGGGCATCACGATCTCGACGGCGCATGTCGAGTACCAGACGAAGAACCGGCACTACGCGCATGTGGACTGCCCTGGGCATGCGGATTACGTGAAGAACATGATCACGGGTGCGGCGCAGATGGATGGCGCGATCCTGGTGGTGTCGGCGGCGGACGGTCCGATGCCGCAGACGCGCGAGCACATCCTGCTGGCGCGCCAGGTGGGTGTGCCGGCGATCGTGGTGTATCTCAACAAGGTGGACATGGTGGACGACCCTGAGCTGCTGGACCTGGTGGAGCTGGAAGTCAGGGAGCTGCTCTCGAAGTACCAGTTTCCGGGGGATACGATCCCGATCGTGCGGGGCTCTGCGCTGATGGCGCTGGAGGAGAAGCAGAAGGAACTGGGGCACGACAGCATCCTGCGGCTGATGGATGCGGTGGACAGCAGCATCCCGCAACCCAAGCGCGACAAGGACCAGCCGTTCCTGATGCCGATCGAGGACGTGTTCACGATCTCGGGCCGCGGCACGGTGGTGACGGGGCGGGTGGAGCGGGGGATCGTGAAGGTGAACGACGAGGTGGAGATCGTGGGGCTGAAGCCCACGATGAAGACGGTGGTGACGGGCGTGGAGATGTTCAGGAAGCTGTTGGACCAGGGCGAGGCCGGGGACAACATCGGGGCGCTGCTGCGCGGGACCAAGCGCGAGGAGGTGGAGCGGGGCCAAGTGCTGGCGGCACCGGGCTCGATCACGCCGCACACGAACTTCAAGTGCGAGGCCTATGTGCTGACCAAGGAGGAGGGCGGGCGGCACACGCCGTTCTTCTCGAACTACCGGCCGCAGTTTTATTTCCGGACCACGGACGTGACGGGGACGATCAAGCTGCCGGAGGGGACGGAGATGGTGATGCCCGGGGACAACATCTCCATGGAGGTGGAGCTGATCGCGCCGATCGCGATGGAGAAGGGCCTGCGCTTCGCCATCCGCGAGGGCGGCAAGACCGTCGGCGCCGGCGTCGTCGCGGACATCATAAAGTAAGGCCTCAGGAGTAGCCCAATGGCGATCGACAATCAGAATATCCGGATCCGCCTCAGGGCGTACGATCATCGCGTGCTCGACCAGTCGACCAGCGAGATCGTCAATACGGCCAAGCGCACGGGCGCGCGGGTGCGCGGACCGATCCCGCTGCCGACCCGGATCGAGCGCTTCACCGTGCTGCGCTCGCCCCACATCGACAAGAAGTCGCGCGAGCAGTTCGAGATCCGCACTCACAAGCGCGTGCTCGACATCATCGAGCCGACCCCGCAGACCGTGGACGCGCTGATGAAGCTCGATCTCGCAGCCGGCGTCGACGTCGACATCAAGCTCAACAGCTGAGGCGACACCGATGCGTACCGGTCTCATCGCTCAAAAGCTCGGGATGTCCCGCGTGTTCAACGCGGACGGCAACCACGTGCCCGTGACCGTGCTCAAGGTGGACAACTGCCAGGTGGTCGCCGTGCGAACCGAGGAGAAGGACCATTACAACGCGGTCCAGCTCGGCGTCGGCACCCGCAAGACCAAGAATGTGACCAAGCCCCAGCGCGGCCATTTCGCCAAGGCGAAGGTCGAGCCCAAGCGTAAGCTCGCGGAATTCCGCGTGGACAAGAATGCGCTCCTCGAGGTCGGCGTCGAGCTCTCGGCCGAGCATTTCATTCCCGGTCAATTCGTGGATGTCACCGGGATCAGCATCGGCCGCGGCTTCCAGGGCGTCATGAAGCGGCACAATTTCGGCGGTCTGCGCGCGACCCATGGCGTCTCGGTTTCGCACCGCAGCCACGGCTCGACCGGGCAGCGCCAAGACCCCGGCAAAGTCTTCAAGAACAAGCGCATGGCGGGCCACATGGGCGACGTCCGCGTCACCACGCAGAACCTCGAGGTGGTGGCGACCGACGGCGCGCGCGGCCTGATCCTGGTCAAGGGCGCGATCCCCGGCCACGAGGGCGGCTTCGTCCTGGTGCGAGACGCCGCCAAACGAAAAAAGCTTCCAAAGGACGCGAAGCTGCCGTTCCCGGCGGCGCTCAAGGTCAAGGCTGGTGCCGGCGCGGCGGATGCTCCGGTCGAGGCGGCCAAGGGTGGAGACGAGTGAGATGAAGATCTCGGTCAAGAACCTCGACAATAAGGACGTCGGCGAGATCGATCTCGCCGAGGCGGTGTTCGGGGCGCCGGTGCGCCGCGACATCCTCGCCCGCGTGGTCAATTGGCAGCTCGCCAAGCGCCGCGCCGGCACCCACAAGACCAAGGGCATCAGCGACATCCAGGGCACGACCAAGAAGCCGTGGCGGCAGAAGGGTACCGGTCGCGCGCGCCAAGGCAGCTTGCGCTCGCCGCAGTTCCGCGGTGGTGCAGTGATCTTCGGCCCCGTGGTGCGCGACCACGGCTTCGACCTCCAGAAGAAGGTGCGTCGGCTCGGCCTCAAGAGCGCCCTCTCGGCCAAGCAGGCCGAGGGCAAGCTCGTGGTGATCGACGAGGCCCAGGTCAAGGACGCCAAGACCAAGGCGCTCGGCGCGCGGTTCAAGAAGCTCGGCTGGGACTCCGTGCTGATCATCGCCGGCGCCGCCGTCGACGAGCAGTTCGCCCGCGCGGCGCGCAACCTTCCCAAGGTCGACGTGCTACCGCAGCAGGGCGTCAACGTCTACGACATTCTGCGCCGCGACACGCTCGTGCTGACGCGGGCGGCGGTCGAGCATCTGGAGGCGCGCCTCAAATGAGCCGGTTCCGCGTCATTCCCCGCGAGGAGACCAAGCTAACCCGCGAGCGCATGTACGAGATCGTGCGCCAGCCGGTGATCACGGAAAAATCCACCATGGCCTCCGAGCACAACCAGGTGACGTTCCGCGTGCCGCTCGACGCCGACAAGCGCGAGGTGAAGGCGGCGGTGGAGGGTCTGTTCAAGGTCAAGGTGACCGCGGTGAACACGCTGCGCGTCAAGGGCAAGGTCAAACGCTTCCGCGGCTTCGTCGGCCAGCGATCGGACTACAAAAAAGCGATCGTCACCCTCGCCGAGGGCTCGAAGATCGACGTGACGACGGGAATCTAGGCGATGGCACTCAAGACCTTCAAGCCGACCACGCCGGGCCAGCGCCAGCTGGTGATCATCGACCGCAGCGAGCTCTGGAAGGGTCCGCCGGTCAAGGCGCTGACCGAGGGCAAGCGCGAGCAGGGCGGCCGCAACAACAATGGCCGCATCACCGTGCGCTGGCGTGGCGGCGGACACAAGCGGCGCTTCCGCATCATCGATTTCAAGCGAACGAAGCGCGACATGCCCGCCGAGGTCGTGCGCTTGGAATACGATCCGAACCGCAGCGGGTTCATCGCGCTGGTGAAATACGAGGACGGCGAGCTTGCCTATATCTTGGCGCCGCAACGTCTCAAGGCGGGCGACAAGATCGTGGCGGGCGAGAGGGTCGACGTGAAGCCGGGCAACGCCATGCCCATGCGCAACATCCCCGTTGGCACCATCATCCACAACGTCGAGATGAAGCCGGGCAAAGGCGGCCAGCTTGCCCGCTCCGCCGGCACCTACGTCCAGCTCGTGGGCCGCGACGCCGGCTATGCCTTGCTGCGGCTCTCCTCGGGCGAGGTGCGGCTGGTCCGCGGCGAGTGCATGGCGACCATCGGCGCCGTCTCCAATCCCGACGAGCAGAACACCGTCATCGGCAAAGCCGGCCGCAACCGCTGGCTCGGCAGGCGGCCCTCCGTGCGCGGAGTCGCGATGAACCCGATCGATCACCCGCACGGCGGCGGCGAAGGCAAGACGTCCGGTGGCCGGCATCCCGTGACGCCCTGGGGCAAGGGCACCAAGGGCACCAAGACCCGACACAACAAGTCGACCGACCGCTACATCCTGCAACACCGGCGCGGCAAAAAGTAACGGAGAGAAGACGTGGCACGCTCAGTCTGGAAGGGCCCGTTTGTCGACGGCTATCTCCTCAAGAAGGCGGAGAAGGCGCGCGGCTCGGGGCGCAACGAGATCATCAAGACCTGGTCGCGGCGCTCGACCATCTTTCCGCAATTCGTCGGTCTTACCTTCGGCGTCTACAACGGGCACAAGTTCATCCCGGTGCTGGTGACCGAGAACATGATCGGCCACAAGCTCGGCGAGTTCTCGCCGACGCGCTTCTTCCACGGCCACTCGGCCGACCGCAAGGTCAAGAAGGAAGGGGAGTGAGATCATGGGAAAGTCCGCCACGCCCCGTAAGCTCGCGGAGACCGAGGCCAAGGCCTATCTGCATGGGCTCAAGGTGAGCCCGCGCAAGCTCAACCTGGTCGCCCAGGCGATTCGCGGCAAGAGCGCCAACGCGGCGCTGCACGAGCTCGCCTTCTCGAGGAAGCGGATCGCGCGGGACGTGCGCAAGGTGCTCCAAGCGGCGATCGCCAATGCCGAGAACAACCATCAGCTCGACGTCGACCGCCTGGTCGTCAAGGAAGCGAGCGTCGGCCGTGCCTTCACGCTGAGCCGGTTCCATACCCGTGGCCGCGGCCGCGTCGCGCACATCGAGAAGTATTTCAGCAATCTCACGGTCGTCGTGCGCGAGCGCGAGGAGGAGAAGGCGTAATGGGCCAGAAGGTCAATCCGATCGGGCTCCGGCTCGGCATCAACCGGACCTGGGATTCGCGCTGGTTCGCCCGCCGCGACTACGGCAACTTGCTGCACGAGGACCTGAGGCTCCGGAAATTCCTGGCCGACCGCTTGTCGCAGGCCGGTGCCAGCCGCATCGTGATCGAGCGCGCGGCGAAGAAGACCCGCATCACCATTCACTCGGCCCGGCCCGGCGTCGTCATCGGCAGGAAGGGTGTCGACATCGAGAAGCTCCGCGTCGACATCGCCAAGATGACCAACAGCGAGGTCAGCCTCAACATCGTCGAGATCCGCAAGCCCGAGATCGAGGCGAAGCTGGTCGCCGAGAGCATCGCCCAGCAGCTCGAGCGCCGCGTGGCGTTCCGCCGCGCGATGAAGCGCGCGGTGCAATCGGCGATGCGCCTGGGGGCGCTCGGCATCCGCATCAACTGCTCCGGCCGTCTCGGCGGCGCCGAGATCGCGCGCATGGAGTGGTATCGCGAAGGGCGTGTGCCGCTCCACACGCTCCGCGCCGACGTCGATTTCGGCACCGCCACCGCAAAGACCACCTACGGCACCTGCGGCGTCAAAGTCTGGGTGTTCCGCGGCGAGGTGTTGGCGCACGATCCGATGGCGCAGGACAAGCGTGCCATCGATGATCAGCCGAATCGCGCCTGAGAAAATAGTCGCAAGGTCAGATCGTCATGCTCAGCCCAGCCCGCACCAAGTACCGCAAGGCGCACAAGGGCCGTATCCACGGCAACGCCAAGGGCGGGACCGCCCTCAACTTCGGCAATTGCGGCCTGAAGGCAGTCGAGCCCGGCCGGATCACCGCGCGCCAGCTCGAAGCGGCGCGGCGCGCCATCACGCGCCACATCCGTCGCGTCGGCCGGATCTGGATCCGGATCTTCCCGGACGTGCCGGTGTCCTTGAAGCCCGCCGAGGTGCGCATGGGCTCCGGCAAGGGCAACCCGGAATTCTGGGTCTGCCGGGTGAAGCCCGGCCGCATCCTGTTCGAGATGGACGGCGTGCCGACGACGGTGGCGGACGAGGCTTTCGAGCTTGCGGCGGCCAAGTTGCCGATCACGACCAAGATCGTGCGGCGCTTGGGTGAAGGAGCCTGACCCCATGAAAGCCAAGGACGTGAAGGCCAAGACCACCGACGAGCTCAACGCCGAGCTCGAGCAGCTCACCAAGGAAGTCTTCAATTTGCGCTTCCAGAGGGCGAGTGGGCAACTCGAGAACACCGCCCGCGTGCGCGATGCCCGGCGCACCATCGCGCGCATCAAGACCGTGCTGGGCGAGCGCCAGCGCGCAGCGTCCTAAGGAGCGATCAGGAAATGCCGAAGCGAATTCTCCAGGGCGTGGTCGTGAGCGACGTGCAGAGCAAGACCGTGGTCGTGCGTGTCGAGCGCCGCGTCATGCATCCCGTCTACAAGAAATACATCATGCGCTCCAAGAAGTACGCCGCGCACGACGAGCAGAACGCCTTCAAGGTGGGCGATCTCGTGCGCATCGAGGAGAGCCGGCCGATCTCCAAGAACAAGCGCTTCGTGGTGCTGGCTGCGGATGCCGGCGCTCAGAGATCGGCGACGTCGAGCGAGAAGCAGGTGGCGGAGAAGACAGTGGCCGCGAGCAGGGACACCACCCGGCGGCGCACCCGCAAGGCGGCGGCAGCCGAAGCCGAGGCCAAGGAGTAGCGCGCCGATGATCCAGATGCAGACCAACCTCGACGTCGCCGACAATTCCGGCGCCCGGCGCGTCCAATGCATCAAGGTGCTGGGCGGCTCCAAGCGCAAATACGCGACCGTTGGGGACGTGATCGTGGTGTCGGTGAAGGACGCGATCCCGCGCGGCCGCGTCAAGAAGGGCGACGTGCATCAGGCGGTGATCGTGCGCACGGCCAAGGAGATTCGCCGGCCCGACGGCACGGCGATCCGGTTCGACCGCAACGCGGCAGTGCTGATCACCAAGCAGGGCGAGCCGATCGGCACCCGCATCTTCGGGCCGGTGACCCGCGAACTGCGCGCGCGCAAATTCATGAAGATCGTCTCCTTGGCGCCTGAGGTGCTCTGAGCCATGCCGAAGCTCAAGATCAAGAAGGGCGACAAGGTCGTGGTCATCACCGGCCGCGACAGGGGCAAGACCGGCGAGGTGAAGAAGGTGTTGCCGGCGGAGAACCGCGTCGTCGTGGACGGCGTCAACATGGTGAAGCGACATACCAGCCCGTCGGCGGGCAATGCCGGCGGCATCGTGGAGAAGGAGGCGTCGATCCACGTCTCCAACGTCGCCTATGTCGATCCCAAGACCGATAAGCCGACCCGCGTCGGCTACAAGAGGCTCGAGGACGGCCGGAAAGTCCGCTTCGCCAAGCGGTCCGGCGAGATCATCGACGCCTAGAGCGAGGAGCCATGACCCGTCTCAGAGAGCATTACGACACGGTGGTGCGGCCTTCGCTGATGAAGGAGTTCGGCTACCGCAACCTCTTCGAAGTGCCGCGCCTGGAGAAGATCGTTGTCAACATGGGCGTGGGCGAGGCCGTGCAGGACGTGAAAAAGGTCGACGCGGCCGCGCGCGAGCTCGCGGCGATCACCGGTCAAAAGGCCGTGATCACCAAGGCGAAGAAGTCGATCGCCACGTTCAAGCTGCGCGAGAACCTGCCGATCGGCTGCAAAGTGACCCTGCGCAAGCAGCGCATGTACGAGTTCCTGGATCGGCTGATCAACATCGCTTTGCCGCGCGTGCGCGACTTCCGTGGTGTCTCCGGCAAGAGTTTCGACGGCCGTGGCAACTACGCGCTCGGCCTCAAGGAGCAGCTGGTGTTTCCGGAGATCAACTACGACGAGGTCGATGCCACCCGCGGCATGGACATCATCATCGTGACCACCGCACAGACGGACAAGGAAGCCAAGGCGTTGCTCGCGGGCTTCCAGATGCCGTTCGTCAACTGACCCCGAGGTCCCTCTCATGGCCAAGACGAGCTCGATCGAGAAGAACAAGCGGCGCCAAGCGCTGGCCAAGCGCTTCGAGGCCAAGCGCAAGCGCCTCAAGGCGGTCGCCAACGATATGGCGCTGACCCCAGAGGAGCGCTTTGCCGCGCGCCTCAAGCTGTCGGAGCTGCCGCGCAACTCCGCGCCCACGCGCTACCGCATCCGCTGCGAGCTGACCGGGCGGCCGCGCGGCAACTATCGCAAATTCAGGCTCTCGCGCATCGCGCTGCGCGAGCTGGCCTCCGCCGGGCAAGTTCCCGGTGTCGTCAAGTCGAGCTGGTAAGGGAGACGCGCCTTATGTCGATGAGCGATCCTCTCGGGGATATGCTGAGCCGGATCCGGAACGCGCAGCGGGCCCACAAGCCCGTCGTGCGGACCCCGGCCTCGAAGATCCGCGCCAATGTGCTCGAGGTCTTGCAGCGGGAAGGGTACATCCGCGGCTACAGCCGCGAGGAGCTACGGCCGGGCGTGAGCGAGCTCGCGATCGAGCTCAAATACGTCGAGGGCGAGCCGGTGATCCGCGAGATCTCGCGCGTCTCCAAACCGGGCCGCCGCATCTACTCACGGATCTCCGACCTGCCGCGCATCTATAACGGGCTCGGCATCGCGATTCTGTCGACGCCGAGAGGCGTCATGTCGGACAACGAAGCCCGCGTCGCCAATGTCGGCGGCGAGGTTCTCTGTCGCGTATTCTGAGGTTTCTCATGTCTCGCGTCGGCAAGCATCCAGTCGCAATTCCGCAAGGCGTCACCGTCGAGGTGGCGGGCCAGACCGTTACGGCCAAGGGCAAGCTCGGTACGCTGAAGCTGGTGGTCGGCGGGGACATCGCGGCTGAGGTCAAGGACGGCAAGGTGGTGGTCACGCCCAGGGCCGAGACCAAGCGGGCGCGCATGCAGTGGGGGACCGCTCGCGCGCTCGTCAACAACATGGTGAGCGGCGTCTCCAAGGGCTTTTCGGTGGGCCTCGAGATCAGCGGCGTGGGCTATCGCGCGGCGGTGCAAGGAAAGACACTCAACCTCCAGCTTGGGTTCAGCCACGAGATCAATTTCCCGATCCCCGACGACATCAAGATCACCTGCGAGAAGCCGACCTCGATCCGGATCGCCGGTGCCGATCGGCAACGCGTGGGCGAGGTTGCCGCGAAGTTGCGCTCCATGCGCAAGCCCGAGCCCTACAAGGGCAAGGGCATCAAGTACGAGACCGAGACGATCCGCCGCAAGGAAGGCAAGAAGAAGTAGGGACCGGAGTCTGAAGATGCAGAACAAGTCGAAACGGCTCTTCGGACGGCGCAAGGAGCGGGTGCGCCGCCGCGTCGACACGACCGCGAAGGGGCGGCCGCGCTTGTCGGTGTTTCGCTCCTCGCTGCATATTTATGCGCAGGTGATCGACGCCGGGAGCGGCAAGATCCTGGCGGCGGCTTCCACGCTCGACAAGTCGCTGCGCGAAGGTCTCAAGACCGGCGCGAACGTGGCGGCGGCACAGGCGGTGGGCAAGCTCGTCGCCGAGCGCGCGGTCGCGGCCGGCGTCAAAGCCGTGGTGTTCGACCGCGGCGGATACCTGTTTCATGGCCGGGTCAAGGCCCTGGCCGATGCTGCCCGCGAGGGCGGCCTTACCTTCTAGGAAAGATGCGTCATGGCAACTTCGGAAACCAGCAGCCCAAGATCGCGCGAAGGCGGCGACCGGCCGAGGCGCGGCCGCGGCGGCGATCGCCAGCCGAGAGATCGCGATCGCGACCGCGAGGACGGCGAGTTCGTCGAGAAGCTGGTCAGCATCAACCGCGTCGCCAAGGTGGTGAAAGGCGGCCGTCGCTTCGGTTTCGCGGCGCTCGTCGTGGTCGGCGACAGCAAGGGCCGGGTCGGCTATGGCTCCGGCAAAGCGCGCGAGGTGCCGGAGGCGATCCGCAAGGCGACTGAACAAGCCCGCCGCGGCATGGTGCGGATCCCCTTGCGCGAGGGCCGCACGCTCCATCACGACATCATCGGCTATTACGGCGCGGGCGAGGTGGTGCTGAAGGCGGCGCCGCAGGGCACCGGCATTATCGCGGGCGGCCCCATGCGCGCCATCTTCGAGGCGCTCGGTGTCCAGGACGTGGTGGCGAAGTCGGTGGGTACCTCCAATCCGCACAACATGATCAAGGCCACTTTCGAGGCGCTGCAGCGTTCGGTAAGCCCGCGCTCCGTGGCAGCGCGGCGCGGCAAGAAGGTGAGCGACATCATCCGCGGTCGCGAAACGACCGATGCTCGGGAGTAATCGCGATGGCCGATAAGGGAAAGAAGCCAGAGGCGGAAACAAAGAAGAAGGCGCCCAAGGCCGAGGCGGCGAAGAAAGAGCCGAAGAAGGCGGCGCCGAAGGTTGCGGCCAAGAAGGCCGCCGCGGCGCCGGCTCCCGAGGCGGCGCCCGCCGCGGCGCCCGTGGAACATAAGCCGGCGCCAGCCGCGCCCGCGCCGCGTCCGACTGTGCCGAAGCCCGTTCCCGCGGCGAAGGTGGCGGCGCCGAAGCCGCGACCCGCTCCGCCCGCGCCCAAGCGAGTGCCCGAGAAGGCGGTGAAGGTGACGCAGGTGCGCAGCGCCGCCGGCCGCTTCGCCTATCAGCGCGGGACCCTTCGAGGACTCGGGCTCGACCGGATCAACCGGAGCCGCGTGCTCGAGGACACGCCCGCCGTGCGCGGTATGATCGAGCGTGTGCGGCACCTCGTGCGGATCGACCCCGTCGCCTGAGGCGTGGCGCTATAATCCTTTGATCGATGCCCGGCGACGGGCGGAATGGCGGTGACGGTTATGAAGCTCAACGAGATACGAGACAACAAAGGCGCGCACTATCGCTACAAACGGGTCGGGCGCGGCATTGGCTCCGGCAAGGGCAAGACCAGCGCCCGCGGCGGCAAGGGCCAGACCGCGCGCACGGGCGTGGCGCTCAACGGCTTCGAGGGCGGGCAGACGCCGCTGCATCGTCGCTTGCCGAAGCGCGGGTTTGGTCGCGTCCCATTCCAAAAGAGCTATCACATCGTGAATCTCGGGCGCTTGCAGGTGGCACTCGACGCCGGCAAGCTCAAAGCCGACGCGCCCGTGACCGGCGAAGCGCTGGTGGCAGCGGGCGTGCTGCGGCGGATCGGCGACGGTGTCCGGCTGCTCGGCAAGGGCGAGCTCAAGGTGGCGCTCACGCTCGAGGTCGCCGGCGCCTCCAAGTCCGCGATCGCGGCGGTGGAGAAGCTCGGCGGCAAAGTCATCCTGCCGGCCGCGAAACCGATAGAGAAGAAGGCCGGCGACACGGCCAAGGCGTGATCGGCGGGGGCAGCATCAGGGTGGGCCGCACGGGCCCAAGGACGGTTTAGATGGCCTCAGCAGCCGAGCAACTCGCGTCGAGCCTCAATCTCGGCGCCTTCGCCAAGGCGACCGAGCTCAAGAAGCGGATCTGGTTCACGCTGGGTGCGCTGGTGATCTACCGGCTCGGCACCTATATCCCACTGCCGGGCATCGATCCGCAGATACTGGCGGAGATCTTCAAGAGCCAACAGGGCGGGCTCCTGGACATCTTCGACATGTTCTCGGGCGGCGCGTTGGGGCGCATGACCATCTTCGCGCTGACGATCATGCCGTACATCTCGGCCTCGATCATCATCCAGCTCCTGACCGCGGTATCGCCTACGCTGGAGGCGCTCAAGAAAGAGGGCGAAGTCGGCCGCAAGAAGCTCAATCAATATACGCGTTACGGCACGGTGTTTTTGGCGGCGGTCCAGGCCTACGGCATTGCCTCGGGCCTCGAGGTGTCCGGCCGGGGCGGCAGCCTCGGCTCGCCGGTGATGGATCCCGGGCTGTTCTTCCGGCTCACGACCGTGGTGACGCTCACGGGCGGCACCGTGTTCCTGATGTGGCTCGGCGAGCAGATCACCGCCCGCGGCGTCGGCAACGGCATCTCGCTGATCATCTTCACGGGCATCGTGGCGCGCATGCCGGCGGCGCTCGTGCAGCTCCTGGAGCTCGGCCGCACCGGCTCGCTGTCGTTCGTCGTGATCCTTTTGTTCTTTTTCGGCGCCGTCGCGGTGATCACCTTCATCGTCTTCATGGAGCGCGCCCAGCGGCGTATCCTCGTGCAGTATCCCAAGCGTCAAGTCGGCAACAAGATGTTCGGCGGCGACGCCTCGCACCTGCCCCTCAAGCTCAACAGCTCCGGCGTCATCCCGCCGATCTTCGCCTCCTCGCTGCTGCTGCTGCCCTCGACGCTCGCCAACTTCGCGTCACCGGACAGCGTCCTCGCCGACGTGAAGCTCTACCTGCAGCCGGGCTCGCTGGTGCATATGACGCTCTACGCGGCGCTCATCATCTTCTTCTGCTTCTTTTATACGGCGATCGTGTTCAATCCCGCGGAGACCGCGGAAAACCTGCGGAAATATGGCGGCTTCGTGCCGGGCATCCGGCCCGGCAAGAACACCGCAGACTATCTCGACTACGTGCTCACCCGGCTCACCGTGGTGGGCGCGATCTATCTCTCGGTGGTGTGCCTGTTGCCGGAGTACCTGATCTCGGAATTCTCGCTGCCGTTTTATTTCGGCGGCACCAGCCTGCTGATCGTGGTCAGCGTCACCATGGACACGGTGGCGCAGATCCATTCGCACCTCCTCGCGCATCAGTACGAAGGGCTGATCAAGAAGGCGAAGCTGCGCGGGAGACGTGGTTGAACATCATTCTGCTGGGTCCGCCCGGCGCGGGCAAAGGGACCCAGGCGAAGCGTCTAGAGGAAGTGCACGGCCTGGTGCAGCTCTCGACCGGCGACATGCTGCGCGCCGAGCGCGCCTCGGGGAGCGAGCTCGGCCGCAAGGTCCATGCGATCATGGACCAGGGCCATCTCGTCTCTGACCGCATCATGATCGCCATGATCGAAAAACGGATCGGCGCGCCCGATTGCCGCAACGGGTTCATTCTCGACGGCTTTCCGCGCACCGTGCCACAGGCCGAGGCGCTCGACGCCATGCTGGCGCGAAAGCACCTCAAGCTCGACTATGTCATCGAGCTCGTGGTCGACCAGGCCGCCCTTGTCGACCGCATCTCCGGGCGGTTCTCCTGCGCCAAGTGCGGCGCCAGCTATCATGACCGCAACAAGCAGCCGAAGGTTCCCGGCCGGTGCGATGTCTGCGGCTCCCAGGACTTCATCCGCCGCGCCGACGACAACGCCGAGACCGTGAAGGCGCGCCTTGCCGCCTACCACACCCAGACGGCGCCCATCCTGCCCTACTACCGTGCCAAGGGAATTCTCCGACAGGTCGACGGCATGGCCGACATCGCAGAGGTGACGCGACAGATTGAGGCTCTTCTCGCGGGCGCCGAGCGCGTCGGTTGACGGGGCGGGAGATCTTTGTGCGGTACCGGGTTGGGTCCCCGAGACCATCGCGTCCGCGCGCGACAAAAGGGCGCAACTTCAATGGCTAAGAAGCTATGAAGGCGCGGTTGACTTCGAGTGTTTTGTTTCTATAATGCGCGCCCTCGGCTCCCGGCGCCGCAATTCGGCATTGCCTGAAAACCCCAGACTCTCCAAGGAGAAGCGCTCGTGGCGCGTATTGCTGGCGTCAATATCCCCAGCCAAAAGCGAGTCCCGATCGGGCTCATGTACATCCACGGCATCGGCCGCACTTCGGCCGAGAGGATCTGCCGCGCCACCGGCATCGATCCGCAGCGCCGGATCCATGAGCTCACCGATGACGAGGTCATGCGTATCCGCGAGGTGATCGACCGGGAGTTCCAGGTCGAGGGCGATCTGCGCCGGACCGTCGCCATGAACATCAAGCGCCTGATGGACCTGGGCTGCTATCGCGGTCTGCGCCACCGCAAGGGCCTGCCCGTGCGAGGCCAGCGCACCCACACGAACGCTCGCACGCGCAAAGGACCGGCACGGCCGATCGCGGGCAAGAAACCGGTCGTCAAGAAGTAGAAGATTTAAGGGGACGAGGGCCTGATCCATGGCGACCAAGACAGCTGCCGCCGCCACACCTGCTACCACGACGACCGGCGCGGGCCCCGCGCCGCGTCTGCGCCGGCGCGAGCGCAAGAACATCACCTCGGGCGTGGCGCATGTGAACGCCACCTTCAACAACACGATGATCACCATCACCGACGCCCAGGGGAATACCATCGCGTGGTCCTCGGCGGGCAGCCTCGGCTTTAAGGGCTCGCGGAAGTCGACGCCCTACGCCGCCCAGGTCGCGGCGGAAGATGCCGGCAAGAAGGCGATGGAGCACGGCATGCGCACCCTCGAGATCGAGGTGAAGGGGCCGGGGTCGGGACGCGAGTCGGCGCTGCGCGCGCTGCAGACCGTGGGCTTCACCGTGACGTCGATCCGCGACGTGACGGCGATCCCGCACAACGGGTGCCGGCCGCCCAAGCGGCGGCGGGTGTGAGAATTCGACGCCAGCGGACCGAGGTCCGCCGGCAGTTTTAATCGCGACGGCCCGGCGCCGCGCGAGCCGCAGCAAGCGAAGGCGCACGACGGGCGGATCGGCCGGTGGGGCGCGTTGCGGCTTTGAGGAGCACGGGCGACGCTCGAAGGCAGAATGCATGAGGATCGGCCAGTGACAGTCATCCAGAAAAATTGGCAAGCGCTTATCAAACCGAAGCAGCTCTCGGTCGAGCCGGGGGACGATCCCAAGCGGATCGCGACCGTGGTTGCGGGCCCGCTGGAGCGTGGCTTCGGGCTCACGCTCGGGAACGCGCTCCGGCGCGTCCTGTTGTCGTCGCTTCAGGGAGCGGCGATCACCTCGATGCAGATCGAGGGTGTGCTGCACGAATTCTCCTCGATCCCCGGCGTGCTCGAGGACGTGACGGACATCGTGCTCAACGTGAAGAGCATCGCGCTGCGCATGCACGGCGAAGGACCGAAGCGGATGCGTCTCAAGGCGCAGGGGCCCGCGGAGGTGCGGGCGTCCGCGATCGAGACCGGTCACGACATCGAAATCATGAATCCGGATCAGCTGATCTGCACGCTCGACCGCAACGCCAAGATCACCATCGAGTTCACCGTGGACGCCGGCAAGGGATACCGTCCCGGTACGGAGAACCGGCCGGAGGACGCGCCGATCGGGCTCATCCCGGTCGATGCGCTGTTCAGCCCGGTGCGCAAGTGCAGCTACAAGGTCGAGAATACCCGCGAGGGTCAGCGCACCGACTATGACAAGCTCTCGATGCGGATCGAGACCAACGGCGCGGTGACGCCCGAGGATTCCGTGGCGCTGGCCGCCCGCATCCTCCAGGACCAGCTGCAGCTCTTCATAAATTTCGAGGAGCCGCGCGCGGCGGTGGAGGCGGAGGCGCCGAGCGAGCTGCCGTTCAACAAGAACCTGCTGCGCAAGGTGGACGAGCTCGAGCTCTCGGTGCGCTCGGCCAACTGCCTCAAGAACGACAACATCGTCTATATCGGCGATCTCGTGCAGAAGACCGAGGCGGAGATGCTGCGGACTCCGAACTTCGGCCGCAAGTCGCTGAACGAGATCAAGGAAGTGCTGGCGCAGATGGGGCTCCACCTAGGCATGGAGATCACGAACTGGCCGCCGGAGAACATCGAGGACCTCGCCAAGCGCCTCGAGGAACCGTACTGAGAGTCGGGAAGGGGAGAGAGCCATGCGCCATCGCCTGAGCGGCCGCAAGCTCGGCCGCAAGAGCGCCCATCGCAAGGCCATGTTCGACAACATGGCGCATGCGCTGTTGAAGCACGAGCAGATCACCACCACGCTGCCGAAGGCGAAGGATCTGCGCCGTGTCGTGGAGAAGCTGGTGACGCTGGGCAAGCGCGGCGGCCTGCACGCGCGCCGCCAGGCGATCGCGACGCTGCAGGATGCCAAGCTGGTCGAGAAGATCTTCACTACCCTCGCCGAGCGCTACAAGGAGCGCCCCGGCGGCTACACCCGCGTGCTGAAGGCGGGCTTCCGTCATGGCGACGCCGCCGCGATGGCGGTGATCGAGCTGGTCGACCGCGACCCCGACGCCAAGGGCCTGGACTCCGGCCCGGTCGAGACGCCCGCGGAGACGGAAGAGGCAGCGGCGGCCTGATTCCGGTCGTTCCAATCTGGTGAGGCTCCTTCTTCGCCAATCTCTGGCGTTCGTCATACTGCTCACACTTGCAACGGCGTGCGCGACGGACGAGGTCCCGACCATCGCGGGCCGTCGCGTGGCGATTCCGGACGCGAACGTGTCCGTGAGCGTGCCCGACGGCGTCTCGGTGGTCGGGCGGCGGGATCGGCCGAATTTGACGATCTACGACTTCGCCCGCGACAACCAGGTCTTCATGGGACTTTATGTGGGCCCGACGCCGTCGTTTCATCCGGCGAAGGACGAGGCCGGCATCGAGACGGAGACGGTGGGCGGGTTGCCGGCCGAGACGCGCGTGGTGAAATCACCGGAAGGCTGGTCGCGCGACATCCTGGTCGAGCTCTCCGGCGGCCGCTTCGGCCATTTCTTCTATCGCGATTTGCGCGAGCCCGACCTCTTGCTTGCCGATCACATCATCGGCTCGCTGCGGGACGGGCCCTGAGACGTTCGAGTCCGTCTCCGCCCCGGGGGCCGAGAGGAACTGTGGCGTCGGGCCTGGTCTTTGCGCCTGCTCAGTCCGACGCCGCCTCGCTCGCCGGCAGCCGCGCGGCGAGCGATGGCTCGGCCAAAGCCCGCGTCGCGCCGTAATCGACTTTTCCCGTGCCGAGCAGCGGGATCTCACGCACCGGCAGCACGACGCGCGGCACCATCACCTCAGCGATGCCGTGGGCATGGGCGTCGGCCAGCAGGGCCTCGGCGCTGGCGGCGGGGTTCTCCGAGAGCAGGACCACCTGCTCGCCCTTGCGGGGATCGGGGAAGGCGAGGGCGGCGTGCCGGAAATCCGGCCAGAGCCGCGCGGCCTGCGCCTCTACCGCCGCGAGCGAGATCATCTCGCCCGCGATCTTGGCGAAGCGCTTGGCGCGGCCCTTGATGGTGACAAAGCCCTCGGCGTCGAGCGCCACGATGTCGCCGGTGTCGTACCAACCGCCGGGCGGCGGCTCCAGAACGCCGGGCGCTCCCTCGCGCAGATAGCCCAGCATTACGTTGGGGCCGGCGACCATCAGCCGGCCGCCGTCCTCAATGCCTTCGACCGGCTCCAGCCGGGCCTCGATGCCCGGCAGCAGCCGGCCGACCGTGCCGGCCCTGAAATGCATGGGCGTGTTGGTGGCGAGCGCGGGCGCGGTCTCGGTGGCGCCATAGCCCTCGAGGATGCGCAAGCCGAACCGCTCGATCCACGCGCGCCGCGTCTCGTCGCGCACGCGCTCGGCGCCCGCGAACACGTAGCGCACGCTGTAGAAATCATAGGGGTGGCCGGCGCGCGCGTAGCCCGTCAGGAACGTGTCGGTGCCGAACAGGATGGTGGCGTTCGTGTCGTAGGCGAGCTCGGGCACGATCCGATAGTGCAGCGGCGACGGGTAGAGGAAGATCTTCACGCCGGAGACCAGCGGCAAGATGGTGCCGCCGGTGAGGCCGAAGGAATGGAACATCGGCAGCGCGTTGAACACGATGTCGCTCGGGCTGAAATCGACCCGCGCGGCGAGCTGCTGGCAGTTTGCCAGGATGTTTCGGTGGCTCAGAACCACGCCCTTGGGCGTGCCCTCCGATCCCGAGGTGAAGAGCACCACGGCGGGATCGTCGGGCGAGGGCTTGAGACGTCCGTGGATTGTCCGGGCGAACCGCGCGCCGACCAGCCCACGCAGCCGCTCCCAAAGGCTCACCTTGGCGCGCAGGTCCTCGAGATGGATGACCCGGCGGCCGGCCGCGAGCGCGGTCAGCGCCGGCTCGAGCTTTGCCCGCTCGATGAAGCGGCGCGAGGTCACGATGGTGCGGACCTCCGCGATGGCGCAGGCGATCTCCATGTTCTGCGCACCCGTGGAATAGTTGAGCATGGCGGGGACACGCCGGAAGGCATGGAGCGCCGCGATGGTCGCCGCCGTGACATTGGCGTTGGGCAGCAGCACGCCCACCTTTTCCAGCGGTCGCGTGACCGAGGCGAGGCGGCGGCCGATCACCAGCGCGCCCGCGACCAGCCGATCGTAGGTCATGGGCTTGCGCTCGATGTCCTCGAGGATCGCGCGGTCGCCGCCGTGGATGTGGCGCGCGTCCAGCACGGCTTGGAACAGTGTCTTCCCGGTCTCCGCCGTCTCGAACATCATCGACGACATGATGTCGTAGAGCCGCAGCCCGATCTCGCGCCGGCGCCGCCGGCCCTTGATCTCCGCCGATAGCTCGATCCCCCGCGGCTTCTGGATGGTGACGATGACCTTGGGGAACCAGCGCAGGCGCAGCTTGCCCTTGAGGCGGGAGAACCGGGTGAACTGCAGCCCGTCGAGCCGCACCGGCAGGATCATCGCCTTCGCCTTGTCGGCGATCATGGCGGGACCCTCGTAGATCTTCATGAGCGCGCCGGTGACGGTGAGACGGCCTTCCGGAAAGATCACGCAGGGCCGGCCCGCCTCGACCGCGCGGATCAGCGTCTTGGTGGCGAGCGGCTTCAGGGGATCGATCGGGACCGCATCGACCAGGTTGAGGAACGGCCTCACCCACCAGGCGGCGGCGCGGTTCGCGGCGACCGCGAAGGCCGGCCGGCCCGGCAGGAAGGTCGCCAGCAGCGCCCCGTCGATGAAGGAGAGATGATTCGCAACGATCACCACGCGCTCGCCCGCCTCGGCGACGTGCTCGATGCCCCGGACCTCCACGCGGTAGACGAGGCGGAAGAGCGCGGCGAGCAGGCTCTTGAGGAGCGCGCCCGGCAGCAGGCGCATGACGATCACGGCCGCGATCGCGTTGACGAAGCCGACGGTGAGAAACACCTCGGGCACCGTGAGCCCGGCCGCCAGCATGACCGCGCTGATCACGCCGGCGACGACGATGTAGAGCGCGTTCAGGATGTTGTTGGCGGCGACGACGCGAGAGCGATGGCTCTCCTCGGAGCGCGTCTGCATGATGGTGTAGAGCGGCACGATGAACAGGCCGCCGCACGCGGCGATGGCGAAGAGGTCGACCATCAGCCGCCAATTGGCGGCATGCGAGAGGAACGTGGCAATGCCCACGAGCTCGCCGCTGCCACCGATGGCCCGCGTGCTCGCGGCATAGAGATCGAAGGTGAAAAGCGCCATGCCGAGCGCGCCCAGCGGAGCCAGCCGCGCGCTGACCTCGCCGCGCAGCAGCCGCGCGCAGAGCATGGAGCCCGCGCCGATGCCGACCGAGAACAGCGTCAGGAACAGGTTCAGCACGTCCGGGTCTGCGCCCAAAGTGTCCTTGGCGTAGGTGGGAAGCTGCGTGAGGTAGACCGCGCCCACCGCCCAGAACCAGGAGATGCCCATGATGGAGAGCCGGATATCGCGCCGGGCGTTGGCGTGGCGGATGATCGACACCGTCTCGGCGAGCACATTCGGATTGATCGCGATCTCGGGCATCGCTCGCGTGGCCCGGGGAATGAACAGGCTGGCGATCCAGCCCGCGAGCGCGAAGCTCAGCAGCACCGCCGACACCACCGCGGGTCCATGGCCGATGCCGATCAGATGAACTCCGGCGATCGTGCCGATCAGGATGGCGAGAAACGTGCCGGCCTCGATCAATGCATTGCCGCCCACGAGCTCGTCGGTTGCGAGATGGTCGGGCAGAATGCCGTATTTGACCGGCCCGAAGAACGTCGACTGCACGCCCAGAAAGAACAGCACCGCAAGTTGATAGGCCTCGTTGTCGAGCGCGAAGCCGACTGCCGCCAGCGCCATGACGCCGATCTCCCAGAGCTTCACGTAGCGGATCAGGCCCGACTTCTCGAATTTGTCCGCGAGCTGGCCGGCGGTCGCCGAGAACAGGAAATAGGGCAGGATGAAGAGCGCGGTGGAGAGCGCCACGATCACGCGCGTGCCGGTCGAGGAATGCGGATCGCCGTAGGTGATCAGCGTCACCAACGCCGTCTTGAAGAGATTATCGTTCACCGCGCCCAGGAACTGCGTGATGAACAGCGGCAACAGCCGACGGCTCTTGAGAAGGTGGAGTTGGGAGGCGGCCATGGTTGGGACCTCTGGTGAGCGGGATCAGGCGGCGAGCACGCGCCAGCACGCCTCGGCAAGAGCCGGTGCCAGCGAGGTCATGGGGCCGGGAAGCCGGCCATAGGTCTTGAAGGTCGCGGGCTGCACGATGAGGCCCATGACCAGGGCAGCGGCGAGATCAGGATCCCCGGTGGGGATCTCGCCGCGGGCCATGCCGTCCACCAGCACCCGCCGCACCACCTCGACGGGCGTCGCCTGGCTGTCGCCGAGGCGGCGCATGGAGTGGTGCTGCACCAGCAGCAGGAACTGGAAGCGCACGGGGTCCGCGTCGAAGACGTGCGCGCACTCCTCGATCATGGCGCGCAGCTTCTCGCGGGTGCCATGGCGGTCCGCTTGCAGGGTCTCCAGCCGCTCGGCGAAAGCGGCGTAATGCTGCTGGAACAAAGCCAGGATCAACTGATCTTTGCCGCGATAATGCCGATAGAGCGCGCCCTCGGCGATATCCGCGGCCTCCGCGATGTCGCGGATGGTGGTCTCGGCGACGCCCTTGGCCACGAAGAGCTCCATCGCCCTGCGCTCGATCTTCTCCCGGGTGGACGCACCGTCTCGCATCGGATCAGCGAATGTGAGTGAACATTCGCTCACTATGCCAATGACCTCGGCGCGGGTCAAGCTCTGGATTTGCGGTGCTAAAAAATGGCATCCGTTCAAAGCTCTGGTTAATATTGCGGTCCGACCGCGCTGCGATGCCTTAGGACGGCTCCGGTTTTGCCTGGCAGCGCCAGGCCTGGAAAATTGGGAACTCGCTCGACATGCATTGGGTAGGACGCGAAACCCTCGGCCGCAGGGTATTTCCGCCGGGGGCGGGGCTTTGCTGGTGTGGGACGGTATTTTTGGCCGTGACCGTGCTCACGTTGATACCGAGCACGGGCGCGCTCGCGCACATTACCCAGGGGCAGGCCGGCGGTTTCGGACAAGGGTTCGAGCATCCCCTGACGGGGCCCGATCATTTCCTGGCGATGTTCGCGGTCGGCATTTGGGGCGCGCAGATGGGTGGGCGCGCGGTCTGGGCGCTTCCCGTCACTTTTCCGCTGATCATGGCGGCTGGCGGCGTCGCGGGCATGCTGGGCCTGCCGCTGCCGCACGTCGAGCTCGGGATCGCGCTGTCGATCCTGGCTCTGGGATCCGCCATCGCGCTGGGCTGGCGCCCGGCCGAAGCGGTTGCGCTCATCCTGATCGGCGCGTTTGCGATCTGCCACGGCTATGCGCACGGCGTCGAGCTGCCGAACGCGGCGGACCCCGCTGACTATGCCGTTGGCTTTGTCATCGCGACCGGATTGATCCATCTTCTCGGCGTCGGCGTCGGGCTGGCGCTCAACAAGCCGCTTGGCGGCCGGCTCGCGCGGGTACTGGGTGCGGTGATCGCCGTAGGAGGGGTCTATTTCCTGGTCGTCTGACGAGCGTGCGTGGCCCGAGCTGCAGGTCCTGCGCTGGATTGGTCCCGTCGCCATAGTCGCGGCGTTCGCCGGCATTGCCGCCATCCACCTGCACGCGGTGGCGGACCGAGGCATGCTGGAGCGCGGCGCCCTCTCGGTAATCCTGAGTTATCAGCGCGCACTGCCCTTGCTTGGACTCGGTTGCGCACTGGCGACCGTGCGCAGATCCGAGGCTGCTCTCGCCGCCATCCTCGCCGCGGTCGGCCTTTGGCTGGGGTTCGACTACCGAGACTGGTTGATCAACGCGGTCATCTCCGGGCCCTCAACGACGGCGCGGCTCGGCCTGCCCGGACCGATCTCGTGCCTGTGCGCGGGCCTCCTCCTGGCGGCGCCGCGGCGGCTCCGAGCTTGGCTTCTGCCGCCGACGGCGATCGTCATCGGTGCGATGCTTGCCATCGGGATCAAGCTCGTGGATCCCAGTTTCCACGATCCGAATTTCTTGCGAGGTGCCGTTGCCGCGGGCCTATGGCTCGTCGGCGCGGTCGCATTCACGGTTCATCTTTGCGATCGGCCGTGGGTAGGGATCGCCATCCGAATCCTCGGCAGCTGGCTCATTGCCATCGGGCTGATGCTCGGAGCCTCGATCTTGGTGCCGCGGCCCGCCATCGGCGCCGCCCCCTCGGACCCGGCCGATCGTCTCGAGCGGCCGGGATCGCTGGACATGTTTCCGCAGCCGCCCGGCATCGGCCGCCGCAAATCCCGCCCTGCGCAGCCCGAGCTTGTCCCACTGCCGCAATGACGTGAGCAAAATCACTGGCCGCGAGAGCGAGCATGCATAGGAGCGGCGCCGCGATGGGGATTGCGGCATGGCGGCTCCTGGGCGCGAGCGTCCTGGTCGCCTCGAGCTCACTGGCCTGCGCGCATCCCGATATCGCGATCGAGGATCGGGTGACGTTCCTCTTCAAGGATGCGCGCGTGACGGCGATCGAGGAAGCCTGGACCTTCGATCCCGGCTACAGCATGTCATTCCTCACGGACTACAAGACGGAAGCCGATGGCAATATTTCCAAGGCCGGCAGCAAGCTGATCGCCCAGCGCATCCAGCCGAACCTCGCCGAGGTTCGCTATTTTACCTATGTCTGGCTGGACGGCCGCGATCTCGGAAACCTCGCGGTGCGTGATTTCGTCGCGACAGCGAGCGGCGGGCGGTTGACGTTCACGTTCGTGGTCGATCTGCCGGCGCCGATCGATCCGCTCCGACAGGCGCTGAAGCTCGAGATCTACGACCGCGACTACTATGCGGCAATCCTTCTCGCGGACGAGGATCCCGTGCGATTTCGGGATGCGACGGGCCTCACCTGTCAGCCCCACGTGCGCGACGACGTCGAGAACGCCTATTTCGGCTACGTCTACCCGCAGGAGATCACGCTGTCCTGCCGGTGAGCCGGTATCTCAGGATGACGGCATGGTTGCAAACTGGAATGTTATAACATAACATAATCCGCGTGCCGGCCCGCCTCGGAGCCAGCCAAAGGGGGCATCGATGCGGAGCGCACGGTTTCTGTGGGTCATGCTGTTCGTCATGTCCGCAATCGCCGACGCGCGCGCGGCGCCGCCGCCGGGCGTTGTCGAGGGCCTGGCGCGCGATGCGCTGCAACGGCCATTGGCTGGGGTGCACCTGCGGCTCGAGGCGCCGGACGGGCGCGCGGTTGGCAACGCCACCAGCGGACCCGACGGCGTCTATCGATTTACGGGAATCGCGCCCGGCGTCTATTCCGTGGTGGCCGAGCAAGAGGGCTTCGAGACCGGGACCGCCGTTGTCAGCCTCGAGGCTGGCACGGGCGCCAATGCCGACCTCACGCTCGCCTCGAAGCAGGCGCTCGATTTGAGTGTGGTGGCGAAGCAGCTCGAGGCCGAGCGCGCCAGCATCCAGCCGCGGATCGGCGCCACCACCTACAGTCTGCCTGCGCAAGCCATCGAGAACCAGCCGGGTGGCGGCGAGAACAACCCGCTGAACCAGGTGGTGCTGCAGGCGCCGGGCGTAAGCCAGGATTCCTTCGGCCAGGTCCACGTCCGCAACGAGCACGCGAACGTGCAGTACCGCATCGACGGCGTGATCCTGCCGGAGGGCGTGAGCGTGTTCGGACAGAGCCTGAGCCCGCGTATCGCGAGCTCCGTCGATCTCATCACGGGCGGGTTGCCGGCGGAATACGGTTTGCGCACCGCGGGGATTGTCGACATCCAGACCAAGAGCGGTGCCTTCACGCCGGGCGGCGCAGTCGGCATCTATGGCGGCAGCCACGGCTGGCTCGAGCCGAGCGCGGAGTATGGCGGCTCCGTCGGCGGCTTCAACTACTTCCTCGCCGGCGACTATCTGCAGAACGGCGCGGGCATCGAGCCGCCGACGCGCGCGTATCATCCGATCCACGACGCGACGGAGCAGGGTCACGGTTTCGCCTATCTCGAGGACATCCTCGACGCCACCAGCAAAGTGAGCGCGATTTTCGGCACCTACCGCGGCCAGTTTCAGGTTCCCGACATTCCCGGGCAGAGTCCCAATTTTTACGCGAACGGCATCTCGACGTTTGATTCGGCTCGGCTCGACGAGAACCAGCGTGAGATCAATCACTACGGCGTGCTCGCCTATCTGAAGTCGATGCAGGATATCGACCTGCAGATCTCGGCCTTTACCCGCTACAGCAGCTTGAGCTTCCGGCCGGACGAGCTGGGCGACTTGCTGTTCAACGGCATCTCCCAGAGCGCCTATCGTCGCAGCTTCGCGAGCGGCTTGCAGGCGGAGGCGGCCTACCGGATCGCTAGCGACCACACGTTGCGCGCGGGCGCGATCGTCACCGGCGAGCGCACGACCTCGGAGACGACCTCGCTGGTGCTGCCGGCCGTGGGCGGCGCGCAGGTGCCGCCGGATACACCGTTTCCCGTCGTCGACAACGGTGCCAAGACCGGCTGGACCTACAGTCTCTATCTCCAGGACGAATGGCGCGTGACGCCGACGGTGACGCTCAACTATGGCGGCCGCTTCGACGTGGTCGACGCCTTCACGCACGAGAACCAAGTGAGTCCCCGCATCAACGCGGTCTGGAAGGCGACGCCCAGCACGACCGTGCATGCAGGCTACGCCAGTTACTTCACCCCGCCGCCCTTCGAGCTGGTCTCGACCACGAGTATCTCAAAATTCGTCGGCACCACGGCCGAGCCCGTGGTGCTGCTCGACGCCAC
>DASZHJ010000416.1:0-6334 GCA_035938015.1 Allostellaceae bacterium
CGCCGGCACCAGCCGCCACATCAGGGGCTCGCGGGCGCCGAGGATGTGCGCGTGGCGCATGGCACGGCGCATGATCCGGCGCAGCACGTAGCCGCGCCCGTCCTTGGACGGCAGCACGCCGTCGGCGATCAGGAATGAAGACGCGCGCAAGTGGTCCGCGATCACGCGATGGGAGACGGCGTGGGGCCCGTCCGGCGCCACGCCCGTCGCTTCCGCGGAGGCGACGATGAGCGCGCGCAGGAGGTCGATGTCGTAGTTGTCGTGCTTGCCCTGCATCACCGCGGCGATGCGCTCGAGGCCCATGCCGGTGTCGATGGAGGGGCGCGGCAGGTCGACGCGCCTCTCCTTCGTCACCTGCTCGAACTGCATGAAGACCAGGTTCCAGATCTCGATGAAGCGGTCGCCGTCGGCGTCGGGACTGCCAGGCGGCCCGCCGGGGATCTCCGGCCCGTGGTCGTAGAAGATCTCCGAGCAGGGCCCACACGGGCCGGTGTCGCCCATGGCCCAGAAATTGTCGGAGGTGGGAATGCGGATGATCTTGCTGTCGGGGAGACCCGCGATCTTGCGCCAGTGCCCCGCTGCTTCCTCGTCCTCGGAGAACACGGTCACCAGCAGCCGGTCCTTGGGCAGACCGAATTCCTTGGTGATGAGGTTCCAGGCGAGCTCGATCGCGACGTCCTTGAAGTAGTCGCCGAAGGAGAAGTTGCCGAGCATCTCGAAGAAGGTGTGGTGGCGCGCGGTGTAGCCGACGTTCTCGAGGTCGTTGTGCTTGCCGCCGGCGCGCACGCATTTCTGCGAGGTGGCCGCGCGCGAGTATGGCCGCTTCTCTACGCCCGTGAACACGTTCTTGAATTGCACCATGCCGGCATTGGTGAACAGCAAGGTCGGGTCGTTGCGGGGCACCAGCGGGCTCGAGGGCACAATCTCGTGGCCGTGGCGCTGGAAATACGCAAGGAACGCGGCGCGAATGTCGTTGGCGGTCTGCATAACGGAGATGTGGCCCTGCTCTGCTCGGAAACCAAGGGTTAGGGCGCGCCTGCGGCCCGATACTCGCTGGTTCTAGCCCGGCGCCGCGCGACGAAACAAGCCTCTTGCACCCGAGAGAGCGCGGGCCTTTGATAGCGTCGAATGGCTGGGGTGCCGCCGGGCTTGGGCTCGGCGGCTGAGATCAGACCCATAGAACCTGCCTGGGTAATGCCAGCGAAGGGAGCCGATGAGCCGAGCATCCTCTTTCATTTCCGCCGCGAGCCGTCCCAGCGTCGCGATCGTCGGCGCGGGCGCGATCGGGCTCGGCATCGGCTGGCGTCTCGCGCAGGCGGGCGCGGCGGTCGATATCTTCGAGCGCGACAACGCCGGCCGCGGCGCCAGCTGGGCGGCGGCCGGCATGCTGGCGGCGGGCGTGGAGACCGAGCCCGGCGAGCACGCGCTCGCACGGCTCACCCGCGAGAGCCTCGAGCGCTGGCCCGGCTTCGCCGCAGAGCTCGAATCCCTCTCCGGCATCTCGGTCGAGCTCCGGACCGAGGGCACCCTCGCGGTCGCGACCGGCGCCGACGAGGCCGCGCGGCTGCGCCACGATGTCGACTTCCAGCAAGGCCTCGGCATCGAGCTCCGTTGGCTCACGGGCGCCGAGGCGCGGCGGCTGGAGCCGCATCTGGCGCCAGCCGTCGCCGCGGCGGTGCTCAGCCCTCGGGATCACCAGGTGAACAACCGGCGGCTCGTGGCGGCGCTCGCGCGCGCCTTCGAGCGCGCGGGCGGGAGGCTGCACGAGCACGCGCGCATCCATGGCGTCGAGATCGCGGGCGGCCGCGTGCGCGCGATTCGCGCGAGCGATTGCCGGCACGAGGCCGGTGTCGTGGTGCTCGCCGCCGGCGCCTGGTCGCGCGAGATAGAGGGATTGCCGCCCGAGGTCCTCCCGCCGGTGCGGCCAGTCAAGGGCCAGATGCTGGCGCTCCAGATGGATGCGGTAGCGCCGCTGCTGGCACACGTGCTCTGGGCGCCCGGCGTCTATCTGGTGCCGCGCCAAGACGGTCGCCTGATCGTGGGCGCCACGGTCGAGGAGCGCGGCTTCGACGCCACACTCACCGCAGGCGCCATGCTGAGCCTGCTCGAAGCGGCCTGGCGCGTGCTCCCGGCGATCGAGGACTGCGCGATCTCCGAGAGCTGGGTTGGCTTCCGTCCGGGCTCGCCCGACGACGCGCCGATCCTCGGACCCACGGCGATCGAGGGCCTGATCCTCGCCACCGGCCATCACCGAAACGGCATCTTGCTGACGCCGGTCACCGCGGACGAGGTGAGCCGCTGCGTGCTGGCGGGCGATGTCGGCGAGACCATTCGCCCCTTCGGCATCGAGCGCTTTCAGTCACTCCCGAGGTCGAGACATGAGCATGACCGTGCATCTCAACGGGTCTGACCGCGAGGTCCATGCCACGACCGTGGCGGCGCTGATCGAGGAACTCGCGGTTCCCGGCGCGCCCCGGGGCATCGCGGTCGCGCTCAATGGCAGCCTGGTGCCGCGGAGCGAGTGGCCGGCGCGCGCGCTCACGCACGGCGACGCCATCGAGATCGTCCGCGCGACGAGAGGAGGTTGAGCATGACAGGGACATTCGATACCGGAGCGACGCACGATGCGCTCGTGATCGCAGGACGCAGGCTCGGCTCGCGGCTCCTGATGGGTACGGCGGGATATCCCAATCAGCAGGCGCTGCTCGACGCGCTCGTGGAGGGCGAGCCCGCGCTGGTGACGGTGGCGATCCGGCGCGTGAGCCTGGAGGGCTACAGCGGTAGCCTCCTCGAGGTGCTGGGCGGGCGCTATGCGCTGCTGCCGAACACGGCGGGCTGCGCCACGGTGCGCGACGCCGTGCTCACCGCCGAGCTCGCGCGCGAGGCTTTGGAGACCCCATGGATCAAGCTCGAGCTCATCGGCGATTTCGAGACGCTTTATCCCGATGGCGCTCTTCTGGTGGAAGCGACGGCGGAACTGGTGGCGAAGGGCTTCACGGTGCTGCCCTACTGCACCGACGATCCCCTACTCTGCCGCAAGCTCGCCGATGCCGGCGCCGCCGCGGTGATGCCGCTGGGCTCGCCGATCGGCTCGGGCCAAGGGATCCTCAATCCCTACAACATCGAGCTCATCTCGGCGCGGAGCCCGGTGCCGGTCGTGCTGGACGCCGGCATCGGCACTGCCTCCGACGCGGCACTCGCGATGGAACTGGGCTGCAGCGCCGTGCTGGTGAACACCGCGATCGCCGGGGCTCATGATCCCCCGCTGATGGCGCGCGCGATGGCCCGCGCGGTCGAGGCCGGGCGCGCCGCCTTCCGCGCCGGCCGCATTCCGCGCCGGCGTCACGCCGAGCCCTCGAGCCCGAGATTGGGGCTCGTGGGATCCTAGGAAGAGCCCACAACGCTTCAGCACGGAGGCTGCGCCGAGGACGCGGAGGTTCTTTTGCAGCGAAGCCGCGAGAATGCCTTCTTGGCGTCCTTGGCACCTTGGCGGTGAATCTTGAACCGCCAAGAAACAAGGACTGCGGCTTCTCCGCAACTCGCCGCCGAAGAAAAGCGGCGCCGGAACGAGTCCGGCGCCGTCGCCTTCTTTCCTGCAACCTGAGAAGGCTAAATCGCTATTCCGCGTCCTCCGTGCCGGCGCCGCTCTCGACGGCGGAGGCCGCCATCATGGCGTCCGCCACCAGGCCGGCGTTGGCGCGCACGGCCTGCTCGATCGCCACGGCGATCTCGGGATTGTCCTTGAGGAACTGCTTGGCGTTCTCGCGGCCCTGGCCGATGCGCTGGCCGTCGTAGGAGAACCAGGAGCCGCTTTTCTCCACCACGGCCGCCTGCATGCCGAGGTCGAGGAGCTCGCCGCGCTTGGAGATACCCTCGCCGTACATGATGTCGAACTCCACCACCTTGAAGGGCGGCGCCATCTTGTTCTTGACCACCTTGACGCGCGTCTGGTTGCCGATCACCTGCTCGCGCTCCTTGATGGCGCCGATGCGCCGGATGTCGAGCCGAACCGAGGCGTAGAACTTGAGCGCGTGGCCGCCGGTGGTGGTCTCGGGATTGCCGAACATCACGCCGATCTTCATGCGGATCTGGTTGATGAAGATCACCATGCAGCGCGAGCGCGAGATCGAGCCCGTGAGCTTGCGGAGCGCCTGGCTCATGAGGCGCGCGTGGAGCCCCATGTGGCTGTCGCCCATCTCGCCTTCGAGTTCGGCGCGCGGCACCAGCGCCGCCACGGAATCGACCACGAGCACGTCGATGGCGCCCGAGCGCACCAGCGTGTCCGCGATCTCCAGCGCCTGTTCGCCCGCATCCGGCTGCGAGATCAGGAGCTCGTCGACGTTGACGCCGAGCTTCTTGGCGTAGCCGGGATCAAGCGCGTGCTCGGCATCGATGAAGGCGCAGGTGCCGCCGTTCTTCTGGGCCTCGGCGATCACATGCAAGGCCAGCGTGGTCTTGCCGGAGCTCTCGGGCCCGTAGATCTCCACGACGCGGCCGCGCGGGAGCCCGCCGATGCCCAGCGCGATGTCGAGGCCGAGTGAGCCCGTGGAGACCACCTCCGCCTCGCCCGCGGCCGCTTCGCGGGCGCCGAGCCGCATGATCGAGCCCTTGCCGAAGGACCGCTCGATCTGGCCCAGCGCCGCATCCAGCGCCTTCTGCTTGTCCATATTGTCCTTTTCAACGACCCGCAACGCGGCCTGGGACATGAGCCCTCTCCTTATTCCATATCGCTCCCCGCCGATGCAACGCAGGCGTCGCCTGCGCGCCCTCTTTGGGGATTGGGAGAGCCATCGTACCCGGTTTGTTCCAAGACGCAATGTTTTTGTTTTGTTCCCAAAAGGCCGCTGGCGGGGTCCCTGGCCCCGCCCCATAATGCCCGCGAATACCAGGGGGAGGCACATGACAGGTCGTAACTCCGGCGAGGCGGCGGGCGCCGGTGACGCCCCACGCCCGGTCGGCATCAATCACATCGTCCTCAACGTGCGGGACATCGAGGAATCCCATCGGTTCTGGACCGAAATCGTGGGCCTGAAGCAGGTCGGGACGTTGCGCCCGCCCGCCCATATGGGCCCGATCCCGCCGATGCGCTTCTACAGCGGCGACCACGCCGGCAAGATGGCGCATCACGACGTGGCGCTGGTCGAGAACCCCGGCCTGCCGAAGCCGCCCGAGAAATGGGAGCTGTTCGGCACCCCGCAGGCGATCAACCACATCGCCATCGGCATGCCCAGCCGCGAGGCCTGGCTGAAGAAGCTCGCCGATCTGCAGGCGCGCGGCGTCAAGTTCCATCTGCGCATCAATCACGGCGTGACGCACAGCGTCTACATCAGCGATCCCAATGGCTACGGGGTCGAGCTGCTCTACGAATTGCCGCGGGATATGTGGGAAGGCGATATCGATGCGGGCTTGAACTATCTCGAGTTCTTGCCCACGGAGGGCGAGGCGGCCCTGAAGGACGACATCGAGAACGCGCCGCGATTCGGTACCGCGCAGTAGCAGCATCGACCCTCAGAGCGCGCTCGGCTCGCTTTCAGCCGATCGGGCCGGCATCAGCAAGGGCGGGAAGAGCGCGAGGCCGATTTGCAGCGCCGCCTCGAGGGCGAGCGTGAAGCCCACGCCGTCGCGGTCGGCGCGCTCTCGCCAAGCCGCCAGATGCGCCTCAGAGCAGAAGAAGGCTTTCAGGGTGCAGCCCGAGGTCGCGCTGCAATTGTCGGCGTATCGCTGCCCGGCCCAGACCACGGCGGTGCTGGGGCTGACCGAGCCGAGCGCGCGGCCGCTGTCGCGCGTCGCAATCCGGACCGGCGTGCCGCAGAATCGGCAGACGGAGTCGACGATGGTGTCGCGACCCAGCATGGCGCCCGCGCCTAGTGCATCGATCGCGCAGAGCGACTGCACGCTCGCTCCGCCCGCGATCGCGACGCGGTGCTCGCTCGCCCAAGCACAGAAGGGATAGGCGGCGCTCACGCTCAGAGAGCTGTCATCGAGCACCAGCATGTCGCGCCGGTGCAAGCCCTGCAAGCTCGCCACGACGGCGGGAGCGTTGAGCCCGGTCGCCGTTGCGATGCTCTGGATGTCCTGAGCCCGGCCCGTGCGCGCGAAGCCCCGCAGGATCGCTCGCCAGGCGCGGTCCTCGCGGGCGTTCACGCCAGCCCACTTTTCGAGCCAGTGCGATGCGACCAGGCTCGCCTCGAGCGCCCGCCGCGCGGTCGGGTCGGTCACGTGCGACCACATCGGCCAAGCCACGCCGGGACGGAGGGCGATGCTGTCACTGCATCCTGTCACCATGCTCTCGCGCACACCGGTCACTCGCAGCAGCCCGCGGCGCCGCGACCCG
>DASZHJ010000417.1:0-26911 GCA_035938015.1 Allostellaceae bacterium
CGGCCCCGATGCCCATCAAGGCCCGTCGCCGCGAGACTGGAAGGCCGTGAACTCGTTTCGACCGGTTCGTCATTTGGTTCCTCCCTTTTAGGATGACTCGCAATGAGTCGGTTGGTTGGCACCGCGGAGGTTGATCAGAAAACCGATCTGCGGCCGTGGATGCTGTCCGCTTGGTCTCGCCAGACTTAGGCGGAATGTTAGTGATTGCCGGAAATGTGGATTTGGATGCGTGCGGTTACGCGCGTCCTGCAGCGCCAAAGATGCTCCGCTGGGGTCAACCATCCCGAAACATCCGCCTTCGAGGCCGCACGTCGCGGCCGCCGGATTGCACGAGCCAATGGTTAACTTTTCTAGTCGATTGTCCGACAGTTGACAAGGATCATAGGCGCTCGACGATCGGGGTCTAGCCCCTCGAGCGCGCAGATCGGCGCGCGCGCTCCGGGGGCAGGGCGTCGATGCCGTGCGACTTGCCGTCGGCTCGCTTCAGCGCTCGCCGCACCGCCTTCAAACCGAGATCGAAATGGCGCTCGACCTCTGCGTGCATCTTATCGAGATCATCGCCGAGAGCCGCCGCGAGATAGTGCTCGTTCTCGGATGTGAAAGCCGGGCCGAAGACGACGGTCTGGCTCACCGTGAAGCAGAGTTGGATGCGATGCGCCAGCAACTGCCAGACCTCCAGCAGCACGTCATTGCCCGAGAACTCGTAGGGATAGCTATGGAAATGCATCTCGGCCTTGATGGCGGCCGTCCGTTGCCCTGTCTGCATCGCCTTGGCGATCGCGCGGTTTCGCGCGGTGAACTCCCGCTGATAGGTCTCGTTCCGGTGCGGCCAAAGCAACGTATAAACGTGCCGATCCAGAATCTTGCGCAGAGAGAAGAGCTCGCTCAGTGCTTTCTCATCGATGTGAGCGACGAACGTACCGGCATAGGGCTTGTTGACCAGCAGTCCCTGCTCGACCAGCTCGAGGATCGCTTCTCTGACCGACCCTCGGCTGACACCCAAACGGGAGGCAAGCTTCATTTCCACGAGCTTCGTGCCCGGAGCAAAACTACCGGCGAAGATGGCGTTTCGGAGGATCTCGGCGACCTGTGCTCTTCGCGTCCTGCTGAGAATCAGTTCGAATTCCGGCAGCTTTTCCTTCATGGTCGACCAGCTCGATCCTCGAGCAGTTGCATCGTTGCATCCCCAAGGTGTGGAGTCGGTCAAGGGGAGCGTTCCACCGCAGTCTATTTGAAGATGCCCTTTCGGCAAATCTTGCTTCATTGACATAGCCTCCGGCCCATCGGCCAGCTCACAGCGGGTGTCCCAATGAAAATCACGCGCATCCTCGTCTATCAGGTCGATCTGCCCTTGCGGGAAGGCAGTTACAGCTGGTCGGGCGGGAAGTCGCTCCAGATCTACGACTCGACCGTGGTGCGCGTGGAGACCGATTCTGGCCTCATCGGTTACGGCGAGGTTTGCCCACTCGGTCCGGCCTACTTGCCGGCCTATGCCGCGGGCGCGCGCGCCGGTCTAGCCGAGCTGGGACCGCATTTGATCGGTCAGGATCCCACCCGCGTCGGTGTGATAAGCCGGCTGATGGATCAGCGTTTGAAGGGCCACTCGTACGTCAAATCGGCGATCGACATGGCGTGTTGGGATCTGCTCGGGCTCTCGGCGGGCGTACCCGTCTCCACCTTGCTCGGTGGGTGTCACGGCGACAGCGTCGGGCTCTACCGGGCCATCTCGCAAGATACGCCCGAGCGGATGGCGGAACGCGTTGGCCACTTTCGCGCGGAGGGCTACCACCAATTCCAGCTCAAGGTCGGCGGTGATCCCGACCTGGACATCGCGCGCATCCGGACCGTCGTCCGCGGCCTCGATCCCGGCGAAATCGTGGTTGCCGACGCCAATACGAGTTGGTTACCTCACCAAGCCGTGCGTGTCCTCGCCGGCATCGAGGACCTCGACGTCTATATCGAGCAGCCCTGCCTGACCTATGAGGAATGCCTGAGCGTGCGACGCCGCACCCGGCGCCCGGTGGTGCTGGACGAGATCATCGACGGCATCCCCATACTGCTCCGCGCTCACGCGGACCGTGCGATGGACGTGGTCAACATCAAGCTGAGCAAGGTTGGCGGGCTCACGACGGCTCGAGCGATGCGCGATCTTTGCGTGGCCATGGGCATCGCCATGACCATTGAGGACAGCGGGGGCGGCGACATCGTCACTGCGGCGATCGCGCATCTCGCCCACAGCACGCCGGAGGCGTACCGGTTCAGCGTCAGCGACTGCAACAGCTACGTCACGGTCACGCTCGCCGACGGCGCTCCCCGGCGCATCGATGGCCGCATGAGCGCGCCAACGGCACCGGGTCTCGGCATTACTCCCCGAACCGCGGTATTGGGCAATCCTGTGCTCGTGCTCGCTTAGATCGCACGAGTGCAGAAGGCAAAACGGACCTCGCGCCAACCTCCCTGCACGGTCGACTATGACGAACCCCATGCGGACATCGTCCGTCGCAGGTGAGAACGATGGACTCACTAAATCAGGGGACGGATGCTAGAATCGAGGCTTAATGGACGATCCCTGAATGAGATCGCGGACCGGGTTCGAAACAAATGAAGTGACCCACTGCGGCGAGCCGAGTGGGAGCGCCTCCTCTCAAGATGTTCTGGGCTTCCGAGCCATCCTTCCCGAGGCACGACATGTCCCGCATGAAGCGAAACGACCTGCTTACGCGGTTCCACGACATGGTCCGGCGTGGCGAGCCGATCGTCGGCGGCGGCGCCGGCACGGGGCTTTCGGCCAAGTGCGAGGAGGCCGGCGGCATCGACCTCATCGTCATCTACAACTCCGGCCGCTATCGCATGGCCGGGCGCGGCTCGCTCGCGGGACTGCTCGCCTACGGCAACGCCAACGAGATCGTGCTCGAGATGGCGCGCGAGGTGTTGCCAGTGGTGCAATGCACGCCGGTGATCGCCGGTGTCAACGGCACGGATCCCTTCTGCAATTTCGACCATTTCCTGGACACGCTGAAATCGCTCGGGTTCGCCGGCGTGCAGAACTTTCCGACCGTCGGCCTCATCGATGGAACCTTCCGCGCCAATCTTGAGGAGACCGGCATGGGATACGGGCTCGAGGTCGAGATGATCCGGCTCGCGCGCGAGAAGGACATGCTGACGACCCCCTATGCCTTCACCGAGGGGGATGCCCGCGCCATGACCCAGGCCGGCGCCGACATCGTCGTGGCACACATGGGGCTGACCGTCGGCGGCGCCATCGGCGCGCGGACCGCGTTCTCGCTGAGGGACTGCGTGCCGCGGGTCAACGCGATTGCGGCCGCCTCGCGGGCGATCCGGCAGGACGTGATCGTGCTCTGTCACGGCGGCCCGATCGCGACGCCCGAGGACGCCGCCTACGTCCTCGCGCACTGCCCGGGCTGCCACGGCTTTTACGGCGCCAGCAGTTTGGAGCGGCTGCCGACGGAAATCGCGCTCACCGAGCAAACCCGCCGATTCAAGGCGCTACGGCGCGGGGCGGCCAACTAAAAGGCGGCCGTCGCGCTTTTGGAATTCCTGTTCAAAACAAGCTATTCGGGTCTACCATATAACAAATGCGCATTGAGCGCGGCGGCAGCCCTTGGTCCGTCGCCCGCGGTGCGGCGGTGTACAAAGAAAGCGCCGTAAAGGCGTGCGGAGGCGGCGAGGTCCGCTCTCCGCCATGCGTGGAGGAACGTCAGTGCTGGCCAGACTCGGCTTTCCCAGCCCGCCCCTGCGCCGCTGCGTTTCCGGCGGCGGCTCGGCGCGCCGCGCCGCTAGTTGCGTGCGTGCATCCCAAGTCCAATTCCCCTGAGGATTGTCCTATGGCGAACGTGCTCTTCAGCAATATTCGGATCCTCGATGGCACCGGCGCCCAGCCCTACGCGGGCGAGGTCCTGGTCCAGGGCAACCGCATCGCCCGAGTGGCTCGCGGCGTCCGCGCGATCCCGACCAACGGTGTCACCGTCATCGACGCCGCCGGCGCCACCTTGATGCCCGGCATGACCGAGGCGCACACGCACTTCTCCTGGAACGATCAGCCGAGCCTGAACGCGATCCAGCGCATGCCGACCGAGGAGCACATCCTCTGGTGCGCGCATGTTGCCAAGCGCTATCTCGATCGTGGGTTTACCTCTTGCGTCGGTGCGGCGACCGCAAAGCCGCGCCTCGACGTGGTGATCCGCAATGCCATCAATGCGGGGCAGATTCCGGGACCCCGCTACCTCGCCGCGAGCCAGGAGATCACCGTGCCCGGCGGCCTCGGCGACGAGACGCTGCCGCACCTGCCGTTCCCCGAGTTCAGCTTCGGCGCGGTTGTGAGCGGCCCCGAGGATATGCGCCGGGTGGTGCGCATGTTCCTGAAATACGGCGTCGACACCATCAAGCTGAACCTCTCCGGCGAATACATCGCCGGGATCCCCGCCGAGCTCTCCCCGATGAGCGATGGCGAAATCGCTGTAGCCGCGTCGGAGGCGCGCATGCGCGGCAAGCGGCTGGCGGCTCACGCGCGGTCCTGTGAATCGATCAAGCAGTGCGTGCGCCACGGCATCGAGCTCGTCTATCACGCGAGCTTCGCCGACGAGGAAGCTCTCGACATGCTGGAGGCGCACAAGGACAAGCACTTCGTGGCGCCCGGCATCGCCTGGCTCATCAACACGTCCTATCACGCGGCGGAGTGGGGCATCACGCCCGAGCGTGCCAAGACCATGGGTTACCACCGGGAGCTCGAGGTCGCGGTCGATTCGCTGAAGAAAATGCACAAGCGCGGCATTCGCGTGCTGATCGGCGGCGACTACGGCTTTGCCTGGATCAAGCACGGCACGAACGCGAAGGATCTCGAATATTTCGTCAAATACCTGGGCTTCACGCCCATGGAGGCCTTGATCGCGGCGACGCGCTATGGCGCGCAGGTCATGATGCGGGGCAACGAGCTGGGCCAGGTCAAGGACGGCTACCTCGCCGATCTCCTGCTGATCGACGGCGATCCGGTCGCCAATATCGCGATCCTGCAGGACCCGGCGCGCATTCTCGCGGTGATGAAGGACGGCCAGTTCCACAAGGAGCCCGATATCCAGTCGGCTCGCAGCGTGCGTCCGGCGGTGGCTTAGAGGAGCTACGGGGTGGCCTTCGAATTCGTCGAGCGCATCGCCGTCGAGATCGACACGCCCGCCGGCGGCGGCGATGCCGTCTTGATGATCCACGGGCTCGGCGGCACGTCCAACACCTGGACGCCGCTGTTGCCCGCGTTCGCTCGGTTTCAGACCGTGCGCTTCGACCTGCCGGGATCCGGCCGCTCGCATCGCGTCGAGGGGCCGCTCTCGATCGATCGATTCGTCCAGGCAGCGTTGCGCGTCTTGGCCTCGGCGGGTCAGGAGCGCGCTCATGTCGTGGGGCATTCCATGGGCTGCATCGTCGCGCTCCACTTGGCCGCGCGCGAACCCAAGGCGGTGCGCAGCCTCGCGCTCTTCGGTCCGCTGCTGGCGCCGCCGGACACTGCAAAGGCCGCGATCCGCGCGCGCGGCGAGAAAGCGGCGAAGGAAGGCATCGCCGGCATGCATGCGATCGCCGAAACGCTGGTGCAGGCCGCGACCTCAGCCGAGACGAAGGCGAAGCGCCGCACCGCCATCGGCTTCGTGCGTGAATCGCTGATGCGCCAGGATCCCGACGGCTACGCGCGGAGCTGCCTCGCTCTTGCCGATGCGACGCCCGCCGATCTCGCCCGCATCGCCTGCCCGATGCTGCTCGCCACCGGCGACGAGGACGGCGTGGCGCCGGCGCAGTCGGTGCGGCTCCTCGGCGCGAAGATCGCGGGCGCCCAGGTCGAGGTGCTCCGCGGCTGCGGGCATTGGGCGCCGGTGGAGAAGCCCGACGATTGCATCGACCTGCTGCGCCGCTTCTACCAGCGCCGCATCGCCTGAGACATTACGTAGGAGCGAGACATGAATGTCCTCTTCACCAATGTGCGGGTCATCGACGGCACCGGCGCGCCGCCCTTTGCCGGCGAAGTTCTGGTCCAGGGCAACCGCGTAACGCGCGTAGCGCGGGGCGGACAGCTGCCGCCGATGGCGGGGGTGACCGTCATCGACGGCGCCGGCGCCACCCTGATGCCCGGCATGACCGAGGCGCACACGCATTTCGCCTGGAACAATGCAGCGAGCCTCGACGAGATCCAGCTAATGCCGCTCGAGGAGCACATGCTCTGGACCGCCGGCGTCGCCAAGACCTATCTCGACCACGGCTGGACCTCCTGCGTCGGCGCGGCGACCGCGAAGCCACGGCTCGATGTTGTCGTGCGCAACTCGATCAACGAGGGGCTGATCCCGGGCCCGCGCTATCTCGCGGCGAGCCAGGAGATCACGGTCGCGGGCTCGCTCGGCGACGACATGCTGCCGCATTTACCCTATCCGGAATTCAGCTTCGGCCAGGTGGTGAGCGGCCCCGAGGAAATGCGCAAGGTCGTGCGCATGTTCCTCAAATACGGCGTCGACTCAATCAAGCTCAACCTTTCCGGCGACAATCTCGTGGGCCACGCGCCGGCCAAGACGAATTGGATGAGCGAGGAGGAGGTGGCAATCGCGGTGCGTGAGACGAAGCTGCGCGGCAAGCGCGTCACCGTGCACGCGCGCTCCTGCGAATCCGTCAAGCAGGCGCTTCGCCACGGCTGCGAGATCATCTATCACGCGAGTTACACCGACGAGGAATCCCTGGACATGCTGGAGGCCGCCAAGGACAAGATCTTTGTCGCTCCCGGCCTCGCCGTGATCGTGCGGTTACTCTATGAGGGCGCGGAATTCGGCATCGACCATAAGAAGGCGATCGCGCTCGGCTACGAGGAGGAGCTCGAGGCAGTCGAGAAGAGCCTGCGCGCCATGCACAGGCGCGGCGTGCGCGTGCTGCCGGGCGGCGACTACGGCTTCGCCTGGGCGCGCCACGGCGAAAATGCAAAAGATCTGCAATACCTCGTCAAATATGCGGGCATGACGCCGATGGAGGCGCTGGTATCGGCGACGAAGCATGGCGGCGAGATCATGATGATGGCCGACGAGCTCGGCCAGCTGAAGGAAGGCTTCCTGGCGGACATCCTGCTTGTCGACGGCGACCCGCTCGCGGATCTCTCGATCCTGGCGGACCGCAACAAGCTGCTGGCGATCATGAAGGACGGCGTCTTCCACAAGGAGCCGGAGCTGCGCGCGTCGCGTACGCGCTGGAGCCTGCCCGCGGCATGAGGGGAAAGCGCTTTCAGCTCTGGGCCTCGGTGGCCCTGATCGGCGGACCGATCGCGGTCTTCATTGTCTGGGCGCTCTTCGACAACGCGCGCCAGTTCGTCTCGACCTTCTTGAACGGCGTCACCCTCGCGGCGCTCTACTTTCTGGTCGCCAGCGGGTTCACGCTCGTCTTCGGGCTGATGCGCAACGTGAACTTGGCGCACGGCTCGCTCTATCTCTTGGGCGCCTATGTCGGCTGGGAGGTCGGCGACGCCACCGACTCGTGGCTGTTGGCGGTGGCAGCCGGCTTTCTTGCGGCTGCGTTGCTCGGGCTCTTGCTGCAGGTCTGCATCTTCCGCTTCATGCAGGGACAGGACCTCCGCCAGACCATGGTGACGATCGGGATATCGATCGTGCTGGCCGATCTCATGCTGTGGATGTGGGGCGGGCAGATCTATCAGTTCGATCCGCCGCGCGCCATCTACGGCTCGATACCGATGCCGATCATCCACGGCTATCCCACCTATCGCATCGTGCTGTTCCTGGGTGCGGTGGTGATCGGTATTTTGCTGTGGTGGCTGCTGAACCGCACGCGCGTCGGCATGATGATCCGCGCCGGCGTCGATGACCGCGCCATGCTGGCGGCATCGGGCGTGAACGTGCAGCTGGTCTTCGCCATCACCTTCGCCATCGGCGCGGGGCTCGCGGGCTTTGCCGGGGTGGTCGGCGGCACCGCGCTCTCGATCTCGCCGGGAGAGGACGTCCGCTACCTGCTGGCCTCGCTGGTGGTGGTCATCGTGGGCGGGATGGGCAGCATTACGGGTGCGGCGGTGGGCGCGCTGCTGATCGGCATCGCCGAGCAATTTGGCCTTGCCTATGCGCCGACCTACGGCATCGTGTTCACGTTCGTGATCATGACTCTGGTGCTGGCGTTTCGCCCACGCGGCATCCTTGGGAGGCCCGCATGAGCGCGGCCCAATGGCGGCGCGCGATGAATTCCGGCGCCGGCCGCTACGGGCTCGCACGTTCCAGTGCGGCGCCCGCGGCGCCGGCGGCGCGCGCTCCCGAGCCCGCGCGCATCGGCGCCGACATCCTTGAGGGCCTGCGCCGCGTCGGACTGCGCCACGTAATCGTTCTGGCGGGCCTGTTGGTCTATCCGGTCGTCGCCTCGCCTTTCTTCACCTTCCAGATCGGCGGCCAATCCTTAGCGCTCGGGCTTATCGCGCTCTCGCTCACCTTCATGGGCGGTTATGGCGGCATGGTATCGCTGGCGCAGCTCTCAGTGGCCGGCGTCGCCGGCTACATGGTGGCGATCTTCGGCACCAGCATCGATCCCATCAGCCTGGGCTGGCCCTGGTGGCTCGCGGTGATCGTCGCAATTCTGATCGCCACCGTATTCGCCACTTTCGTCGGCTGGCTTTCAGTGCGCACCGAGGGCATCTACACCATCATGATCACGCTCGCGATCGGCGTCGCCTTCTATTATCTCACGCTGCAGAACTATTCGCTCTTCGCGGGTCATCGCGGCTTCAACCAGGTGAATGCGCCGACGGTCCTGGGGATCAATATGCGTGACCCCGTGCCGTTCTACTATCTGACGCTCGGCTGCGCGCTCGCGGGATATTTCTTCATCCGATACTTGATCCGCGCGCCCTTCGGCATGGCGCTCCAGGGCGTGCGCGACAATCCGCGCCGCATGCGGGCGCTCGGGTTCCACGTGACCGCGCACCGCGTTGCCGCTTATAGCGTCGCGGGCGTCCTCGCTGCCGTCGGCGGCGTCCTGATGATCTGGTACAACAACCAGATCTCGCCGGAATCGACGGGCATCGGCCGCATGATCGACATTCTCGTCATCGCCGTGCTCGGCGGGATGCGCCATCCGATCGGCGCCTTCGTGGGCGCGGTCGTCTTCGTGCTGCTGCAGACCTTCGCCATCGACCTGATCGATCGCGAGCGCTTCAACCTGGTGATCGGCGGCGTGTTCCTGGCGATCGTGCTGTTCTCGCCCGACGGCCTGCTGGGCCTCTGGGCGCAGCTGCGCCAGCGCCTGCCTCTGGGCGGCGCCCAAGCGAAATTCCGGAGCAACGGTGTCCAATGAGCGCCAGCTCCGGTTGGCCACGGCGGCGGCAAAGCCGCTTCACAAAAAGGAGGGAACGATGCGGTTGAGAACGCGCGTGTTGAACACCCTGATGGGAACGGCAGCGCTGACGCTCTGCGCCGGCGCCGGCCAGGCGCAAGAGACCATCAAGATCGGCGTGTTGGCGACGCTCGAGGGACCATTCGCCGCGGGCGGCCAGGACAGCATGCGCGGCGCCGACCTCGCGCTCAAGCTGCACAACGGCATGGCCGGTGGCAAGAAGATCGAGTTCATCAAGGGGTCGTCGGACGCCTCGCCCGACAAGGCCGTGAACGCCACGCGAAAGCTCGTCGAGCAGGACAAGGTCAGTATCATGATCGGCCCGCTCTCGGGCGACGAGGGCATCGCGGTCAAGAACTATTCGAAGACGCAGCCCGACATCACCTTCATCAACGGCTCCTCGGGAGCCCAGGCGACAACCTTGGTCGATCCCTCGCCCAACTTCTTCCGCTTCCACACGGAAGGCGCCCAATGGATGGTGGGTTTGGGCGAGCACGCGCTCTCCAAAGGCTACAAGAAAGTGTTCTTAGTGGCCGAGGATTACGGCTTCCCCTATTCGCAGGTCCAGGGGTTCATGGCAGGCTACTGCAAGGGCGGCGGCCATGTGGTGAAGAAGGCATGGGTCCCGCTTGGCACCAAGGACTATTCCTCGGTCATCTCCACCATTCCCGGCGACGTCGACGCGCTGGTCGTGGTCCTCGGCGGCGCCGATGCCGTCAATTTCCTCACTCAGTATGAGCAAGCCGGCGGCGACAAGCCGATGGTCGGCGGCACCATCACGGTCGACCAGACCGTGCTGAACTTCAAAGGCAAGCGCCGCGAATCTCTGCTCGGCACACCCTCGGCGGGCCCGATGGCGGATTCGATCGATACGCCGGAATGGAAGAAATTCGTCGCGGACTACAAGGCCAACTTCAAGGACGGCTTCCCGAGCCCATCGCTGTTCGCGTTCCTCTACTACCTCAGCACCGAGGCGACGCTCGAAGGGCTCGATGCCGTCAAAGGCGATCTCTCCGGCGGCCAGAAGGCGTTTCGCGAGGCGTTGCAGAAGCTGGTGCTCCACGGCCCCGCCGGCGACATCCGGATCGACGAGAACCGCAACGGCATCGGAGACACTTATATCACCGAGGTCGCGAAGAAGCCCGACGGCGAGTTCTACAACAAGGTGGTGACGGTGGCGCACAACGTCACGGAGACCCTGGGCTTGAGTAAGGACGAGTTCAACAAGATGGGTCTGGGCTCCCGCGATGTTCCGAACTGCCCCTGAGCCCGTGAGCTTGCGAGCTCCAGCGGGATGACCGAGGCATGGCGACGGTGACGTCGTTCTCATCGGCAACGAAGCCGCTCGCTTCGGGGGACGCGCTCGTGCTCGAGGGCGTCTCCCGGGCGTTCGGCGCACTGACGGCGATCGAGAACGTGTCGTTCTCGGTCGCCGCGGGCGAGCGGCGCGCCGTGCTCGGCGCCAACGGCGCGGGAAAGACCACGCTTTTCAACGCCGTCACCGGCGACTTTCCACCGACCGCGGGGCGCGTCTGGTTTTTCGGCGAGGACATCACGGAGCTGCCGCCGCATGAGCGCATTCGCCGCGGCCTGCGGCGCACGTACCAATCCTCCCTTTTGTTCCGCCAATTGTCCGCGCGGGACAATCTCTTTCTTGCTGTTCGCGGCGTCGGGCGTGGCCGCTACAGCTTCAGACGCCCGCGCGCGAGCCATCCCTCGCGAACCGCGACCCAAGACTTGCTCGAGCGCGTGCGGCTGTCCCATGTCGCCGACGAGCTCGTTTCCTCGCTCTCGCACGGCCAGCAGCGTCAGCTCGAGATCGGCATGGCGCTCGCGGGCGCGCCGCGCCTCATCCTGTTCGACGAGCCCGCAGCCGGCCTATCCCCGGGGGAGCGGCGGGAGCTGATCTTGCTGCTGTCGGCCTTTCCGCCGCACATGGGGTTCGTGCTGATCGAGCACGACCTCGATGTAGCGCTACGCGTCGTCGAGCGCGTGACGATCATGCACAACGGCCGCATCTTGAAGCACGGCACGCCCGCCGAGATCGAGAGCGATGCCGAGGTGCAGGCGATCTATATGGGCGGCAGCCGCGGAGGGAGCCATGCCGCCTAGCGTCCGTGCCCCGATGCAGGGTCCGAGCGCCGGAGCGCCCATCCTCCGGGTCGGCAAGCTCGACGTCCATCATGGCCGAGCGCATGCGCTGCAGAGCGTCTCGCTCGAGCTGCCGCGGGGCGTCCTCGGAGTGGTCGGCAGAAACGGCATGGGTAAGACCACGCTCTGCAACGCAATCACCGGCCTGGTCCGGGCCTCCGGCAGCGTGCGCATCGCCGGCGAGGAGGTACTGGGGCTCACACCCAACGAGGTCACGCGCCGCGGCGTCGGCTATGTGCCGCAGGGACGTCGCGTCTGGCCCTCGCTTTCGGTCGACGAGCACCTCCGTCTGGTGCGCGGCCGGCGCCGAGGACCTTGGAGCCTGGCCCGTGTCTACGAGTTGTTTCCGAGCCTCGCGGAGCGTCGATGGCATGGCGGCGCGCAGCTCTCGGGCGGCGAGCAGCAGATGCTGGCGATCGCGCGAGCGCTGGTGCTCGATCCGCGCCTGCTGGTGATGGATGAGCCAACCGAGGGCCTCGCGCCCATCATCGTCGAACACCTGACGGAGATGCTGAAGTCGTTCGCCGGCGGCGGCGAGATATCGGTGTTGCTGGTCGAGCAGAATCTCGGCGTCGCGATCGATGTCGCCGATCGGGTGGCGGTAATGGTGAACGGGCGCATCGCGCGCACCATGTCGGCGGCCGAGCTCGCTGCCGATCGCGGGCTGCAACAGCAGCTGCTGGGTGTGCGCTCGTCGGCCGATTACGAGGCAGACGGCGAGGGTGACCTGCCCACGCCCGATGCGGCCGACGGCGCCGAGACCCGTATCTACACGATCCGCCGCGGCGGCGACGAGCCGGGGCCGGGTGCGGCGCGACCGTCGGAGGAGCGCACGGTGCGCGGCTACACGCGCTGGAATGCCGGGGATCCCCAGGCGCCGCTCGCCGACCGGCCGGTCAACGCCGTCGGTCCGCGCGATGCGCTGATGGAGGGCCAGGCCCACAGGACCGAGCCGATGCCGTCTTCCACCGCGGCGAGCGCGTCTCTCGCGGAAAGCGGGCGCGAGGCGCGTATCCTCGAATTCCCGGTGACCTCGAGCGCCCGGCGCGCCGCCTATGTCGTCGGCACCTTCGACACCAAGGGACGCGAGCTCTTCTTTCTCCGTGACTGCCTGGAGAGGCTGGGTGTGCGCACGGTGACCGTCGATCTTTCCACCTCTGGCACCCCCTCGCCCGCGATGGTTCATCCACGCGAGGTGGCTAGGCACCATCCGCGCGGCGAGCGCGCCGTATTCACGGGCGATCGCGGCTCGGCGGTCTCGGAGATGGCGACGGCTTTCGCGGGCTTCATCGAGCGACGGCGCGATCTCGGCGGCATCATCGCCGCCGGCGGCTCGGGCGGGACGGCGCTCGCGACGCAAGCGATGCGGCGCCTGCCCATCGGCGTCCCGAAGGTCATGGTCTCGACCGTGGCGTCGGGCGACGTCAAGCCTTATGTCGGGCCCTCCGACATCTGCATGATGTACTCGGTGACCGACGTGTCCGGCCTCAACCGCATCTCCGAGCGGGTGCTGGCGAATGCGGCCCATGCGCTCGCGGGCATGCTTGCTTATTCGCGCAGCGATCGTCCCAGCGAGACCAAACCCGCCATCGGCCTCACCATGTTCGGCGTCACTACCCCCTGCGTGCAGGCGGTCACCAAGGCGCTCGAGGAGCGCTATGACTGCCTGGTCTTCCACGCCACTGGCACCGGCGGCCAGTCGATGGAGAAGCTGGTGGACTCGGGACTGTTGGCGGGCGTCATCGACGTCACCACGACGGAGATCGCCGACGAGCTCGTCGGCGGCGTGCTGTCGGCCGGTCCCGAGCGGCTCGATGCGATCATCCGGGCGCGGGTGCCCTATGTCGGATCCTGCGGGGCGCTCGACATGGTCAATTTCTGGGCGATGGAGACGGTGCCACCGGCGTTTGGCACCCGCAAGCTCCACAGGCACAATCAAAACGTGACGCTGATGCGGACCACGCCCGAGGAATGCGCCAAGATCGGTCGTTTCCTCGTCGACAAGCTGAACCGCATGGAGGGTCCCGTGCGCTTTCTCATCCCCGAAGGCGGCGTCTCCGCGATCGACGCCGCGGGGCAGCCGTTCTGGGACCCGGTGGCCGACAAGGCGCTCTTCGATGCAATCGCCGGCGGGTTCCGCGCTGGACCGAACCGGCGCCTCCTGCGCCTGCCGCATAACCTCAACGATGCCGCCTTTTCCGAGGCGCTCGTCGCCGCCTTCCTCGAGATCGCCACGCCGCCCGAGGCGGCGGCGCGCCAGCGATCCTAGGGGGCGACATGAGCCGCAGTTTCCGCGGGATATCACGTCAAGCGCATCGCCCGGCCCTTGCCAGCCGAGCGGACGCGAGTCCGACCGAGCGCGATGGTCGCATCGGCGGTGGCGCTTCTAGCAACAGGAGGCTGACATGAGCGGCGCACAATTCGGGGCCTTCATCCTTGGGCTCATTGTGCTCGCGATCGTCGTCGCGATCATCGTGGGATTGTTCCATTGGCTTTACCTCCGCTCGAGCAAGGAGCGCGCCTTCGTACGCACGGGCATGGGTGGCCAGAAAGTCGTACTCAACGGTGGGGCCTTCGTGCTGCCGATCGTGCACGACGTGATCCCCGTCAACATGAACACGCTGCGGCTGGAGGTATCACGCGGCCGCGACAAGGCCCTCATCACCCGCGACCGCATGCGGGTCGACGTCATCGCCGAGTTCTACGTCCGCGTCCAAGCCTCCATGGAGGCCATTTCGGCGGCGGCGCAGACCTTGGGCCAGCGCACCATGCAGCCGGACTCTCTGAAGGAGCTGCTCGAGGGCAAGTTCGTCGATGCACTGCGCACGATCGCGGCGGCCATGACCATGGAGGAGCTGCACGAAAAGCGCGGCGAATATGTGCGCGGAGTGGCGGAAACGGTGGCCGAAGACCTGCTGCAGAACGGCCTCGAGCTCGAATCCGCGTCCCTGACCCAGCTCGACCAGACCGCGATGGAGTTCTTCAATCCCTCCAACGCCTTCGACGCCGAGGGCTTGACCCGGCTCACCGAGGAAATCGAGCGGCGCAAGAAGATCCGGAATGACATCGAGCAGGACACGATGGTTCAGATCCGGACCAAGAATCTGGAAACGGAGAAGCTCTCTCTCGAGATCGACCGCGAGGCGGAGGGTGCGCGCCTCCAGCAGGAGCGCGAGATCGAGATCGCCCGCGCCCTGCAGCGCGCCGACCTTGCGCGCGAGCGCGCGGAGAAACAGCAGCTGGCCGAGCGCGCCGAGATCACCGCGCGCGAGCAGGTCGAGCGCGCGCGCATCGAGATGGAACGCTCGCTCGAGTCCGAGCGGATTTCGAAGGAGCGCCATATCGAGGGCGCCGAGATCGAGCGTCGCCAGGCAGTGGAACTCGCCGAGCAGCAGCGCGCCATCGCAGTCGCCGAGCAGTCGAAGGCGCAATCCGAGGCTCAGGCTGCCGCCGACCGCGCTCGTGCGTTGGCCGCATCAGAGGAGGAGAAGGTGTTCACCGCGCGCGAGACCGAGATTGCCTCGCGGCGGAAGGCGATCGAGCTCATCGGGGCGGCGCAGGAAGCCGAGCGCGACGCGCTGCGGCTCAGAGTGGCAGCCGAGGCCGAGCGGCTCGCCGCCGACGATCGCGGCGCCGCCATCCGGGCGCAGGCCGAGGCCGAATCCGACGCTGAGCGGACTCGCTCGTTCGCCTTCAAGCTCCGCCACGAGGTCGAGGCGGAGGGTGTGCGGCTCATGAATGAGGCGCAGAACGTGCCGACGCTCGATGCGCGCCGATCGGCGGCGCGCCTGAAGCTGATCGAGAAGCTCGACGCCATCATCCGCGAGCAGGTGAAGCCGATGGAGCGCATCGAGGGCATCAAGATCCTGCACGTGGAGGGTCTGGGCGGGGGTGGCGGCAACGGAGCCGCGAGCCACGACAGCGGCAGCTTCGCCGATCAGGTGGTGAACTCGGCGCTCCGCTTCCGCGCGCAATCCCCACTGGTCGACGAGATGCTGAAGGAGATCGGCATCGATCCGAACAAGGCGGGACAGCTCGGATCGAGCTTCCTCGGCGGCAAGGGCAAGACGCCCGCGAAACCGGAAGGAGAGACTGAGTGATTCGTGTCTACACGTCGAGCGTGGTCGATGCTCCCGCCGACGCGGTCTGGGCGCTCGTCCGCGACTTCAATGGCCTGCCAAAATGGCACCCGTCGATCGCGGAGTCGCGGATCGAGGGCAATTGGCCCGCCGACCGCGTCGGCTGCATCAGGAATTTTCGCCTGCGGGACGGCGGCGTGATCCGTGAGCAGCTGCTGAGCCTCTCCGACTACGATCTTCAGTGCACCTACTCGATCCTGGAATCGCCGATGGGCGTCGAGAACTACGTCGCCACCCTGAAGCTCACGCCGGTGACGGACGGCAGCCGTACCTTTGCCGAGTGGTCGGCGGAGTTCGAAGCGCCGCCGGCGCGCGAGCGAAGGCTCGCCGATGACATCGGACAAGGCGTGTTTCAGACCGGCTTCGATGCGCTCAAGGGCTATTTCGGGCGGCGGTGATGCAGCGGGTCACTCGATCCGCGGTGATCGACGCGCCGTTGGAGCAGGTCTGGGCGGTCTTGCGGGATTTCAACAGCCACGATGCCTGGCATCCCGCCGTCGCCAAGTCGCATATCGAGAACGGCGAGCCGGCGGACCAAGTGGGCTGCGTGCGCAACTTCGAGCTGCGCGACGGCGCCAAGATCCGCGAGCAATTGCTGGCGCTCTCGGATCAAGATTTCATTTCGACCTACTGCATCCTCGATGCAACCGTGCCGCTGCGCCGCTACGTCGCGACCCTGAGCCTGAAGCGCGTCACCGACGGAAACCGGACGTTCTGGCATTGGCAATCGACATTCGAGACGCCGCCGGGGCGCGAGCGGGAACTCGCGGACATGGTGGGGCGCGGCGTCTACGAGGCCGGGTTCGAGGGACTCCGGCGCTATCTCAGGCAGGGTTCGCGTGCCGCCGTCGCGACCCGGTCGACCGCGGGCGAGATGACGGGGCAGGCCATCGTTCTGAAGGCGTTCGGCGGAGCCGATCAGCTCGCGTATGAGAATGTCGCGGTGGCGGCTCCGGCGCCGGGCGAGGTCAGGGTTCGACAGCGCGCCATCGGGGTCAACTTCATCGACGTCTACGTGCGCCGCGGCGACCTTCGCATGGTGACGCCGCCGGCGCCGATCGGCATGGAAGCCGCCGGCACTGTGGTCGATGTCGGCGCGAACGTGCACCAGTTCCTGCCGGGAGACGCCGTCGCCTATGCCTATGGCGTGCCGGGAGCCTACGCGACGCTGCGCACGCTGCCGGCGGAGCAGGTCGTCGCGGTGCCCGCGGGGATCGAGCCGGAGACAGCCGCCGCGGTGCTCTTCAAAGGGATGACGGCGGAGTATCTGCTCCACCGCGTCAATCAACTGCGGGCCGGGGAGACGATCCTGGTCCACGCGGCAGCCGGAGGCGTGGGATTGCTGCTCTGCCAGTGGGCAAAGCACATCGGCGCCACCGTGATCGGCACGGTGGGTTCCGACGACAAGGCGCGGATCGCGCGCGAGCACGGCTGCGATCGCCCGCTTGTCACGCGCGACTATCGCTTCGCCGAGGAGGTAAAGGCCCTGACCGGCGGACGCGGCGTTGACGTCGTCTTCGACGGCATCGGCCGCGCCGCGGCTGCGGAGAATTACGAGGCCGTCGCCATTACAGGTCATTGGGTGAGCTATGGGCAGGCGACCGGCCCGGTGCCGGCGCTGGATCCCGCCAAGCAGGCGGCCAAATCGCTGCGGATGTCCCGTCCCGTCCTCTTCCACTACACAAGCGATGCTCGACGCCTGAACGAGATGGCCAAGCGCGTCTTCGAAATGGTGGAGCGTCGCATCCTTCGCGCGGTCCCGCGGCATCTGATGCCGCTTGCGGCCGCGGCGACAGCCCACCGAGCGCTAGAAGCGCGACAAACCATCGGGGCGGTCGTGCTGGTGGCCTGATAGATATGGGTCAAACCAGGCATGCGCTCGAACGGGATATCGATGTCGTTTGGCTGAGGGACCATCCCATCGACCCAGCGAGGATCCGTTCGGCATAGCTGCGCCAGTCGAAGAGCCAGGCGACGCAATACAGCGAGACCCGAACTGGGCAAGCTCGTTCACCAGCGGGCTCAGGCACCGCAGTCCACATGGGGCTGCAGGAGGACGCCGCCTACGATAAGCGCGAGCGGTGGGCGACCGTCGAGAAGACTTCCATGGCCATGAGCGCACTAAGTCCAATTGCAACCACGGCGCTGACACCGTCAGAACCGGGTGGCGCTATTCCGCGCCCATCCGAGTCTCGTCCACGAAGCGCTCGACCTTGTCATCGAGGGCACGGCTCGCACGGCCTCGTGGGGCGTGGATGTAGAGCTCGTTCCGCCTCTTCCCGGCGACGGGCGCGGGCGGCGGCAATGGAATCTCATAGTGAACCGGCACCGCGGCCACGGATCATCGATCTCGTGCCGCCCGAGCACTTTGCCAAGTACTGGCCGCAGCCGCCTTGTGGCAATTAGTGGAGACGATCGAACGCCTCGGCCTAGCCCGGACCCCGCGCTCGGCGGAACAGGCGATGGCCTTCCACCCACTGCCAAACGAACAGGCCCGGAATGCCCAAGGCCAGCTCACGCACCCGCCTTGCCAACGCGATCGTGAGCGCCGTCTGGGCGGGAAGTCCGAAGAGCGCGCCGAACACGATCGAGCTGCCTTCGAGAATGCCCAGCGCTCCCGGCACCATGAACGCTGCCCCACGGATGCCCGCGCCCAGGCTTTCGAGAGTGAAGGCATCGATCATGCCGAGCGGTTGATGTGAGAACTGCAACACCAACCAGGTTTCGCCGGTGCCCGCCGCCCATCCGACCAGGCGCAGCAGACCGGCTCGACTGAGGTTGAACCGCCGCTCCGTGTAAATTGCCACGACCGCATCGTCGATCGCCGAGGCGCTGCCCGCGATGTCAGGCAGATTTTTGCGCGGCACTATGGCGCGTGCGAGCTTGGCCGATACGCCGAACATGCCGCGATGCTGGATCAGCACGAACACCGCGATCGCCGCGAGGAACAGGGCGATGCCGAGCAGCACCACCCATGCCACCAGGAGGGTTGCGCGCCCGGTCGAGCGGCTCAGCAGAAAGGCCACGCCGATCATGACGAACAACAGCTGAGTCGCGACCCCGACAGTGATGTCGACGACCATGCTGGCCACGGCTTGCGTGCCTGGCACGCCGCGCTGGTGGACAAGCCGCGCGCTCGCGAGATCGCCGCCGACGCCAGCTACCGGCAACAGTGAGGTGATCGATTCCCGGATCCACCGATTCCAGATCGCACCGATGACACCAGGACGACTCGACCGTGGCAACAACTCGCGCCATGAGAGCGCGCTGAAAAACAGGGGAACGGCGTGAAAGAGCGTGATCGGGACCAGCCCCCAGCCGACCAGCAGCATCGCGCGCGCGACCTCCTCGGCGCCGCTTTGGATGATCAGGTAGACGAGAAGCGCGACCCCGAGAAGCGCAGCGATGATTACCGACACACGAATGAGCGGGTTCCTTGCATGGAGCCGGTTCGCATCGACTATCGAGCAAAGTCGCGCCCGGCGACCGGTCGAGGGATCGTCTTCTATCAGTCCTTGTTGTCAGCGCCAATTGGATATAAACGGATGCCGTGTCGAGTCCACTCCCCGATCGCGCGCGGCCCCCGGGTTCCAGCGCCGCGCTGCCACCTGCGCCGATCCTGATCCTCGTGCCAACGCCCGTTGCGCTCTCCTACGCGGCAGGTTTTGCAAAGACGGACGGCGGGGATCTGCAGATTCTCGGGCTCGGCCTTGGACGGCGCACGATCCTCACCGCGCTTCGCGCCGGCTTCCGGCAGATATTCTTGCTCACACCGAATGATGCCACGCTCCCGGGCATCGCTGCGATCGCGGATTGGGCCCACCTCTACTCCGCTCTGCTGCCGGGAGAGGCCGCACCGCTGGTGATCGCGCCGACGACGATCCTCGCCGAAACGGGTTGGCTCGAATCGTTGGCGAGTATGCGGATTGAGCCTTCTGCCTGGGTTGCGGCATCGGACCGAATCGTCCTGCTCAGCGCGGCGGCGGTGTCCGAGGCGCTCGCTGCGCTCGATGCGGCGGGCGGCGCGCGTGACATGACAGCGGTACAAAGTCGGTTGACCCTGCGTTTCGGCTCGCCGGCGCCGTTGTCCGAGGGGATCGATCCGATGGTCGTGGCGGCGCCCGCCGATGTCCGCGTAGCGGAGCGGCGCCTGTTGCGCGCCCTGGTCAAGGACACCGATGGGTTCATGGCGCGACACGTCGAGCGGCGTATTTCGCTGATGATATCGCGCCACCTCGCGTCGACTGTTGTGACCCCCAATCAGATGACCCTGGTCTCGATGGCCATTGGTCTAACCGGCGCGCCCTTTTTCCTATCCGCGCAGTGGCCGTGGCAGACCGCGGGCGCTCTGTTGTTCTTGGCCCATTCGATCCTCGATGGGTGTGACGGCGAGTTGGCCCGGCTGAAATTTCAAGAATCGAGATCGGGCGGAGTGCTCGACTTCTGGAGCGACAACGTCGTTCACATCGTCACCTTTGCGTGCATGGCGATCGGCTGGAGTCGAGCCCTTGGCCAGACGTGGCCATTGTTGCTGGGCGCCGCCGCCGTGGTGGGGAACTTGGGATCCGCGGGCCTGGTGTATTGGCGGATGATGCGCACCAAGCATGACACCGGCCCGCTCTACACGTCAGTGTCAACCATGCCGCACGACCGTCTTGCGCGGCTACTCGATGCGCTGTCTCGGCGCGATTTCATCTATCTCGTCGTCGCCCTCGCTCTATTCGGCAAGGCCAACTGGTTCCTCCTCCTGGCCGCGCTGGGCGCGCCGGCGTATTTCTTTCTGTTGGTGTTACTTGCGGTACGCGTCGCCGCCGCGAAGACGTCGCCGCCGTACGGCGCCTAGGCATCGAATAACAGCCGGGTGCCGCCCGCAGCGCTTGACCGCTGCGCCAGATCGATCAGCCGAGCGCACAGCAAAGCCTCGTCCAGATTGCCCATGTCGCCGCTGGCCGCTGCGGCACAAAAATCATCGGCCACCCCGGCGAACCAATCGGCATGATGTGATCCCTCCGACAGGGGCGGTGGGCACGGCCAGCTGCGCTCGCCCCGCGAGGATTTGACGAGCACGCTCTCGTCGACCACACGAATGTCGCCTTTCTCGCCCTCGATCTCGATCTGATTGGCGCGATGGTCGGCGGTCCAGGTGAGGTAGATGTTGGCGCGGCAGGCGGCCAGATCCAGGTCGAGAGTCGCGGTGTCTTCGAGCGCCCATTCGTGAAAGCGGCGGGTTTCAAGCTCGGCAGCGACAGCGCGCGGAGCGGCGCCAGCCCACCGAAGAATGCAATAGAGCGCGTGCCAGCCGTGATCGAATAGGATGCCGCCGCCTGCCATCGCCGGATCAACGCGCCAGTTCACGCCGCCATTGGGAGCGGCCGATACCGCGGGCTGAGTACGCAGGGTGCGCCAGCGGATCGTTCGCAAGGCGCCTATCTCGCCCTCAGTGATCAGCGCCGAGATCTTCATGCAGATCGGTGCTTTGAGCCAATTGTGAACGGTGTGCACGACCCGGCCGGCGCGCGACGCCGCCGCGCTCACAGCCAGCGAATCCTCCATGCGGGTAGCCAACGGTTTTTCGCAGAGCACGTGAAGACCCGCGTCCAGCGCTTGTTTGATCAGCGCCGCATGGCTGGCGGGCGGCGTGCAGATGTCGACGAAATCGAGGGTTTCGCCGGCCAGCAGATCGTCCACATTATCGTACCAGCGTCCGTCGGGACAGGCTGCGACGAACACCTCGCGGCCCGCGGCAGCGGGGTCGACAGCAGCAACGATCGCAACATCATCGCGCGATTGCCAGCCGGGCAGGTGGCCCATGGCGGCCACGTTTCCGAAGCCGACGAAGGCGCCCCGCAATACGCGCAGCGGCATCAGTCGAGCCCGAATCGGCTCGCGATGGCGGCGAACGACTGATCGAGGATATCGACGCCGCGCATGGCTTCGTCTTCGGTGATGACCAGCGGCGGGTTGATGCGGATGACGTGCGAATACGACATGGTGATGAGGCCGCGTTCCAGCGCCTCTTGGAACAGCGCGCGCGTGATGGCCTTGTCCAAAGGCGCTTTGCTGGTGCGGTCGGCAACCAATTCGACCCCGATCATCAGGCCACGCCCACGCACGTCGCCGATGAAGCGGTATTTGTTCTGCAGAGCCTTGAGCGCGTCCAGCATCAGTGCGCCGACGCGGGCCGAGTTCTCGACCAGCTTTTCCTCGAGGATCGCCTCGACGGCGGCCAGGCCGGCGGCGGCGGCGAGCGGATTTCCGCCGTAGCTGGACGAACTGCCGCTCGGCTCCCCGAATGGCTTGGCGGACATGCGCTCGAAGGAAGACGCAACGCCGCTGAGCGGAAAGCCGCCGCCCATCCCCTTGCCGACGGTCATGATGTCAGGCTTGAGGTCGAACTGCTCCGATGCCCACATCGTTCCCGTGCGGCCAAATCCCGTCAGGATTTCGTCGGCGATGAGCAGTGCGTCGAACTCGTTCGCGATTTCTCGCACGGCGTGAATGAAGTCGTCGGGCGGGATGACGTTGCCCGCCGTGCCCTGCATCGGCTCCATGATGATCGCAGCGACCTCGTTCTGGGTGTCGTTCTTGATGACGTTGCGCAGGTGCTCCGCGCAAGCGAGGCCGCAAGAGGGATATTCGAGCTTCCATGGACAGCGATAGCAGTTGGCGTAAGGCGACATATGCATACCGGGCGGGAATGGTCCTTGGTGGTTGCGGTAGCCGCCGCCGAGCAGGCCGATGACGCCGGCGGTCTTGCCGTGGTAGCCGCCCCAGAAACCCACGAACTCAAATTTCTTGGTGATGGATTTGGCGAGACGGAAAGCGGCCTCGACCGCCTCGGCGCCGCCGGAAAACAATTGGATGTGCGTAATGCCTTCGGGCAATACGCTGCTGACCAGCTCGAGGAAGCGGGCGCGGGTATCGGTGGTGAAGCTGCCGAAGGTGACGCGCTCGAGCTGTTCTTTGAGGCGCTTCACATAGTGTGGATGGCAGTGGCCGAGACTACCCACGGCGATGCCGGCGATAAAATCGAGATATTCGTTGCCGTCGACGTCGGTAATCGTGCAACCCCTGGCGCGGTCGACTGCGAGCTGTGAATAGAGCGCGATCGATTGCAATCCCGGCGCCATCGCTCGAGCTTCGCGATCGAAGACCGCCTTGGACTTTGGTCCCGGTACCTTGCGGCGTTGCTCGGCGTCTCTGGGTGCCGTCGTGCGGTTCCGGACAGGGCCTTCGTTCATGAGCGAGTTCCTTATCGGTTGACGGCACGCAAGCGCCGTTGGAAGCGGTCGGCAAGGTGGTTTGCGATCGCTTGCGCGGCCTCGTCCCGGTACAGCGCATAGCTGGGCCAGGCATTGAGATCGATGATCACAGGTTCACCGTCCGCCTGAATGATGGCGTCGCCACCGAAAATCTCAAGCCCCAGCGCGGCGGCGGCGCCGAGCGCCGCATCGCGCAGGCGCGCCGCGTCGAAAGCATGTCCCATCATGCCTCTGTCTCGATGGTAGAACCATTTGAACCAGTCCGGGCCGGGCGGCCCTACCGTTCGGCGGCTAACGCCGTAAAATTTGACGAGGTCACCGGGTACGTTTTGCTGCACGACCACGAAGGTGAAGCCACGCTCGGCAAACCGGCGCGATGCCTTGCGCCAGCCCTCTTCCGAAGCGGAGTACATGACATCGTCGGGCTGTGTCGCGTGGAAGTCGAATCGCTTGATCCACACGCAGCCGAAGCCCGGCGGCAATTTGCTCGCGTCGGTGGCGACGACATGGCTCGCCGGCGCCGAGACCTGGTGCTGGACAAACCGCTCTATCATGCGGTGGCGATAGGTGTTGCGAATCGCGTCCGGAGAATTGACGACGATCGCGCCGGCTCGGGCGGCCGTGTCGAGGCGATCGAGGACATCACTACGCTCGCACATGGCGAATATATTGGCGCCTGGCGTCTCGAACGCGGCGTCAGCAGCATCAGCCGTGAGAAGCTCGACATTGAAGCCCCGCGCCGCTAGAACCTCGCCGACACGGTTCAAGATCGCTGCGTCGTCGTCGACGCGTCCGGGTGAATGCGCGGTCTCTCGGTAGATGCCCCAACACTTCGTGGCCGCGCTCATAGACGGATGTCCCGGCGCTCACTACCGAGCACTACCGATTCGGCCGCGACGATGTCCCGGGCCCGGTCAATATCGAACACGCGAGGCAAGACGACCGCGTACACCGGCCGGCCCTCCGCAACGAGCCAGGTGAGATAATCCCGCAGGCGCAGGAAGCTGGCGTTGGGCTCTGCGGGTCTCAGCGCGGGCAGCCCGTAGAGTCCGGCGGTCACATGGCTGCCGCCGTCGCCGCCGAGTTTCCGGACCCGGCCGTCGGCCGCGTCAACGGTCGCCCAAAACGGGTTTTCGTCATCGACGTAATCGGTGACGCCAAGAACCACGGCGTCCCTCGGAAGGCTCACGGCGGCCATCACATAGGTGTGGAAATCCTTCATCGGCATGATGGTGTCGATCGCCGTGATCACCGCGGGAGCACGGTCCAGACGGTCGGCCACGAGCCGGAAGCTGGCGTAGGAAGAGGGGGTCGTGCGCACGATCAGATCGAGATCCAAATCCCGGCCATTGACCTCAAGCCATCCTCGGCAATCCTCACTCTCCTCATTGATGATGACGGTCAGTCGGCGGATGCCCACGGCGCGAAAGCGATCGAGCGTATGCTCGATGAGGGGTCGTCCGGCAACTCGCACCATCGGCTTGCTGACGCCAATCCCATCCGCGCGCAGACGACTGCCGAGGCCCGCCGCGATGATGCCGCCCTGGTGGATCGGACACGGGGATGCGTCGGTCATAGCAAGAGCTGCGCGAGTTCACCGAGCCGGCTCACCACAGGATGATCCGGTGGCTGCCCGGACGGGTAAGCGCCGGAGGTCCGCGCCTCTCGAGGCGCGATCCAGATGAAGCCCATGCCAATGCGTCGCGCGCCCTCGCGGTCGCGGCGCAAGGAATCCCCGACGAACAGCGTTGTCGTGGGCGTCGCACGCAACGGCTCGAGGGCGGCACGGAAGATCGCCGGATCGGGTTTCTCGGCGCCGACCCGGTGGCTATCCACGATAACCCCAAACAGGGAAGCTAGGCCGGCACCGCGACAGACCGCATCGAGATTGCCGTAAAAATTCGAGACAATGCCCAGTCGGTAACGCTCGCTCAGAGCTTCAAGCACGGGCCGATTGCGTGCGATGGCGGCCGAGGCTTCGCTCAGGAAATGCGATGCAACGCGCTGACCGCGGCCGCTGGCTCCGTCCTGGGCGACGCCGGCGCGGCACCGCGCCAATTCGGCTTCGAGGTTCGCCGTCAACTGACGCACCGTCCCTGACAGATCGGTCTCGAGCGGCAGGCTTCCGACCAGCGGGTCATCGGCAGCGAAAAAGGCGGACTCGAACGCCGCGGGCCCCATCTCCAGCCCTTCGGCTCGGTATTGGGCGTAGAAGCGCTCCTTCCACGCCACTCCATCGGAATCGAGCGTGCCGCCAAAGTCAAAGAGCACAGCCTCGATTGGCCCCGTCATGTGCCGTGCACTTGCGCACCGAACTGGCCGAGGCGACGGAGCCCGGCCGGCATGGCTTCGTATCCCACTATGAGCGCCCTGGCCGGACCGCGGCTTTCTCGTCGCGCGCCGTCTCCGCAGGATAATCGAAGCTATGGCCAGCAATGAAAGCCTCGCAGGCGTCCCGCGCAACGCTATCGCGAAATTGGCGCGGCGGAGTTTTCATATAATAGGCCGATGGCCCCACCAGCGGGCCCGCTTCGCCGCGCTCCAGCGCCAGCTTCACGCAGCGGATCGCATCGATGACGACACCCGCGCTGTTCGGCGAATCCTGCACCGAAAGCCGCAACTCCAATTCGATCGGTGCGCCGCCGAATCCGCGCCCCTCCATGCGGATGAAGCAGATCTTGTTGTCGAATTGCCACGGCACGTAGTCTGATGGGCCAATATGGATGTCGCGTGCGTCGAGCCGTTCATCCAGCTGCGATTGGACGGATTCGGTCTTGGAGATTTTCTTCGATCTGAGGCGGCTGCGCTCGAGCATGTTGAGAAAGTCGGTATTGCCGCCGGTGTTGAGCTGATAGGTGCGATCCAGGCCAACGCCGCGATCGGCGAACAGCCGGGCCAACGCCCGGTGCACGATGGTGGCGCCGACCTGGCTTTTGATGTCGTCGCCGATGATCGGGAGCTTCGCGTCGCGGAATTTCTGCGCCCATTCACGATCCGAAACGAGGAACACGGGAACGCAGTTGATCAAGGCAACGCCGGCATCGAGACAGGCCTGGGCATAGTGCTTGACCGCCTGCTCGGAGCCGACAGGCAGGTAGCAGAGCAGAACCTCGGCGCCGGACGCGCGCAGAGCCGTCGCGATGTCGGTTGGCTCGAGGTCGGCGGACCGGAAGGACACGTCGTCGGGATACTCGGCCATGTGCGAAGCGATCCCGTCGAGCACGGGACCGGCTTGAACGATCACATTCGATACCGGCAGGGCGCTTTGAAAGATGCGCGTGCAGTTGGGCTTGGCGAAAATCGCCTCCTCCAACGGACGACCGACCTTGCGCCGGTCGATGTCGAATGCCGAGACAAACTCGATGTCGCCACAGCCGTACTCACCGATCGATTGGCGCATGACGCCGTCCAGCGCCGCGCCCGCTCGGTCGCGGTAATATTCCACACCCTGCACCAGAGCACTGGCGCAGTTGCCGACGCCGGCAATGGCCACGCGTATTTTCTTCTTCATGCCGAAAGATCTCCTATGAGTTGCTCGCGGTCGCCGATCGGGGTGCGTAAATCTGGCGCGACTAGGCGCCACAGATCTCAATGCTCGGTCCTCTCTTGGACGATCCGGTAGTTACGGAGCAAGACCAACGCATGAAAATACACCGCAACGCCGTACGGACAAGTGGCTTGGTCCGGGAAGTAGGTTGTCTAAGGGATTGTGTCTGCGCGGTATTTGAGCAAACTCTAACCTGTCGCGCGCTCCCGGGGTCCCGCTCGGTACGCGCTTTCGTAAGCAGCTCGGATCCTGCTCGATGGGTCGAGCTACAACCGCGCGAGAAAGGGAGAAACCGCAACGCGCGGGGCAATTCCTTTGGTGCGCCCCAGCGGTACACCGCCTACACACGGTTGTTTCGGGGGACGATACTAGGGTACCATGGATGCAGGATTCGGACGTAAGCCTTTGATTATACGATCTTATTCAGGACGGTCGTAGAATCTTTCTCC
>DASZHJ010000418.1:0-11132 GCA_035938015.1 Allostellaceae bacterium
GTTCCCGCCGAGCGGCGCCTGAAACTCGGCCGCTGCCTCCGCGAGGCCCCGCGTCATCGTGGCTTGCGGTGCGGCGTAATGCGGGCCGCCGTTGCCTGCCCACCCCGCCGGACGCAAGGCCGAGAGCGCTGCATCGGCGACCGTGGTGGCCGCGCGATGGCCTGCCGCCGCGAGCGCGTGCCTCAAGGCGCCGACGATCAGACCGCGCACCAGCGCCGCATCCCGGAACCGCACCTCGGCCTTCGCGGGGTGCACGTTCACGTCCACCTCGCTGCCGGACAGATCCAGGAACAAGGCCACCATGGGATGACGGTCACGGGCGAGGAAGTCCTGGTAGGCACCGCGCACCGCGCCGAACAGCAGCTTGTCCCGAACTGGGCGTCCGTTGACGAACAGATACTGGTCGCGGGCGGTCGCGCGATTGAGCGTCGGCAATCCAGCCAGGCCCGTGAGCCGTACGCCTTCTCGTTCCGCCTCGATCGGCAGCGCGTTGTCCGCAAAGCTGCGCCCCAGAACCGCCGCCAAGCGCTCGCGTCGCGCCGCCTGCGGGTCCCGGCCGGCGAGATCGCCGCCGAGCGCCGGCAGGCGCAGGATCTCGCGACTGTCGTCGGCGCTCACGGCGAATCCGACCTCGGGATGCGCCATGGCGAGGCGCTCCACCACGTCTACGGCTTGGTCGCGCTCGGCGCGAACGGCCTTCATGAATTTAAGGCGAGCCGGCGTTGCATAGAAGAGATCGCGGACCTCGACGCGGGTGCCCTGTGACTGAGCCGCGGGCTTGGGCGCGACCTTGGCGCCGGCATCAATCGCGATCGACCAGGCCTCGGCGGCGCCACGCTTGCGGCTCGTGATCGAGAGCCTGCTCACCGCCGCGATGGATGGCAGCGCTTCGCCGCGGAAGCCGAGCCAGCGGATATCGAGGAGGTCGTCGTGCGGCAGCTTCGACGTGCAGTGCCGCTCCACGGCGAGAGCGAGCTCCTCAGCGCTCATGCCCTCGCCGTCATCGCTGACCGCGATCAGGCTCAGCCCGCCGTCGTGGAGCGCGACCTCGATCCGGCGCGCGCCGGCGTCGATGGCGTTCTCGACCAGCTCCTTCACCGCCGCTGCCGGCCGCTCCACCACTTCGCCGGCGGCGATGCGGTTGACGAGGACCGGCGGCAGCTGTCGGAGGGTCATGCCGGCGATTTTGCCCCGGCTTTGCTCATTTCGCCAAGATATCGGCGCGCCAGCACCTTGCCCTGCTCCACTGCCGGCTGCCCGAAGGCCGGCACACCGAAGAGATCCGCGGCGATCAGCGTCTCCAGGATGAAATGCATGAAGAGCGCGCCCAGCCGCTCCTCGTCGAGTCGCTCGAGCCGGATGATCCGAGTCGGCCGCCCCCGCTGCATCAGCGATTCGGCGGTCGCCTGCTGCTCGGCGTCCAACAGATCGCCCATGGTGCGGCCAACGAGATAAGCGAGTTCGGGATCGGCCACGAGATCGTCGGGCACGCGCCCGCCCTCGCCCGCGCGATCAAGCATCACGATGGTGAACATCTTGTCGGCGGGACCGTCGAGATAGAGCTGCAGCTGGCTGTGCTGATCGACGACCCCGACTGCGCGGATCGGCGTCGTGCCCTTCCCGTTCTTGCCGAGGCTCTCGGCCCACAGCTGCCGATACCAAAGCCCGAAATAGGCGAGCTGGTCGGCATAGGGCATCAGCACCGTGGCGCGGAGGTTGTGCAGCTCGGCAAGACCGACGCTGACGGCGGCGCCGAGTGCCGCAGGCGCCGCGCGCGGCGTCTTGGCGGAAAGAGTCTCGGAGAGCGCCGCCTCCGCGCCGCGCCGCAGTGCCTCGGCATCGAGACCCGCGATGAGAGCCGGCAGCACGCCGACGTTGGAGAGCACGGAGAAGCGGCCGCCGATATCGGGATCGTGGTCGACGAGCCGGATGGACTCCCGCTCGGCCAAGCGGCGAAGCACATTCTCCTTGGGCTCGGTGAGGGCGAGGCAGCGCTCGGCAGCGGGCTTTCGCCCCACCGCGCGCCGAAGCGCCTCCAGCACGACCATGAATTGCGTCAACGGCTCGGCCGTGCCCCCGGATTTGGAGATCACGATGACGCCGGTGCGCGTGAGATCGATGCTCTGGAGGAGCGCATCGAAAGTCGCGGGATCGATGTTCTCCATGAAATGGAGCCGCGGCGTGCCGGTTTTTGGGCCGAACCCGCGATCGGCCAGCGCGTAGAGCGTCTGCCCGCCCAGGCTCGATCCGCCGATGCCGAGCACGACGACGTGCTGGAAGCGCCGGAACTCCTCGGCAAGTGGAGCCAGGGCCTGGAGATCATCTCTTCGCGTGGCGATCGCGAGCAGCGGCTCGGTTCCCTTGGCGCGTTGGTCGCGCAGGCGATCGAGCGATGGGCGCGTGCGCTCCAGGAAGGCGCCGAGCTCGCCCGCGCCCAGTCCCAAGGCGCCGATGCGTTCCAGGAGACAGCCCGAGATATCCTGACGATAGAGCATGATCATTCCACACTTGAGAGTTGCACGTTCACGCGACGACGGATCGGCAGCGACGCACACTCGACGGAAGTCGGCAGCCCCTCCTCAGGAAGCAGCGCGCACCTGGCGGCCGAAGCCTTGCGCCGCAATCCCCGCGAGTTGCCGGATGCTCACCGTATTGAGCGGAAACTCCAGCACGACATGGAGCAGGCTCAGTGCGAGCAGCACCGTGAAGCCCTTGGCGTAATCGTAGAAGTAAAGCCCGGTCGCCGCCACGCTGAGCACGATGATCACGCTCAGCCGCCCCGCCGGAATGCGCCGCCAGCCGATCACGTCCGCCTTAATGAACCAGTTGAGGTAGTGATAGGTATAGACGAAGGACAGCAGGCCCGTGCTGCGCGAGTCGAATGACAAATCAGGGACATGCAGTACCTGGCCGAGCGCAGGAGCGACGCCGCCGAAATAATGGTATCCCAGTTGTGCCAACGGCATGCTGCGGGGAATCGGGCCCGGAGGGACCAGCAGAATGAGCGCGATCGCCGCCAGATAAACCAGCACCAGCGCCATCTGCGATCGGCTCCCGGAGCGATAGGCGCCGAGCATCATGAAGATGAGCGTGAACACCGAGACGTGAACGAGCGTCGGCAACAGCACCGCCGAGACCGCGACGAAGTCCCGGCCGGTGACCAGCGCGGCCGTGATGGCAACCAGGATCGCTGCCAGAACAGCTCGCTGCAACCAGCTGATGCCGCCGATCGCCAGCGCGGCACCGACGAAGGCGATCCAGATCAGCAACCCCGAGTCCGGTGCGTTCGGTATGCTTACGGCCGCCACCGCGACGGCGGCGAGCAGCAACGCGATCGGCCTCGCCGACAGAAAGTATTGTCGGTCGTGCAGCCAGGAGATCTCGGTCAGGTAGTGGGCGGGGCCGAGAACGGCATAAGCGATCAGCAGCAGCTCGAACGGCAGGAGATAGGCGAGCCCGAGGGCCGATAGCATAAGCCCGAGATGGACCACATCCACGCGCGGCATCGCTTCCCCCAACTCACCCACGGCGAGGATAGGCGGCAGGGTGCCGCGAGGCAAGAATGGGGCGGCGGACTACTCGCCGTCGGCCTCGACCTCCGTCGCACCCACGAGGCCCTTGGGCGCGCCCACGATGACGATCCGGAGTCGGTCCGGATCGAGGAGCCGCTTGGCGACCCGCCGGACATCGTTGACCGTCACCGCCGCAAGCGCCGCCGCGCGCCGCTCGACATAGTCGATGCCCAGCCCTTCCACCTGCAGGCTCACCAACAACCCCGCTAGGCGCGAGGTGGTGTCCAGACTGAGCGGGAAGGATCCGATGAGATAGGTTTTCGCAGCATCGAGCTCGGCCTGGGTCGGGCCGTCATCGCGGAAGCGCCGCCACTCCGAGCGCAGGATGTCGAGCACGTCGCCGACCCGGTCGTTGCGCGTCGCCACCCGCCCATAGAGGATACCGGCGTGGCGCAACGGGCTCAGCCCCGCGCCCACGCCATAGGCAAGGCCCCGCTTCTCCCGGATCTCGGCCGTCAGCCGCGATGTCAGTCCGTTCCCGGCCAGGATCTCGTTCATCACGAGGGCAACGTACCAGTCGGGATCGTCGCGCTTGATGCCGCGCTCGCCGAACGTAACCACGCTCTGCGGGATCGGCATGTTCACCACCAGCAACGCCCCCTCGGCGAAGGCCGAGGTTTCGGCGACGACGGCCGTCGCCGTATGCGCCGGCAGAGAGCCGAAGGTACGATCGAGCAGCGCCTGGAGCCGTTCCGGCGTGATATCGCCGACCACGCCAAGGGTGAGCTTGTCGCGGCCAAAGCGCTCCGCAACGAAACGGCGGAGATCGGCCGCCTCGAGCTTCGCAATCGAGTCGAGGCTACCCGCGGAGCGGCGGCCATAGGGATGATCGGGAAACGCGGTGTGCCACCAGATGCGGTCCGCGATGACCCGCGGTGCTTCCGCGCCCTGGCGCAGCTCCGAGGCGACCTGGCCCTTGACGCGCTCGATGGCGACGGTGTCGAAGCGCGGGCTCGCCAAGGCAAGATGAAGCAGATCGAAGGCTTGATCGGCGTTGACCGAGAGCGTTCGCATGGTGCCGCCGACCGAGTCATAAGACGCCTCGAAATCGAGCCGCACAGAAAGATCCTCCACGCGGCTCTTGAACGCGTGGCTGTCGAGCTCGCCGGCCCCTTCGTCGAGCAGGTCCATCGCGAGGTTGGCTCGCCCCTCCTGTCCCGGCGGGTCGAGCGCCGTGCCCCCGTCGAACAAGAATTCGACGGCGATCAACGGCAATGTGTGGTCCTCGATCAGCCACGCGGTAATGCCGCCGGGGCTCTTGACCTCGGCAATGCCGTTTGCGCGCGAGGCGCCCACCGACAGCAGCAGAGCAAAGAACAAGGCCAGCGTGCCCTGCAGGGTCGAGCGTCTCATGAGCGTTTCTCCGGCAGCAGCACCGCGGTTACGCCAGCGTCGTCCTTGAGAACCTCGCGCGCCACGGCCATGACCTGCTCGGCCGTCACCGCACCGATTCGCTCCGGCCAGTCCTGGACCTCATCGAGGCTGCGGCCGGTGACCAGCGAGGCACCGATGATGCGCGCGACGCCGGAAAGGCTGTCCCGGCTATAAAGCGCGCTCGCCTGCAGGCGTTGCTTGACGCGGTCGACCTCGGCCGCGCTGACGCCTTCGCTCAGAAACCGCCGGATCTCCGTAACCATCGCGGCCTCGATATCTACGACCGAGACGCCGTCGGTGGGTTCGGCGTAGAGGCTGAAGATGCCGGCACCTCGATAGGGCTCGTAACCGGCGCCGGAAGAGACTGCGAGCTTCTTGTCGATCACCAGGCTCCGGTAGAGCCGCGCGCTCTCGCCGCCGCCAAGGATCTCCGCCAGCACGGTGAGCGCATCGGCCGGCGCACCACCGGCCTCGGTGTAGCCGGGCGCAAGATAGGACCGGCTCCACTCCGGGCTCGCGACGTGTCCGCTCGTCATCTCGAGCCGCGTCGCCGCCACCTTGTGCGGCTCCAGCAACGCCTCGTGCGCGGGCACGGGACGCGGCGGGATCGGCCCATAATAGGTCTCCGCGAGCGAGCGAACGCGCTCGAGGCTGACGTCGCCCGCGATCACCAGCACGGCATTATTGGGCGCGTACCAGGTGGCGTAAAACCGGCGCGCGTCGTCGGCGCCGAGGCCGCGCATCTCGCTGAGCCAGCCGATCGCCGGCAGCCGGTAGTGGTTGTTGAGGAACAGCGCAGCATTGCGCTGCTCGTCGAGCAAGGCCGCGGGCACATTGTCGACCCGCGTGCGGCGCTCCTCGATGATCACCTCGCGCTCGGGCGTCACCTGATCCTCGGTGATCAGGAGGTCGCGCATGCGCTCGGCCTCAAGCTTCATGACGAGCTCCAGGTGATCGGCCGCGACGGTCTGGAAAAAGACTGTGTAGTCCGGCGAGGTCGAGGCGTTCTCGCGTCCGCCGTTCTGCGAGACGATGCGCGAGAACTCGCCGGGCGGCGTTTCTTTCGTACCGCGGAACATCAAGTGCTCGACGAAATGCGCGATGCCGGACTTGCCAGGAGGGTCGTCGTAAGCGCCCGCCTTGTACCAGAGCATCTGCGTCACCGCGGGCGCGCGATGGAACGGCACCACCACGACCTGCAGGCCGTTCGCGAGTATGAAGCTGTCGGCGTCGAACTGCTTGGCCGACGCCGGCGTAGCGGAAATTAGAACGAGGCCGATGAGAAGCGAGACCAGCACACGCACGGGCAGAACGGGCACCACTCAGAAAATGTTGAAGATGGACGTGCTCTTCTTCCGCTCGATCGTGGGCGTGGGCTGTTGGGTCGCGGTCTCGGAAGCGGCGCCCGGCGCATCGGGCGCGACGGGGTTACCGGCCGCCTGAGCTTGCTTGATGCGGTCGGCCTCCTTGTTGGGATCGATCACCTCGTTGCTGTTGGGCGGGCCGGACTTGCGCCAGAACAGCAGCTTGTCCACGAATCCGCGCTGGTTTTCCGGGGTAAGCGCCGTGTCATCGCTCACGTGCTGCCGGATCGCGGGATCGGCGTTCGGCGCACCCGCCTTTTGCAAGAGCGCACCCTCGCCGGCACTTCGCTCCCCGGCTGCCGGCGGCAAGCTCGCCTGCTGCGAGCCGGCGCGGAACACCGCCTCCTTAGCCCGATCTTGAGCCGCGACCTCCTGGGAGGGCGCCGCTCCAGGCTGTGGCGGACGCAGGGTGTAGTCGGGCGGGATCGCCAGGGGCGCCCGCGAGACGACCGCGAACTCGTCGGGAATTACCTTTTCCATTCCTAGCGCTCGGCGAATATCGGTGCAGCCGCCGAGCGTCGTGGCCAGACCTACCGCGGCCAATACGGGAAGCGCCATACCCCTGATCACCATGCCCCTGCTCGCCATACCCCCGGGCTACCCCCAGGCCGCACCTTAATAAGGCTTTTCACGCCGGTTGAGCAAGGCATCTAGCAACAGGAGAGCGACGCCGACTGTGATGCCCGAATCCGCCAGGTTGAACGTCGCGAAGTGCCAATCGCTCCAGTGAAAATCCAGGAAGTCGGTGACCGCACCCAGGCGCAGGCGGTCGATCACATTGCCGACCGCGCCCCCCGCCACCAGCCCGATGCCGCCTGCGACCAGGGCGCTCTCGGTACGCCAGAGCCAGATCAGCAGCACCGTCACGATCAGCACGGCAAGGGCCGAGAACAGCGCGGCGTTCCAGGCGGAGTCCCGGTTGAAGAGACCGAAGCTCATGCCGCGGTTCCAGGTCAGAACGAGGTTGAAGAACGGTGTCACCACCCGCTGGGGTACCTGCGCTGCCGGCGAGCCGCCGATCGCCGCGGCGTCGAAGTACGCGACCACCCAGCTCTTGCTGAGCTGGTCCGCCAGCACCGTCAGCGCCAAAAGCGCGAGACCGAGGCTGCGCGTCACGCGCTTCCAACAGGTGCCAGATGGGCGACCGCGTCGGCACAACGGCGGCAGAGGTCGACATAGCCGTCCACGGTGCCGACCTCCGGTAGGATCCGCCAGCAGCGCTGACACTTCTCGCCGGAGGCGCGCTCGATCACCACGCCGACGCCCGGTACCTCCGGCAGCGCGAAGGCACCCTCGGGTGCCGCAGAGAAAGCAACCGTCCCCTCGGAGGTGATGCAGAGCTCCGCGAGGTCGACGCCCGTGAGAGCCTCTCGATACTCCTCCGGCACGTAGAGTCTCGCCGCGCCCTGCAGGCTCGAGCCCAGGCGCTTCTGCGCCCGCTCGATCTCGAGCGCGCCGGTGACCACGCGCCGGAGGTCGCGAAGCCGGGCCCATCTGGCGCCCAGCGCGTCGTCGTGCCAGGACGCGGGCAGCTCGGGGTAGAGCTCGAGATGCACGCTCACCTCCGGCGCTTCGCCGTGGCGCGCGAGCCAAGCCTCCTCGGCGGTGAAGCAAAGCACGGGCGCGAGCCAGCGCGCGAGACTGTCGAAGACCCGATCCAGCACCGTCCGGGCGGCGCGCCGGCGCAGGGAGTCCGGCCGGTCGCAGTAGAGCACGTCCTTGCGGACGTCGAAGTAGAAGGCGGACAGATCGACGGCGCAGAGATTGTGCAGCGCCGTAAACATGGTGTGGAAGGCGTAGGTCGCGGACGTCTCGCGCACGAGCGCGTCGGTCTCGGCAAGGCGATGCAGCACCCAGCGCTCGAGCTCCGGCATCTCCGCGACATCGAGCCGCTCGCGCTCGGAAAAGCCCGCGAGGTTGCCGAGAAGGTAGCGCAGCGTGTTGCGCAGCCGCCGATAGACGTCGCCCTGGTATTTCAGGATTTCCGGCCCGATCCGAAGGTCCTCGGAATAATCGGAGGCCACCACCCAGAGCCGCAGGATGTCGGCGCCGCTCCTCTCCACCACCTCCTGGGGCGACACCACGTTGCCCAGCGACTTCGACATCTTGCGGCCTTGCTCGTCCAGCACGAAGCCGTGGGTGAGCACGGCGTCATAGGGCGCGCGCCCGCGCGTGCCGCAGGACTCCAGGAGCGAGGAGTGGAACCAGCCGCGATGCTGGTCCGAGCCCTCGAGATAGAGCGAGGCCGGCCACCGGAGGTCGGGCCGTTTCTCCAGCACGTAGCTGTGGCTGGCGCCGGATTCGAACCAGACCTCGACAATGTCGGTCACCTTCTCGTAGCTCGCGGGGTCGTACCGGTTGCCGAGAAACACCGCGGGATCCGCCGTGAACCACACGTCGGCACCATCTCGCTCCATCGCGGCCGCGATCCGATCCACCACCGCCTGGTCGCGCAGCGGCGCCCCCGTCGCCTTATCGGTGAAGACGGCGATCGGCACGCCCCAGGCGCGCTGGCGCGAGATGCACCAATCGGGACGGCTCTCGATCATCGAGCGGATCCGGTTCTCACCCTGCGGCGGGACCCATTGGGTCGCCGCGATCGCCGCCAGCGCCTTCTGCCGGAGCCCGTTGGTCTCCATGCTGATGAACCACTGCGGCGTGTTGCGGAAGATCAGCGGCGCCTTGGAGCGCCAGGAGTGCGGATAGCTGTGCGTGAGCTTGCCGCGCGCCAGAAGGCCGCCCGCGGCGTCGATGGCGGCGAGCACTTTATCGTTGGCATCGCCCGGCTTGCCGTTCGGCCGGTAGACCAGGGCGCCGGCGAAGAGCGGTACATGCGCGTAATAGGTGCCGTCGCCCGCCACGGTCTGCGGCACCTCGAGCCCATGGGCTTGGCCGAGCTCGAAGTCGTCCGTGCCGTGGCCCGGCGCGATGTGGACGAAGCCGGTGCCGTCGGTGTCGGTGACGAAGGCGCCGGGATAGAGCGGCACGTCGAAGTCGTAGCCCTGGCCGCGCAGCGGATGCCGCGCGATCGTGCCGGCGAGATCGCCGGGCCTGAGCTCCGCCACCGGCTCGCTCGCGAATCCCGCGACCTCCTCGACCACCGCGCGGCACGCCTTGGCGAGCACCAGCGTCTCACCGACACGCGCATGGCTCTTCTCGCCCGCCGACATGACGCGCAGGAGCACGTAGTCGATCTCCGGCCCGTAGGCGATGGCGCGATTGCCGGGGAGCGTCCAGGGCGTGGTGGTCCAGATCACCACCGACGCGCCCGCGAGCGCGGGTATCGCGGGCGTCACCACGGGAAAGCGCACCCAGGCCGTGGTCGAGGTGTGGTCGTGGTATTCGACCTCGGCGTCGGCGAGCGCCGTTTGCTCCACCACGGACCACATCACGGGCTTGGCGCCGTGATAGAGACCACCGTTCATCAGGAACTTGCCGATCTCGCGAACGATCTGCGCCTCGGACGCCGGGGCCATGGTCGTATAGGGATTCTCCCAATCGCCCTCGACGCCGAGCCGCTTGAACTCCGCACGCTGCACGTCGATCCAATGCGCCGCGAAATCTCGGCATTCCTGGCGGAACTGCGCGATCGGCACGTCGTCTTTGTTCTTCTTCTCGGCGCGGTACTTCTCCTCGATCTTCCATTCGATCGGCAAGCCGTGGCAGTCCCAGCCCGGCACATAGACCGCGTCCTTGCCGAGCTTCTGCTGCACGCGGTTGACCACGTCCTTCAGGATCTTGTTGAGGGCGTGGCCGATATGCAGGTTGCCGTTGGCGTACGGCGGGCCGTCGTGGAGGATGAATTTCTCGCGGCCTTGGGCTGCGACGCGCTGGCGCTGGTAGAGCGCGGTCTGTTGCCAACGCTCCAGCAGCTGCGGCTCGCGCTTGGGCAGCTCGCCCTTCATGGGAAAGGACGTCTGCGGCAGGAACACGGTCGATCGATAGTCGGTGGCCATGGCTCGTCAACTCAGGAGGCGGGTCGGAGGCGCCCATCGCCGGGCGCCGGAGCTGGGGCGTGCGCGGTCCCGGCCCTTAGGAAAGGGCCGGGTGGATAATTCGAGAGCCGATTGCACGCGTCAGCGGAGCCATGGGCCGACCATAGGGAAGCCGCGGTTTCCCGTCAACCGAGGGCATTCCGCTCCTCCGCCAGAATGGCCCGCGCCTGCGCGGCGTCGGCGGCGATCTGCGCCTTGAGCTCGTCGAGCCCGGCGAATTTTCGCTCGGGCCGCAGATGCTCGACGAGCGCCACCTGGATGTGCTTGCCGTAGAGATCGCCCGCAAAGTCGAAGAGGTGCGCCTCGAGCCGGAGATCGGTGCCGCCGACCGTGGGCCTCGTGCCGAGATTGGCGACGCCGTCGCGCCAGCGGGGCGGCGCCTCCTCCTCGACCAGCACCCTGACCGCGTAGACGCCGCCCGCGGGACGCAGGTAATCGCCCAGGCGCAGATTGGCCGTGGGGAAATCGATGGTGCGCCCGCGCTGGTCGCCCATCTCGACGCGGCCCTCGATCTCGAACGGACGGCCCAGCAGGGCGGCCGCCTCGCGCGCACGCCCCTGCGCCAAGTCTTGGCGGATCCGCGTCGAGGAATAAACCGTGCCGCCGGCGGCCTCGAGCGGCGCCACCACGCTCACCCCGAAACCCCAGCGCTCGCCCAGCTGGCGCAGCACGTCGGGGGTGCCGCCGCGCTTGTGGCCGAAGTGGAAGTCGTATCCCACCACCGCGTGGCACGCCTTCAGGCTCTCCACGATCAGCGTGCGCACGAATTCGTCGGCCGCGACTTTCGAGAATTCAAGATCGAACGGCAGCACCAGGAGCAGATCGAC
>DASZHJ010000419.1:0-10965 GCA_035938015.1 Allostellaceae bacterium
GCTCCAGCTGTTGCCCTGGATCACCACACGCGCCGGGTCGATCTCGGGCCGAGACAGCAGCGCGTCGAGCGCCGCCGAGAACATGCGCTCGGCACCGACATCCGCCTTGATCGGCGCCTCGCCGGTGCCGGGCATGTCGACCGCGAACACCGCCACTCCGCGGTTGAGATAGTCGGCGCCGCGCTCGAGGCTGTCCTCCTTGCGGCTGTCGAGCGCGCTGATCATGAAGACGAGCGGCGCCGGCCGAACATCCTTTGGGAGCCGCAAATATCCCACGATCTCCTTGCCCTCGAAGGGAATGCGTACGACCTCGAGCGGCGGGTTCAGGAACTGCGATGCCTTGCGGAAGGCCGTGAGCGCATCGCGATAGCCCTGCTCTTTCCCCGGCGAGTTCGGCACCGGCCAGCGCGCGAAAGAATAGAGCCGCCAGGCCTGCATGTAGTCGGCGGCGGCCTGCTTCGCGTCGGAGGCGGCCTCGCCGTCGGCGCGGCTCATGTAGCGGAGCGCCACGTCGCTCCACGCCTTCGCCCACTCGTCGCGGTCGAGGCTGTTGATGTGCGATAACGCCTCGCGGACATCGTCGGGCTTGAGGCCGGTCAGCGGATAGGCATTGCGGTCAGCGCGCGCCTGGGTCTCGGCCTTGAGCTCGTCGAGGGTGCGCGCGGGCGCGATCTGCGCCTCGACACCGCTCGTGACGGCCAAGCCGAATCCCGCGGCAAGCGCAACGGCGGCGAATAGCGGACGGCGTGCCATGGCGGTTTCCTTCTCAGCGACTCGCGGTCGTGCGTCCTTCGACTCGGCGCTTCGCGCCGGCTCAGGATGAGGAGCAATCGAGGTGAGAGCACTCGTTCTCCCTCGTCCTGAGCCGCGCGCACTTGGCGCGCGAGTCGAAGGTCGCAATGCTGTCAGGCGGCCTTCAGCAGGATGCTCTCCTCCTTCTGCAGCACCTTCATGACGGCGGGGCGCTGCATCATGCGGTCCTTCCAGGCGGTGTAGTTCTTCAGGTCTTTCATGGGGAGCTCGATGCGGGTGCCCCAGCCGTAGAAGACAAGGGTATAGGGATCGCAGACCGTGAATTGCGCGCCCTGCACCCACTGCTTGCCCGCGAGCAGGCCGTCGATCTCCTGCAGGTTGGCCCAGAAATTCTTTCGGCCGGTCTCCTTGAGCGCGGGGTGCGTGCTGACGTCGTCGGCGAAGCGCTCGGGCCGATTGATGTGGGTGAAGCTCGGATGAACCTGGTTGGAGAGCCAGGCCATGTGCGAGGTGCAGCGCGCCTGGCCCGCGGGATCCTTCGGAAAGAGCTGCTTCTGGGGATGGCTGAGGGCGAGGTAGCTGAGGATCGCGGTGTTCTCGGTGATGATCGAGCCGTCGTCGAGCCGGAGTGCGGGCACCTTGGCGCGCGGATTGACCTTGAGGTAGGCCTCGGTCTTCTGCTCACCCTTGGCTAGCGCCACGGGCTTCAGCTCGTAGGCTGCGCCCGCCTCCTCGAGGCCGATATGCGAGGCCATTGAGCAGGCACCGGGGGCGTAATAAAGCGTCAGCATGAGAAGCGTCCTCCGAAATTCATTGGGGGCCTGAGCTTGCGTCCGGAGCGAGCCGATGTCCACCGGACCATTGGTTGATGCGGCGGGGCCGGATAGGATCGGGCGCAACGAGGTTCGGGGGAAACGCGATGGAGCGGCGGTGGCTGGCGCTTGCCGTGCTGACGGTGGCGCGCGTGAGCATGGCGTTCCAATTCCAGTCGCTGGCCTCGGTGGCGCCGATCCTGGTGGGGGATCTCGGCCTCGGCTTCGCGGATGTCGGTTTCCTGGTCGGGCTCTACATGCTGCCGGGCGTGGTGCTCGCGGTGCCCGGCGGCTGGCTCGGCGAACGCTTCGGCGACAAGCGGGTGGTGACGGCGGGGCTCGGCCTCATGGTGTTGGGCGACCTAATCGCGGGGTTCCTGCCCGGCTACGGCGCGCTGCTCCTGGGACGGCTGGTCGCGGGCATCGGCGGCGTGCTGCTGAATGTGCTCATGACCAAGATGATCACCGACTGGTTCGCCGAGCGCGGGATCGTTCTGGCGATGACGATCTTCGTGAACTCGTTTCCGGTCGGGATGGGGATCGGGCTCTGGTGGCTGGGGTCGCTCGCGGAGCGGGCGGGGTGGCCCGCGAGCCTGCACGTGACCGCGGCGGCGGCATTCGTGGCCTTGCTGCTGGTCGCGCTTGCCTACCGGCCGCACCCGAACGACCGCAGGCCGCGAGGCGGCACAGAGGGTGCGCGGCGCATCTCTCGGCGCGAGATCGCGCTGGTCTCGATGCCCGGCGCGATCTGGGGGCTGGTGAACGGCGCTTACACCATCATGGTGGCCTTCGCGCCGGTCTTGCTGATCGCGGCGGGACAAGACATCGGCGGCGCGGGACGCATCCTGAGCGCGGTCACCTGGCTCAATCTCGCCTCCACGCAACTGGGCGGCGTTATCGCGCATCACTGGAGTCGATGGAACCTGCTGATGGTCGCGGGCATCGGCGGCTGGGGCATCGCATTGCTGCTGGTGCCCGTGATCGATCCGGTGCTGCCGCTGCTGGCGAGCGGACTGGTGCTGGGCCTCGCGATCGGCGTCATCATGGCGCTGCCGGCGCAGGTGCTGCGGCCCGAGAGCCGCGGCGTCGGCATGGGCGTGTTCTTTTCCTTCATGTACATGGGCCAGGCGGGCCTGCCGCCGCTCGGCGGCGCGATCCAGGACGCGATCGGCGGCACGTCTGCCTCGATCTATTTCGCGGCCTTCCTCGTGCTGGCGATCCTCCCGCTCTTCGCGCTCTTCCGCTGGGCGCAGCACCGATGGGGATGGGCGGTGGCGCGGGCGTAAGCGCCCTGGCGCGCCTATATCATCTGAAGGAAGACAGGGAGGCGAAGCCCATGACCATCGAACTCAACCACATCATCGTGCCCGCGAAGGACCCGAGAGCATCGGCCCAGTTCCTGGCGGGCATTCTGGGCGTCAAGGTGGCGCGCGCCTGGGGTCACTTCGTGCCGGTGAAGACCCAGAACGGCGTCACGCTCGACTTCTCCGAGGACGACGATTTCCGCCCGCAGCACTGCGCCTTCCTGGTGAGCGAGGCGGAGTTCGACGCGGCGCTGTCGCGCCTCAAGAAATCGGGCGCCGCCTTCTACGCCAATCACCGGCGCGAGCACCGCGGCGAGATCAACCACCTCTACGGCGGCCGCGGCGTCTACTTCGACGACCCCAGCGGCCACCTCTTCGAGCTGATCACCCGGCCTTACGGGGAGACGCCGGAGGATTGAGGGGGCGCGCTGACCGCTCCGTACCGCGGCGAAGTATGCTGTTTGCCGCCGGCGTGACGTCGCGGTCTGATGGGCCCTCGAGGCGAGACAACCTCCTCCTAGACCAAACAGATGCGATCTCCCTTTCGCACCACGCCCTCCACCAGCACCGCCGCGTAGACGCCGACCGTGGTACCATGAGCCTCATTCACGTGGCGCAGGATGCGGCGGTCGGTCTGGGCGGTGTCGGGGTCGATGGTGATCATCTTGCAGCGAGGGTCGCGCTCTAGGATCGCGATGCGCACGCGCTCGCCAAGCTGGAGCGTGCGGCCCACGAGATCGTTCTCGCGATAGGGAAGGGCGGAGCGCCAGTCCGCGTAGAGGTTGGCGCGGAAGCGCCGACGGTCGAGCGCCATGCCGAGCTCCGCGCCGAGCGCGCGCACGGACGCGTTGCCGATGAGCGAGAGCGGGCGGCAATCGTAGAGGCTGCGCTCGCTGAAACGGAGCGTGACGGCGGCGCCCGATTTGCGCGCGAGGTCGGCGGCGAGCTCGGGCGAGCGGACGGGGAGCGTCTTTCCCTCGGGGGTCGCGACCTCGACATCGAAGGCGGACTCCGGCGGGAAGACCGGGTTGACGCCGGGCCCGAGCGTCAGCGAGGCCTCAAGATCGACCGGCAGCGCCGCAGTGGCGCCGTCGCGGAAGCGCGGCCGGTAGAGCACGAGATCCTCCCGCTCGGTAGCGGAGAGCCAGGGAAATCCCGGCCGGCCGCCCTCGCGCATGAAGGCATAGACGCGGTCGCCCATGAGACCGCCATAGCCGGCGAAGGCGGTCTCGACATCCTCGCCCGCCATGCTCTTGACGGGATAGCGGCAGATCGTCTCCACGGTGCCCAGCTGTTCCATCTTTCCCCCGGCTCTCCCTCTCCGCTGCCTCTATATCAGGTCGCGACGCGGTCGAGGATCTCGCCCGCGCAAACCCACCAATTCCGCTGGACCCTCTTGCGTGTCCATGTATGAATCGACGGGGACTACGGAACTTATAATTGTACGCAACTGCGCGCCGAGCGAAGGCGCTCGGCCCTTTATCTTGTCTTGGCGTGGGGAGTCGATGACCATCACCCTGTCTCAGCCCGTCTAGCGTCATGCCGGCACCGAGCTCGGAAGAGCACATGCGCGTTGCGGTGTGCGTCGATCTCGAGCGCTCGGCGCGGTCGGGCGGCCAGTTCAGGTTCTGGGAAAAGCTCGCGCACGCCGCCGCGCGCTCAACACCGAGTTTTGACCTGACGGTGCACGTGCAGGGCCGGCGACATGGCATTGACGCGCTCGCGCCGCACGTGCGTTTCGTCGCGCATCGCCCGATGCTCAGCACCCAGTGGCTCGGGCTCTCCCCCGAGATACCCGAGCATACGGACCTCGCGCCGTTTCATGCGGGCCTCTGGCGGCATCTCGGCTCCGCGGACGTGATCCACACCACCGACGCCTACTTCGCCTATGCGCGCACAGCAGCCGCCGCGAGTCGGCGATTCGGCACCCCGCTCGTCAACTCCATGCATACCGACACGCCCGCCTATACGCGGCTCTACTCGGAGCGGTTGATCCGGCGGTTTCTGGGCGACAGCTCGCTCGCGCACTTGGCAATCGAGCGCTGGCGCTGGCCGGAGCGCCTCGAGGTGGGCATGTTGCGCAAGCTCGACCGCTATCTCGCGCGCTGCGACCACGCGCTGATCACCGCGGTCACCGACCGGACGGCGCTTGCCAGGGGGATCGCGCACGAGCGGATCTCGGTCATGCGGCGCGGCATCGACAAGCAGCTGTTCGGCCCGAAAAAACGCGATCGCGCGGTGTTGCACGCGCGCTACGGCATAGCGGAGGACACCTTCGTGCTGGCCTTCGTCGGGCGCATCGACAGCGGCAAGAGCGTGATGACTCTCGCCGAGGCGGCACGGCGATTGCTGCCCGTGTATCCTGGGCTCCGCGTGCTGATGGTGGGCGAAGGCGCCGAAGCGCCGCGTATTCGCGCGCTCTTGGGCGATCGAGTGTGCCTCCCCGGCACGCTCGAGGGCGAAGCGCTCGCTCATGCCTATGCCTCGGCGGATGCCTTCGTGTTTCCCTCGCGCATCGAGCTCACGCCCAATGTGGTGCTGGAGGCGAAGGCCTCGGGGCTGCCGGTGCTGGCGGCGCCGGCGAGCCGCCTCTATGTCCGGCGTGAGGGCATCGACGGGTCGATCATTCGCGAGACCGAGCCGGAAGCGTGGGCTCGGCGCATCGCGGCGCTGATCGAGGACGATGCGATGCGGGTGGGCATGGCGCGAGCGGCGCGCGCCGACGTGGTCGAGAACGAGCCATCCTGGGATGACGTGCTCCTGCAGGACGTGCTGCCAGCCTGGCGCGTGGCGATGCGCCGCGCTGTCCGGAAGCGCGCGCATGCGCAACCGCAGCTCGCATCCGCCGCGCCCCACGAGGCGGCGCCGGCCCAAGCCGGCTCTGGTGAATGACGGGTAGACTGACCGCTCAGCTCCGCGCGCGCCTGCGGTCGGGATCGTAGGGTGCGGCGAGTCGGATCGTGCCGAGCAGCCTTGCGCCGTCTTTCGCCTTGAGCGTGACCTCGACTTTGGTGCCGTCGCGGGCGTGCTCGGCGCCGACGTAGCCCAAGGCCAAGGCGCGCCGGAGATGCCAGCCGGGCTCGGCGGAGGTGACCTTGCCGATCGTCGCTCGCTCGGTACCGCGCCGGATCTCGTCGCCGCCGGCAGGCACCGCGGCGAGATCGGCGAACTCGATCAGCACGAGCTTGCGGGCGACGCCTTGGGCGCGCTGGCGGACGAGCGCCTCGCGGCCGATGAAGTCGCGCTCGTTGAAGTGCACGGTCCAGCCGAGGTCGGCCTCGAGCGGGCTCGTGCTCTCGTCGAGGTCGAGACCGTAGAGCGGGTAGCGCTTCTCCATCCGCACCGTGCGAAGCGCGCCAAGGCCGCAGGGCGTGAGCCCGAGCGGCTTGCCCGCCACCATCACGGCCTCCCACATGTGCTCGGCATATTCGCCGGGATAGAACAGCTCGAAGCCGAGCTCGCCCGAATAGCCGGTGCGCGAGACCATTACGCGTGGCACCTCCGCCACGGCCGCGTGGGTGAAGCTGTAATAGGGCAGCGCCGCCGAGGAGAGATCGGCATCGGTGAGCGTCTTCAGGATGTCGCGGGAGGCCGGCCCCTGCACCGAGAGATAGGCGAGGCCCGCGCCCAGATTGGTGACCACGGCGTCCATGTCACCCCGGTGCTCACCGAGCCACGCGAGCACGCGGTCGACCCGCGAGGGCGTGGGCGAGAGCTGGAAATGTGTCGGAGAATGGCGATAGCAGGTGAGGTCGTCGACCATGCCGCCATCGGGCTTGCAGAGCGAGGAGTAGAGCACCTTGCCATCGCCGATGCGTGAGACATCGTTCACCAGCATCTGGCGCAGCAGCTTCATGGCGTCGCGCCCGCGCACCTCGACCATGACCTGGTTGTAGACGTCATAGAGACCGGCGGCCTGGCGGGTCGCGAGATGCTCGGCCTCGGTCGTGGTGTAGCGCACCGCCGCATCGAAGCCGATGCGATCGGCGAACTCGGCGCCGAGCGCCTTCTGCTGGTGCCAGTAGGGCCCGTGCTTGCGCGCCGCCATCCTCGCCTCCCCTGTCTTTGATGGCGCAGGGTAGTCACGGAACCGCCTGAGCAACAAGGCTTGGGGCGCGCTTAACCAAATATTAGCGACGATCTTCCATGAATGTGACCGAACGACTGTGCCGCGCTTCGAGGCCGACGACGACCATGCCCACACCGCCAGTGAAGGGCCCTGCCCCGCGCCCCGCTTCGGTGGCCACCTCCAAGGCCCCGACGGTGACAGCGAAGTCGAGCGGACCTCACGCGGCAGGTCCGGCAAAATCCGCGCCTCCAACAAAGTCCGCGAGCCGGCCGAAGCCGACGACCTCCGTGAAGCCCGTAAAACGTGCCGGCACAGCCGGGGGCCGGCTGACCATCGCCGTGCTCGCGGGCCTCGCCATCGGCTTGGTGGCACTGGTGATCTACGGCATGACCGGATCGCAGACGCCCTGGGCCTTCGACCGCCCCGAGGCCCGCCTCCCCTCGCTCCAGAGCAAGCACACGCTCTATTAGGCCATTAGGCTTCGGCCGTGCGTCGAGTCCCGCCTTGCCAGCCGGCTTGCGATCCGGCAAATCCTGGCGCGTGCATCGTCGGTCGTTGCTCATCGTGCTGTCTCTTTTGCTGCTCGGCGCCGCTTCGGCGGCGCTGGCACAGGAGCGAGCGGATCGCGAGTTTCGAGAATGCGCGCAGTGCCCGGAGATGGTCGGGATTCCCGCGGGCAGTTTCACGATGGGAAGCCCGCCCGGCGAGCACGGGCGGTTCGATTCGGAAGGGCCGCAGCACAGCGTGAGCGTGCGCGCGTTCGCGCTCGGCAAGTACGATGTCACGAACGAGGAGTTCCTGGTCTTCTTGCGGGAAACCGGCTACCAGCCGGCGCCCTGCGACCCGATCCTGGGCCTGACCTGGGAATCGCCGGGGCGTGGTCTGGCCTATCCGCCGGGCCACATCTCGCCGCCGCGCTGGCCCGCGGTGTGCCTGAACTGGCGCGACGCGCTGGCCTATATCGCTTGGCTCAATGGCAAAGTGCGCGCGCGGGCCTCGCCCTCGGCGCGCAGCGAGGGACCCTATCGCCTGCCCAGCGAGGCGGAATGGGAATACGCCGCGCGCGCGGGCACTACCGCCGCGCGCTGGTGGGGCGAGACGATCGGTCATGACAATGCCGACTGCAATGGCTGCGGCAGCAGCTGGGACGGCAAGGAGATCGCCGACGCCGGCAGCTTCAAGCCGAATCCCTTCGGGCTCTACGACGTGCTCGGCAACGTCTGGCAATGGACCGAGGATTGCTGGAACGAGAGCTATATCGGGGCACCCCGCGACGGCAGCCCCTGGGCCGCCGGCGATTGCGGCAAGCGCGTGCTGCGCGGCGGATCCTGGACCAACGTGCCCGCCTTCGTGCGCTCTGCCGCGCGAAGCCGCGCCGACGCCGAGGGCCGCGACTTCGACTATTCCAGCAACGCGGGCTTCCGGGTGGCACGCACGCTGCCGTGACGACCGCGCCTACTGCGAGGCGGTGCGGGGGTCGAGGGTGAGAGTGATGTCCTTGACGGCCTCGTAGCGGCCGGGCGGCAGGTTGAGCGGCGAGGACAGCAGCACGGCGTTGCGGGCGCTGAGCGCGAGGTCGTGGTATTCGGGATCGGCGCCGTGGCGGGGGTCGTCGACGATCTCAGCCTTGGCGACGCTGCCGTCGGGATTTAATAGCACGTGGATCGAGACCGCCCAGTCGCCGGCGCCGAGCCGACGCCGGTCCCAGTACCAGTGCCGCTCGACCTGGGCACGTAGAAAATCTTTCGCGCTATAGGTCGCCTGTGAGCCCGGCGCGGCATTGGCGCTGGACGCCGTCACGTTGGAGGCGCCGGCGCCTTCCTGCGGGCGCGGGTTGGGCGGGATCGGCGGCGCGGGTTGCCGCAGCCGCGCCAGCGACTGAAGCTTGGTGGCGAGGTCATCGGCGGGCACCGGCGACGGGCGCGGCTTTGCCGCGGCGGACGGGCCCGGCTTCGGCAGACGCGCGGGGTTTTCCGGATTGACCGCAGCGAGCGGCGCGGGCGCCGTGGTCTCGCGCGCCCTGGGCGCCAGCGCCTGGGGTGGCGGCGGCGTCTGCGGCTCCGGCACGGGATCGACCACGTCGTGCTCGGCGGTTTGGGTCGCCTGCTCCTGCGGCAGCGCCGCTTGCGGCTCGGCGGGCGGCCCGGCCGTGCGCACGCCAAGCGTCACGAGATCGATGGGCACGACTTGCTCGGGCTCGGGCGGCGTGCTGAGCAGGCTCGGCAGCAGGAACAGGATCACCGCCGCCACGATGGCATGCAGCGCCAGCGAGACCACGAGGCCCCGCCCCATGCGCTCCCGGGGCTTGCGATCGAGCCGGATCTCCAGATCTCTCTCGCTAACAGCCAGCACGCCTTACCCCACCGTCAGCAGCCGCCTCGGCGTCTCCACCATGATGGCGGCGATCTCGGCCTCGCTGAAGCCGCGCTCGCGCATGAGCGGCAGCACGTTCTTGAAGATATGCGCGTAGCCGTGGCCACCGAACTTGGTGAGGCGCGTCAAATAGCAGATGTCGTGGGAGATCACGATTTGCCCGAGGTGGCCGCGGTCGATGAGCGTACGCAACTGCTTCAGGCGAAGCCCGTCATTGGGCATATCGATGGCGTTCAGCGGATAATAGGCGGTCTCGATGCCGAACAGGTCGAACTCCAGCACCACGCCGGTCGCCGCCAGCCGGAGCAGCCGGGCCTCGTCGAAGATCGTGCGGTCGATGTGGGAGATCACCGTGCGGCTGAGGTCGCCGCCTGCCGCTTTGACGAAATCGGCGACCTCCTGCGGCTGGTCGGGATGGCGGCCCGGATGCACGTTGAGGAGCGCGCCGGTCTCGGCTTGCGCGATGAGCGCGCCCCGCATGACGCGCCGCTCGAGCTCGGTCCAGGGATGCTGGCAGCCGATCTCGCCGATGACGCCGGCGCGGATGTCGGTACCCCAGGCGCCTTCGAAGACGCTGGCGATCATCTCGCGTGCGAAGTCGTCGACGGATTTGTCGAACGTCGCGGGCGCCTGATACTCCTCGACGTAGTAGCCGCAGCCCATGACGATCTGCACGTCGGTCGCGGCGGCGACGGCGCGCAGGCCCGCGGGATTGGGTTTGATGCCGCCGCAGGTGAGCTCCACGAGCGAGCGGCCGCCGGCGCGGCGGAGCGCCGCCACCTCCGAGGTCGCGAGGTCCATCCGATCGAGCAGGTATTTGCCCGCGTGCTTTTGCCGTCCGTAGCTCACATCGTGCAGATTCTCGAGCGTGATCGGCGGGCCTTGATCGCGCTCGCGGGCGAGCGAGGGCGTGCGCAGGTCGCAGAAGACGTGCTCATGCATCAACGTGGCGCCGAGCTCGCTCGGCTCGATCACGCCGGTGACGGTCTGGATCTTGCCCTTGAGCTCGGTCCGGTCGATCGCCGCCTCCCCAGTCCGGGATCTCCGCGTCACCCCGGCGGGCGAATGCGGAGGGTCAGGGCGAGGCGACCCGCGGTCTCCCACGGCTCGCCGCGGTGATCGGCACGACGTGGGCCGAGGCCTTGACCTCGCTCGCCGCCACCATAGCCCGATCGGCATCCGCGGCAAGCCGGACGCACTCGGCGGGGGAGAATGCGCTTGTCATCGCCTCTCCCCAGACGCCAAAAGGGCACCAGCACCTTTTTCGGGTAATCTCTGGTGGAAAGTTCTAAAATACGGATCTCGCTTGTATGCCCTGAGGCATACTGGAATTTAAGAGAGGCAGAATGCCCAACGAATCGCGCGTCGTCAGCTTCAGCAATACCGAAGCGATCAGCGCCCTTGTAGATTATTGCGCAAAGACCGAGCGGGAGTTGCCGCAAGGCGGCATCAAGCGCTTGGCTTTCTCGAATGACGGCGAGATCCGGGTCACCGCCGAGTTCGATGGCGGACCGCCCTCGGTCCACTTTTACGAGAACGAGGTCGCCGTCGCTCTGATCATGCTTTGTAACAAGAAGGGCATCCCCGTGCCCCGCCGAGCCGTCAAGTCGCTGCAAGTCACGCAAGACGCGGTGTCGCTTCACCTCGCCATGCG
>DASZHJ010000420.1:0-2679 GCA_035938015.1 Allostellaceae bacterium
CGTCCCGGCGGCAAGCCAGCATTCGGCTCGTTGTCTGCGCTGAATCGTTTGCATAACCAACGAATTCAGAGGTGACCTCATGCTTCCGTCCAAGGACCAGCTGACGATCTGTTTTGCGCATGTTGCCTATCGGCTGCGCGAACGGTTCCTGGCGCTCGCGACCGGCATGGAGAGCTTTGAGGTGCGCGACGGCGCCGCGCTCGAGCAGCGGATCGGCGAGGCCGACGTGCTGGTGATCTCGGGACTCTGGCGCAACGATCTCCTGCCGCGCGCGAAGCGGCTGCGTTTCATCCAGTCGATCGGTGCCGGCACCGACCAGTTCTCGCGTGAGGCGCTCAGCCAGCACGGCGTGCGGCTCGCGAGCGCCCGCGGCGTCAATGCCCGCGCGGTCTCCGAGCACCTCATGGCACTGATGCTGGCGCTCGCACGCCGGCTGCCCGAGGCGCGCGACAATCAGGCAAAACGGGTCTGGCGCGGTATGATCGGCGACATCACGCAGCGAGAGGACGAACTCGGGGGCAAGACGCTGCTGATCGTCGGCCTCGGACAGATCGGCGGCCGGCTCGCCCAGCTCGCCAAGGCGTTCGACATGCGCGTGATCGGCATCCGCCGCGACCCGTGCGCCGGTGCGGGACACGCGGATGCGGTGCACGCGATGTCCGACCTCGACGCGCTGCTGCCGCAGGCCGATTTCGTTGCCCTCACCTGCCCGCTGACCGCGGAAACCGAAAGGCTGATCGATGCCGATGCGCTCGGCCGCATGAAGCCGTCCGCGTATCTTCTCAACGCGGCGCGCGGGCGCGTAGTCGATGAGCCGGCGCTCGTCGACGCGCTCACACGACGGCAGATCAGGGGCGCCGCGCTCGACGTCATGGTCGGGGAACCGCTGCCCGCAGCCTCGCCGCTGTGGGCCATGGAGCACGTGCTCATCACGCCACATACCGCAGGCGAGACCTGCCGCTACGAGGACAATGTGCTCGCGATCATGCAGGAGAACCTCGCGCGGCTCGGGCGCGGCGAGACCGAGCTGCTGAACCAGGTGGTCTAGACGATCCGTTCTTGCGAGCGACGCAATTTCACTCCCCAAGGCGGCTAAGCCAAAGAGCGAGTCGAGCGCTCGCTATATCGGGGCAAGCGGACGTCAGGGGGGTCCCGCCCAACTCACGCTTCCTGTGTGGTCTACTCCCGTTCGGCACACCCCAGGGCGCCTTGAAAGCCGTTCCCTCGGCGCCCGCTGGTGCGTTTTAATAGTTCGCGGTCGTTGGGTGCATCCGGCTCGGAAAAGCGCATTGGCGGCTCGCTAAACGGCGTTGCGCGCCGTCTCAGACTTACAAATGGGCTAAAGCCCTTCAATCGGATATCTTTGCCCGGCAGCATCACATGGTGCGTGAGAGGGTGCGCCGCAGTGCAGGAGATTGCGAACTGGCTCGATAAGCTCGGCATGTCCGAGTACGCACAGCGCTTTGCCGAGAATCGCATCGATTTCTCCGTACTTCCCGATCTCACTGATCAGGATCTGGAGAAAATGGGTGTTGTTCTCGGCGATCGTCGCAAAATCCTGCGTGCGATCGCCGGGCTGGTTGATGGCGGGAAAGTTGCTGCTCAAAAAACCGCCGCTTCGCCGGAGGCTAGCTCAACCGCGAGACCGCGCGACGCCGCGGAGCGCCGTCAAGTCACGGTGATGTTTTCGGACCTCGTCGGTTCGACTGCCCTCTCCTCGCGCATGGACCCGGAAGACCTACGCGAGGTCATTTCCGCCTACCAAACGTGTGTAGCGGAGACCGTGAAACGGTTCGGGGGCTATGTTGCAAAGTACATGGGTGACGGAGTGCTCGTGTACTTCGGCTATCCCCAAGCCCATGAAGACGACGCTGAGCGTGCGGTGCGTGGCGGGCTAGCTCTCATTGAGGAGGTTGGCAGGATAAGCCGCGTCGAGCCGCTCCAAGCTCGAATCGGCATTGGCACCGGCGTGGTGATCGTTGGTGATCTGATAGGGTCCGGGGACGCTCAGGAACGGGGCGTGGTGGGCGAGACGCCGAATCTGGCGGCGCGGCTGCAAGCGGCGGCGACACCTGGCACGATCGCCGTCGACACAACCACCCACCGTTTGCTCGGCGGTCTCTTTGAGTACCGTGATCTCGGCGGCGTCGAGGCGAAGGGCTTTGCCAATCGGGTGCAAGCCTACGAGGTGATGCGCCCAAGTACGGTGGAGAGCCGCTTCGAAGCTTTGCGTACAGCGACCACTTCGCTGGTCGGACGCGAGGAGGAACTTGGTCTCCTCCTCCGACGCTGGGAGCAGGCGAAGCGCGGCGACGGCTGCGTGGTGCTGATCTCGGGTGAACCCGGTATCGGCAAGTCGCGTATCACTGAGACCGTCGTGGAAAGCCTCAGCAGCGAGCCGCACACGCGGTTACGCTATTTCTGTTCACCGCATCACCAGGACAGCGCCCTTCATCCGAGCATCGCCCAGCTCGAACGCGCCGCAAACTTGCGCCGCAATGACACTGCCGCAGAAAGGCTGCAAAAGCTGGAAGCGCTCCTTGCGGAAGGCACCAATGACCTCACTGCCGCGGTGCCTCTGTTCGCCGATCTGCTCGGGATTCCCATCGGGGACCGTTACACACCGCTTGATCTCACGCCACAAAAACGCAAGGAGAAGACGCTTCAAGCACAGCTGGC
>DASZHJ010000421.1:0-8343 GCA_035938015.1 Allostellaceae bacterium
CCCGCCGCACGGCCAACGGCAAATACGGCGAATGGCTGATGGTGACTCCGCCGCTCATCGTGACCGCCGCGGAGGTCGACGAGATCGCCGAGCTGATCGGCGTCACACTCGGCGCCTACGAGCAGGAACTCCGGGGCAAGAGGGCGATCTGAGCAGGTTCCGCTTGCATCGACAGAATGCGTCCTTCGACTCGCTCGCTGCGCTCACGGCTCAGGATGAGGACCATTTGGTTTGGCATTAAGATTATTCCTCATCCTGAGCCGCCGCTCTTGGGCGGCGAGTCGAAGGACGCGCTGTGGGAGGGCAGCAACATGACATCACTCGGACGAATCGCGCTCGCCATCGTCACGCTTCTCGCACTCACACCCTTCGCAGCACGGGCGCAGGCCACAAAGCCGCTCGAGGTCATCGTGTTTCCCGGCGGCAGCAATTGGCCGATCTGGGTGGCGCAGGAGAAGGGCTTCTTCGAGAAGAACGGCGTCGCCGTGCACCTGACGCCGACGCCGAGCGCCAACTTCCAGCTCGGCAACACCATCGAGGGCAAGTTCGACATCGCCATGACCGCGATCGACAACCCGATTGCCTACGACGAAGGCCAAGGCGAGGCGCAGACCAACGCGAAGCCCGACCTGGTCGCGGTCATGGGCAGCGACAACGGGTTCCTGCACCTGGTGTCGGTGCCGGAAATCGCCGACATCAAGGACCTCCGCGGCAAGACGCTCTCGGTCGACGCGCGCACCACGGGCTATGCCTTCGTCCTGCTCAAGCTGATGGAGAAGGCCGGCCTCAAGGACGGCCGCGACTATAGCCTCGCGATGGCGGGCGGTGGCCTGCAGCGTTTCGAGGCGCTGATGAAGAAAGAACAGAGCGCGACGCTGCTGTTTACGCCCTTTGAGTTGATCGCCGAGGCCAAGGGCTATCACGACCTGCGCTCGGCCATCGCAGTCTTCGGCCATTATCAGGGCCTGGTGGCGGCGGTGCAGCGCTCCTGGGCCAAGGCGCATGAGAGCGAGCTCGTCGGCTATATCCGCGGTTACGTCGCCGGCCTCGACTGGCTCTATGTCCCCGCCAACAAGGACGAGGCGATCGCGATCCTGCGCAAGAATATCAACACCATGACCCCCGAGCTCGCCGAGCAAACCTATGGCGTGCTGCTGGCGCCCAAGGGCGGCCTCTTCAAGCAGGCCAAGCTCGACGTCGCCGGCATCAAGACCGTGCTGGCGCTCCGCTCGCAATACGGCCAGCCGAAGAAGACGCTCACCGAGCCCGCGAAGTACTACGATCTCAGCTATTACAAGCGGGCGATGGCGAAATAGCCCGCTACTTCACCATCTCGCCGGTATCGGCGAAATAGAGCCGACGGTTCTTGCGCACGAGCTCGCGGTCGTAGTCGGCGTCGCCCGGCTTCAGCACGCGCAGGAGACGCACCGTGCGCTGCTGCGAGTCCGTGAATGCCGCGAGAGTGCAGAGCTGCGGTGCGTACCAGAGGAACTGGATGGTGCTCTTGCTGCCCTCGGCGGTGTCGAGCCGGCGGATCTTCCAGCTTTTGTACGGCACATGGTTGACTTCGAGCGGCTCCAGGCCCAGCACCACGAAGCTCACTTGCGCGTGCGCACCGGTGTTGCGGTCGACGCGGTCGAGCTCAAGCCTCTTCTCGGGCCTCAGCGGCCAGAACAGCCGAAGCGCGTCCGGATTGGAGTCGAGCTTCCAGCGGTCGTCGCCGTCGTCGAACAGGAACTGACCGCGCCGTTGCACGAATTTTCCGGTCTCCAGGATCTTGTAGGAGAAGTAGAGCGGCGGCGTCTCCGGCGCCTTCGGCAGGATGAGATAGGCGCGGTTGGTGTAGAGCAGCTTGGTCTGCGGATCGGGCTCGCAGTATTCGGCGGTATAGGGATCGGTATTCTGCGCGCGCACCCCCTGCGCGGTCCCCAGCGCCGCCAGCGCCATCGCCAATGCTATTCCGACTGCGTGCCACGCCATAGCCGTCCCCCCGACAGGCCTTGCCCGGTCCCACCAAACGCTGAAAACCATGACACGGTCAATACAGACGCGACCGCGCCCCTGCGCTCAGCGCTTCATCGCGCCGATCGGGAAGGACCAGAACAGCACCAAGGACTCCGTCCCGGGATTGCGCTTGCCGATGCCGGCGTTCGAGATGTGGTCGAACTGCAACCCGAGCCGCGAATGATCCTCGAACCGATAGGCGAACTCCGCGCCGGTCTTGAACTCGATGGTCGACCCCAGATTCTTGCCGTTCCCGCGGTAAAAGCCGCCCACCGCCCCATTGGGTGTCACCACGAAATGGGAGCCCAGATAGAGATCGATCCGAATGCCGCCATAACCCATGACCGAGCCCTTGCTGGTGAAGAGCACGCCCAGCATGGGCTTGATGAAGAGGAAACGATCGGCGAAGCGGAACTCGAGCCGGCCCTGCGCGGCGGTGAAGTTGTGCAGAACGTCGTAGACGCCGGCGCCCGCGGCGATGTAGCTGGGATCATCGGCCCGCGCCGCGCGAGGCGCGAGAGCGAGCGCTGGGAACAGCCCGAGCATGACCACCACGATCGCGGCCCGTCCCCTGCTCGAGGCCATACACTCCCCCGCACCATCCAAAACCGGCCCGCATCTTAGCGTTCGAGCGGGTTACGGCAAGCGCTTCAAGCGCTCCATGACGGCGACCAGCCGGCTGCGGATGCCCGGCTCCATGGCGGAATGACCGGCATCGGGCACCACGATGTACTCCGCCTCGGGCCAGGCGCGGGTGAGCTCGTCGGCGTTCATGATCGGGCAGACCATGTCGTAACGGCCCTGGATGATGGTCGCGGGAAGGCCGCGGACGGGGCCGAGATGCGAGACGAGGTCGGTCTCGGGCGTATAGAGGTTGTGCGTGAAGTAATGCGCCTCGATCCGCGACAATCCCAAGGCCATGCGATCCTCGCCGAAGGCCGCGACCGTGTCCGGGCTCGGCAGAAGCGTCGAGCAGGCGCCCTCGTAAGCGCTCCAGGCGCGCGCCGCGGGCATGTGAATGGCGGGATCGGCGTGAGTGAGCCGCCGATAATAGTTCCCGAGCAAATCGCCCCGCTCCGCCTCCGGCAGAAACCCAGCGAACGCGCGCCACGGCTCCGGGAAAATCGCGCGGATGCCGTAAAGGAACCAGTCGATCTCCGATCGCCGGCAGAGGAAAATGCCACGCAGCACCAGCGCCCGCACGCGATCGGGATGCTGCTCGGCATAAGCGAGCGCCAGGGTCGAGCCCCAGGAGCCCCCGAACACGATCCAACGCTCGATCCCGAGATGCCGGCGCAAGCGCTCGATGTCGGCGACCAGATCCGCAGTCGAATTGTTGACCAGCGTGCCCAACGGCGTCGACCGGCCGGCGCCGCGTTGATCGAAGATTACGATGCGGTAGTGCGCGGGATCGAAGAAGCGGCGGTGGGTCGGCGTCGCGCCGGCGCCGGGGCCGCCGTGCAGGAACACGACCGCGGGACCCTCGGGGTTGCCGCATTGCTCCCAATACATCGTGTGTGGCGGATCAAGCGGCAGCATGCCCGTGGCATAGGGCTCGATGGGCGAGAAAAGATCTTGCCGAGACATGGGCTCCGTCCGTCAGACGCGACGGCGGCAGTCTAGAGAGGCCGGGGGCGAAGGCAACCCTGGGTCGCCACGATCGCTCGCTTGCAGCGCCGACGCGTTTGATGGCGCGCGCGGCGCCGGCTAAGGTTGCCCCAATCACCCCGGGGAGGACGCCATGGCCAGCCGCTTAACCCGCCGTCGCTTGGGCTTGAGCGTTGCCGCGCTGGGTGCGCTCGCGGCCGCAGGACCGTTTCCGATCGCCCGCGCGCAGACGACGGCGCTCAAAGTGGGCGTGCTGTTGCCGCGCTCGGGTTTCCTTGCGCTCATCGGCCAGCAGTGCCAGCGCGGTTGCGACCTCGCAGTGCCGATCCTCAAGGACATGGGCTACGCCGTCGAGCTCATGAACGCCGACACCGAGTCGAAGCCCGACGTCGCGCGCACCCAGGCGGAAAAACTAATCCGCGACGGCGCTCATATCCTGACCGGCGCCTTCGAGTCGGGCGCCACCGCCGCGATCGCCCAAGTCTGCGAGCAGAACGGCGTCCCCTTCGTGATCAACATCGGCGCCGATCCCGCGATCACCGAGCAGGGCTACAGGTTCACCTTCCGTAATTTCCCCACCAGCATCATGCTGGGAACCAGCGGGCTCTCGCTCTTCAACGAGCTTTTCAAGGCGACGGGCGTTTCGCCCAAGACCGCCGTCCTCATGCACGCGAACGACACCTTCGGCATGTCGATGCTGAAGGGCATCAACGCGCTCATGCCGAAGCTCAACTTGCCTTTCACGATCGTGGAGACCATCGCCTATGACCCTCAGGCGCGCGATCTTTCCATCGAGGTCGCCAAGGCAAAGGCCGCCAAGGCGGACCTGCATATCGCGGTGACCCGGTCGAACGACCCCATCCTGATGGTCCGCGAGATGGTCAAGCAGAAATACGAGCCCATGGGCATCATCTCGCCGGGCAGCCCCGGCATGTACGAGCGGCAGTTCCGCACGGTGCTGGGCAAATACGCCGAATACGTCATCTCCAACGTGCCGTGGTTCGACCCCAAGCAACCGCTTGCGCAAGCGTTGGAAGCGGCCTTTACCAAAACCTATCCCGATCAGGATTTCGAGCTGGACGTCGGTTTCTCGTTCGAGGGCATCCTGGTCTGTGCCGATGCCGCCAAACGCGCGGGCTCCACCAAGCCCGAAGCATTGGTCGGGGCGCTCAAGGCCACCAACATCTCCGATCGCCCCATGATCGGCGGCACCATCCGGTTCAACGAGAAAGGCCAGAACGTCGATCTGCACTCCGCCTCCGTGCAGATCCTCGGCAACAAGCCGACGGTCGTCCTGCCCACCGACGTCGCCGAGGCGAAGCCGGTCTTTCCGATGCCCGGCTGGGACAAGCGGGTTTAGGTCAGCGATCGCTTTCGTTGTCGAGCAGCCCCACCGAGATGCTCGACCTCAACATTCTGGTCGCGGGGCTGCTGACGGGGGCGATCTATGGGCTGATGGCGCTCGGGCTTTCCGTGATCTTCGGCGTGATCCGGGTCGTCAACTTCGCACATGGCGAGATGATGGTGGCGGGCATGTATGTCGCCATCGTGCTCAACGCGCGCTGGGGCATCGACCCGTTGCTGGCTTTGCCGCCGGTCGCGGCGCTGCTGTTCGCCATGGGCTATCTGCTGCAGCGCGGCCTGATCAACCGGCTGATCGACCGGCCGCACTACAATCAGTTCCTGGTGCTGCTTGCCATCAGCATACTCTTCACCAGCAGCACCCTGATGATCTTCGGGCCCGACGCGCGCAACGCGCAGGTCGGCTACGCCTTCGACAGCTTCGAGCTCGGCGGACTGCTGTTGGACAAGGTGCGAGTGGTGGCCGCCGCGGGCGCGTGCGTCGGGGTCGCCGGCCTCTGGGCCTTCTTCACGCTGAGCCGTACCGGGAAGGCGATCCGTGCTTGCGCCGACAATCAGCTGGGCGCACAGGTCGTCGGCCTCGACGTCAAACGGCTCTACGCCGTCACCTTCGGGCTCGGCGCCGCCTGCGTCGGAGCCGCGGGTTGTTTGCTGCTGCTGTTCGTGGACGTGCAGCCCTATCTCGCGACCGATTACACGCTCCTTGCCTTCATCATCGTGATCCTTGGCGGGCTCGGCAGCATGCCGGGCGCGCTCCTCGGAGGATTGCTGGTCGGCGTCTCCGAGGCGCTCGCGGGTTTCTTCATCGATCCATCGCTCAAGAGCATGTTCAGCTTCGGCCTGCTGATCCTGGTGCTGCTGGTGCGGCCCCAAGGCTTGCTCGGGCGCGCGGCATGAACCTCGCGGCGCCGTCTGCGGGATTGCCACGGCGCGCCTCCCTAGCGCTCGCGGTGCTGGCGACAGGCCTGCTGGCGTTGCCGCTGGTCGCCAGCAATTACGTGGTTTCCGTCATGCTGCTGGTGCTGTTCGCGGCCTATCTGGGTCAGGCCTGGAACATCATGATGGGCTATGTCGGATTGCTCTCGATCGGCCACGCGCTCTATGTCGGCCTCGGCGCCTATACCGCGGCGGCGCTGTTCGTCGATTACGGGCTGCCACCCTGGCTCGGCATGCTCGCCGGCATGGCGGTGGCGAGCCTCGTGGGCACCGTGATCGGAGCGCTCAGTTTCCGGTTCGGTCTGACCGGCGTCTATTTCGCGCTACTCACCATCGCCTTCGCCGAGTTCACGCGCATTCTGTTCGATCATTTCGGCTGGGTCGGCGCCTCCAGCGGCTTATTCCTCCCGGTGAAGAGCCTGACGCAGGTGGATCTCGTCAACCTGCGCGGTCCCCCCACGATGTTCTACTACCTGATGCTGGCGCTGGTGGCAGCGGCGCTCACGCTATCGCGCGCGCTGATCCGCGGACGCATCGGGTTCCGTTGGCAGGCGATCCGCGAGGACCAGGACGCCGCCGAGGCGCTCGGCATTAACAGCTTCCGGTACAAGCTGGCGGCGGTCGCGCTCTCCGCCGCCATGACGGCGATCGCCGGTGCCATCGAGGCGTTCTATTACAACAACCTCTACCCCAGCAGCGTGTTCGCCATCGGCAACTCCGTCGAGCTTATGTCGGCGCCGATCGTGGGTGGCCTCGGCACGCTCGGTGGACCGCTGGTCGGCGCTTTCGTGCTGACGGTGCTCGGCGAGGCCATGACGACGCTGACATCGGTGGTCCATGTCGACGGCATCAAGCAGTGGTGCTATGGCGCGGTGCTGCTGGCGATCGTGGTGCTACGGCCCGGCGGACTCTGGCCCTGGCTCGCCGAGCGGCTCGGCCTGACGGCGCGGGAGCCCGGTCCATGAGCGCGTCGCCCCTGCTCGCGGTCGAGGCAATCTCCAAGCGTTTCCGCGGTCTGCAAGCGGTGGACGGCGTCAGCTTCGAGGTGCCGGAGGGTGGCATCGTCGCACTGATCGGCCCGAACGGCGCCGGCAAGACCACGATCTTCAACGTGATCGCGGGCGTGTTCCGCCCGGAGGCCGGCCGCGTCCGCTTCGGCGGCCGCGACATCACGGGATTGCGGCCGCACCAGGTTTGCGATGCCGGCATCGCCCGCACTTTCCAGCTGGTGAAACCGTTCGGCGCGCTCACGGTCGTGGAGAACGTGATCGTCGGTGCCTTGAAGCGCGCCGCCTCCCTGCGCGCCGCGCAGGCCGCGGCCGAAGCCTTACTGGCGCGGTTCGGTCTCGCCGAGAAATCCCACGCGCCGGCGGCGAGCCTGACGCTCCCCGAGCGCAAGCGTCTGGAGACCGCACGCGCGCTCGCGACAGAGCCCAGGCTGCTGCTGCTCGACGAGGTGATGGCGGGCCTGCGTCCGGCGGAGATCGACGCCATGGTGGCCGAATTTCGCGCCCTGGTGCGCGAGACCGGCATCACCATCCTGCTCACCGAGCACGTCATGCGCGCGGTGATGGCGCTCTCCGACCGCGTCGTCGTGGTGCATCACGGCCAAAAGATCGCCGAGGGCGCGCCGGCAGCCGTTGCCCGTGATCCCCAGGTCCTGGAGTGCTATCTCGGCGGCGCGCGTGCGGGAGCAGGCACCTGATGCTTTCGGTGAGCGAGCTCGATCTCTTTTATGGCGATGCCCAGGCGCTCGACGGCGTCTCGCTCGAGGTTGGCGAGCGCGAGATCGTGGCCATCGTGGGCGCCAACGGCGCCGGCAAGACCTCGCTGATTCGCGCCGTGAGCGGCATGCACCGGCCGGCGCGCGGCGCCATTGCCTTCGAGGGCAGGAGCATCCTCGGCGAGCCCACCTATCGCCTCTGCGACCTTGGCATCGGCCAGGTGCCCGAAGGCCGGCAGATATTCGCCGGCATGACCGTGCGCGAGAACCTCGAGATGGGCGCGGCGATCCCGCGCGCCCGCGCGCGCCTCCGGCAGAACCTCGAGCGCGTCGTGGCGCTCTTTCCACGCCTCGCCGAGCGCCAGCGCCAGACCGCCGGCACGCTCTCGGGCGGCGAGCAGCAGATGTTGGCGATCGGCCGCTGCCTGATGGGCGAGCCGCGCCTCATCCTGCTCGACGAGCCCTCGCTCGGCTTGGCGCCGGTGGTGGTCGACGAGATGTTCGGCGTGATCGACAGCCTCAACCGTGACGCCGGCCTCACCATCGTGCTGGTCGAGCAGAACGTCGCGCAGTCCCTGGCGCTCGCTCACCGGGGCTATGTCCTGGAGAATGGCCGCATCGTCCTGAGCGGTACGGGCGCGGAGCTGCTGGCAAACGACGGCGTGCGGCAAGCTTATGTAGGGATTTGAGTGCGCGGCGACTTAAGCCAA
>DASZHJ010000422.1:0-3433 GCA_035938015.1 Allostellaceae bacterium
CTGGCCGGCATCGAGCAGCACCATGCGGTTCGCGACCTGACGGGCAAATCCCATCTCGTGGCTCACCACCACCATGGTCATGCCGTCGAGCGCGAGGCCGACCATGGTATCGAGCACCTCCTTGACCATTTCCGGATCGAGCGCCGACGTCGGCTCGTCGAACAGCATGATTTTCGGCTGCATGCACAGCGCCCGCGCGATCGCCACCCGCTGCTGCTGGCCGCCGGAGAGCTGGGCCGGATATTTGTCGGCCTGTTCCGGAATGCGAACCCGCCGCAGGTAATGCCGCGCGATCTCATCGGCCTCCATCTTCGGCATCTTGCGCACCCAGATCGGGGCGAGCGTGCAGTTCTCGAGCACGGTCAAATGCGGAAACAGGTTGAACTGCTGGAACACCATCCCGACCTCGCCGCGCACCTCGTCGATGGTCTTGAGATCCTCGGTGAGCTCCGTGCCGTCGACGATGAGGCGACCGCGTTGCCAGTCCTCGATGCGGTTGATGCAGCGCAGCAGCGTCGACTTGCCGCTGCCCGAGGGACCGCACACGACGATGCGCTCCCCGCGCATGACCTTGAGGTCGATGTCGCGCAGCACGTGGAAGGCGCCGAACCATTTGTTGAGGTCGATGATCTCGATCGCAACCTCGTTCTTCGTCGTGCGCATGTCGAGCACGGCGTTCCGAGCAGGCTCGTTCGGCGTTCGTTTTCGGTCGTTCTCGCCCAAGCTCTCGACCATCTCTCAACGCGGGCGCTCGGTGCTCAAGCGCCGCTCCGTGAACAATGCATAGCGCGACATCCCGAAGCTGACGACAAAATAGATCATTCCTGCGAACGCGAAGCCGGTGAACAGCGTCACCGGCGTCGCCCAGGTCGGGTCGGCAAAGGCCGCGCGCAATTGTCCCAGGAGATCGAAGATCGCGACGATCAGCACCAGCGTCGTATCCTTGAATAGTGCGATGAAGGAATTGACGATGCCGGGGATGACCAGCCGCAACGCCTGCGGCAGGACGACGAGGCCCATCATCCGCCAATAGCCGAGCCCGAGCGCCATCGCGCCCTCGAACTGGCCGCGCGGGATCGCCTGCAGGCCGCCGCGCACGACTTCCGCCATGTAGGCTCCCGCAAACAGCACGACCCCGATCAGCACGCGGGCGAGCGCGTCGATCCTCCAATCGTCCGGCAGGAAGAGCGGCAGCATATAGGTCGCGAAGAACAGTACGGTAATCAGCGGGACGCCGCGCCAGAACTCGATGAAAATGACGCTGACCGTGCGCACGATGGGCAACTGCGAGCGCCGCCCCAGCGCGAGCAAGATGCCGAGCGGCAGCGAGAAAATGATGCCGGTGAACGAGATCACGAGCGTGACGAGAAGGCCGCCCCAGAGGCGCGTCTCCACGTGCGGCAAGCCGAAAACATCGCCGACGAGCAGGAAGAAGGCGACGAGCGGAAAGACGCCGAAGAACAGGATCGCGTTGAGGCCCTTCCCCGGCACGCCAGGAATGAGCAAAGGGACGAGCAGGATCGCGCCGAGCGCGTAGGTGACATCGACCCGCCACTGTTGGCTCGCCGGGTAGAAGCCGTACATGAATTGGGTGAACTTGGCCTTGATGAACGGCCAGCAGGCGCCGACCTCGCGGCCCACCGTTTCGGAGAGGCAATCGAGGCGGCTCGATCCCGTCCAGACCGCGTCGATGAACAGAAACTTCACCGTCGGCCACGCCAGCGCGACGATGATGAGGATGCTCACGAGCGTCAGCGCGGTGTTGAAGGGGCCATCGAACAGCCGCGCGCGCGTGCGCTCCAGCGCGGCCGCGCTTGCCGGCGGCGGCTCGGGCTCGACCACGGCGCGGCGGATGTAGGACGATTGCGCGTCGAGCGCCATCAGCGTTCCGCCACCTGAATGCGGGCGTTGTACCAGTTCATCAGCGCGCTGGTGATGAGCGAAATGGCGAGATAGACCGTCATGGTGATGGCGATGATCTCGATTGCTTGGCCGGTCTGGTGCAGGGCGGTGCCGGCGAAGACCGCGAACAGATCGGGATAGCCGACCGCGACCGCGAGCGAGGAATTCTTCGTGAGGTTGAGATACTGGTTGGTGAGCGGCGGCACGATCACGCGCAGCGCCTGCGGCAGGACGATGAGGCGCAGCGCCAACCCTCGCCGCAGCCCGAGCGCAAACGCCGCCTCGGTCTGTCCACGCGGGACGGCAAGCACGCCGGCGCGCACGACCTCGGCGATGAACGCCGCGGTATAGGTGGTCAGCGCGACCAGAAGCGCGATGAATTCGGGCAGCAGCCGAACTCCGCCGACAAAGTTGAAGCCGCGAAGCTCGGGGCTCTCGAAGCGAATCGGAAATCCCATGGCGATGAGCGCGGCGAGCGGCGGCCCGACGACGAGCGCCAGGCCGGCCCAGAACAGTGGGATTTGTCGGCCGGTGCGCATCTGGCGGCGCTTGGCCCAAACCCGGAGCGCGAGCGTCGCGATCACGCTCAAGGCGAAGACGGCGATGACCGCGCCGGTCCCCTCGCCCACCACCGGCGCGGGCACGATCATGCCGCGGTTGTTGAGGAAGATCTCGCCGAACAGCGAGATGCTTTGGCGTGGTCCAGGCAGCGTGCCCAGCACGGCGAGATACCAAAACAGGAGCTGGAACAGGAGCGGCAGGTTGCGGATCAGCTCGACATAACCCCCCGCTAGCCGCGCAACGAGCCAATTGCGTGACAGCCGCCCGAGGCCGACGAGGAAGCCGAGGATGGTCGCGAGCACGATGCCGATCGCGGCGACCAGCAGCGTGTTGAGAAGGCCGACGAAGAACACGCGGGCGTAGGTGTCCGATTCGTTGTACGGAATGAGCGACTGGTTGATGCCGAAGCCCGCCGTGTTGTCGAGGAAGCCGAAGCCGCTGGTGATTTTTTGCGCGTCGAGATTGGCCTTGGCGTTGAGCGCGATTTCAACGCCGAGCCACACCAGCGCCGCCAGCAAGACGAGCTGATAGAAGACGGCGCGGATCTTCGGGCGGTTGTAGATGGCAACCCGCGGCGGGGCCGAAGCACGCTCGATTTGGATTGACACGCGAATCGCCTGTCCGTGTCGCCGTCACCATCCGCGCCGGCGGACGATCCAATAATCACCCATATAGGTGTTTCTCACCGCAACGAGGCGCGTTATCGGATGCCCGCTTTCGCGGACACGACATCCGTGGGCATAGGTCGGCTGCGGACCACGTCGATCGCAAACTCATCGGACCGGCGGCGCGTACTGGATGCCGCCCTTGGTCCAGAGCCGGTTGATGCCGCGGCTGATCCCGAGCTTCGAGCCCGTTCCCACATTGCGCTCGAATACTTCGCCGTAGTTGCCGACCTGCTTGACGATGCGCACCGCCCAGTCCTTGGTCAAACCGAGCTGCTCGCCGAAATTGCCCTCGACGCCCAACA
>DASZHJ010000423.1:0-18259 GCA_035938015.1 Allostellaceae bacterium
CGAGGGAGAAACAGCCCTGATGACGCAAGCCACGACGCTCAAGGAGCAGGCGAGGGCCACGGCGGACGAGGCGCAGGAGCTGACCGACGGCTTCCACCTTGTCATCGGCGCGCTCAAGCTCAACGGCCTGACCACGATCTACGGTGTGCCCGGCATCCCGATCACGGATTTCGGCCGCATGGCGCAGGCCGCGGGCATCCGCGTGCTCTCGTTCCGCCACGAGCAGAATGCCGGCTACGCGGCCGCCATCGCCGGCTTCCTGACCAAGAAGCCCGGCGTTTGCCTCACGGTGTCCGCGCCCGGCTTCCTCAATGGTCTGACGGCCCTTGCCCACGCCACGACCAACTGTTTCCCGATGATCCTGATCTCGGGCTCGTCCGAGCGCGAGATCGTCGACCTGCAGCAGGGCGACTATGAGGAGATGGACCAGCTCGCCATCGCCAAGCCGCTCTGCAAGGCGGCATTCCGCGTGCTGCATGCCGCCGACATCGGCATCGGCCTTGCGCGCGCGATCCGCGCCGCCGTCTCGGGGCGGCCAGGCGGCGTCTATCTCGATCTGCCGGCCAAACTGTTCGGCCAGGTCATGAATGCGGACGCCGGCAAGAAGTCGCTGGTGAAGGTGATCGACGCGGCGCCGGCCCAGATCCCGGCGCCGGCCGCGATCAAGCGCGCGCTCGATGTGCTCAAAGCCGCCAAGCGCCCGCTGATCATCCTTGGCAAGGGCGCGGCCTATGCGCAGGCCGATGAGGCGATCAAGACGCTGGTCGAGAAGAGCGGCGCTCCTTTCCTGCCGATGAGCATGGCCAAGGGCCTGTTGCCTGATACGCATCCGCAGTGCGCCGGCGCCGCGCGCTCCACCGTATTGAAGGATTCCGACGTCGTGATGATGATCGGCGCCCGCCTCAACTGGCTCTTGTCGCATGGCAAGGGCAAGACCTGGGGCGAGGCCCCGAAGACGTTCATCCAGATCGACATCGAGCCCAAGGAAATGGACAGCAACGTGGAAATCGCCGCCCCGGTTGTGGGCGATATCGGTTCCTGCGTCACCGCCCTGATCGAGGGCATGGGCGGCAACTGGCCGGCGGCGCCGGCCGAGTGGACCAACGCCGTCAAGACGAAGCGCGAAGAGAACGTCGCCAAGATGGCGCCGCGCCTGATGAACAACAACTCGCCGATGGACTATCACGGCGCGCTGGGTGCCTTGCGCACCGTCATCAAGGAGCGGCCGGATGCGATCCTCGTCAACGAAGGCGCCAACACGCTCGACCTCGCGCGCGGCGTCATCGACATGTACAAGCCGCGCAAGCGCCTGGACGTCGGCACCTGGGGCGTGATGGGCATCGGCATGGGCCAGGCCATTGCCGCAGCCGTCGAAACCGGCAAGCCCGTGCTCGCGGTCGAAGGCGACAGCGCCTTCGGCTTCTGCGGCATGGAGGTAGAGACGGTTTGCCGTTACAACCTTCCGGTCTGCATTGTCGTCTTCAACAATGGCGGCATCTACCGCGGAACCGACGTCAACTCGGGCGGCGGGTCGGATCCTGCGACGACCGTCTTCGTCAAGGGCTCGCGGTACGACAAGCTCATCGAGGCGTTCGGTGGCGTGGGCGTGCAGGCCGAAACGCCCGACGAGCTGAAGCGGGCCGTCGAAGCGGCCATGGACTCGGGCAAACCCACCCTGATCAACGCGGTGATCGACCCGGCTGCGGGCAGCGAGAGCGGCCGTATCGGCAACCTCAATCCTCAAAGCGTGCTGCGCAAGAAATAGGACATCTGCGGGCATGCGGCGCAGCACGAGGTGACGGCGGCCGACAAGGGATCACAGAAACGCAAAGACGGAATTTCGGAGAGGAAAATGGGCAAGGCATTAGAGGGCGTCCGCATCCTCGACTTCACCCACGTGCAGTCGGGGCCGACCTGCACGCAGCTGCTGGCCTGGCTCGGCGCGGACGTCGTCAAGGTGGAGCGCGCGGGCGTGGGCGACATCACCCGCGGCCAGCTGCGCGACATCCCCGACGTGGACAGCCTCTACTTCACCATGCTGAACCACAACAAGCGCTCGATCACGCTCGACGCCAAAAACCCCAACGGCAAGGCGGTGCTGGAGAGGCTGGTCAAGCGTTGCGACGTGCTGGTGGAGAATTTCGCGCCGGGCGTGCTCGACCGCATGGGCTTCACCTGGGAGCGCATCCAGGAGCTCAATCCCCGGATGATCGTGGCCTCGGTCAAGGGCTTCGGCCCCGGCCCCTACGAGGATTGCAAGGTCTACGAGAACGTCGCGCAATGCGCGGGCGGCTCCGCCTCCACCACGGGATTCGACGATGGACCACCGCTGGTGACGGGCGCGCAGATCGGCGACAGCGGCACCGGCCTGCACCTGGCGCTCGGCATCGTGGCGGCGCTCTATCAGCGCAACACCACGGGCCGCGGACAGCGGGTGCTCGCGGCCATGCAGGACGGCGTGCTCAACCTCTGCCGGGTGAAGCTGCGCGACCAGCAGCGGCTCGACCGCACCCACGTGATGCAGGAGTACCCGCAATACCCGCACGGCAAGTTCGGCGAGGCGGTGCCGCGCGCCGGCAACGCCTCGGGCGGCGGGCAGCCCGGCTGGATCTTGAAGTGCAAGGGCTGGGAGAAGGATCCCAACGCCTACATCTACTTCATCACCCAAGCGCCGGTTTGGGACAAGATCTGCATGGTGATCGGCAAGGAGGAGTGGATCACCCACCCCGATTACGCCAAGCCCGAGGCGCGGCTGCCGCGGCTCATGGAGATCTTCGGCACCATCGAGGATTGGACCAAGACCAAGAACAAGTTCGAGGCGATGGAGATCCTGAACAAGTACGACATCCCCTGCGGACCCATCCTCTCCATGAAGGAGCTCGCCGAGGAGCCGTCGCTCCGGGCGACCGGCACGGTGGTGGAGGTCGATCATCCCAAGCGCGGCAAGTATCTCTCCGTCGGAAATCCCATCAAGCTCTCAGACAGCCCCACCGAGGTGAAACGCTCGCCGCTCCTCGGCGAGCACACCGAGGAGATCTTGGCCGAGCTCGGCTACGACAAAGCCGCGGTGGCGGATCTGCGCAAGGCCGGAGCGATCTGAGCGTGCATTCGATCGTGCGTCCTTCGACTCGCGTCCTGCGGACGCGGCTCAGGATGAAGGGCATTCTGAGCGGGCTCACTCACTTTTCCTCATCCTGAGCCGTGAGCGGAGCGAGCGAGTCGAAGGACGCAGGACCTAAATCAGAACAAAAAATTCGAAAGGCACGGTTCGATGGCTTACGACAAGACTTCGGTCCGCAACCTGCTTGCGGCGGTGAAGGCCGAAGGCCGGACGGCGCTGACGGCCCCCGAGGGCAAGCTGATCTGTGATGCCTACGGGATCGCGGTGCCGAAGGAGGGCGTGGCGACGAGCGCGAGGCAGGCCGCGAGCCTCGCGCGCAAGCTGGGCTTCCCCGTCGTCATGAAGATCGTCTCGCCGGACATCCTGCATAAGACCGAGGCGGGCGGCGTGGTGGTCGGCGTCAAGACGCCGGCCGAGGCGCAGGCGGCCTATGCCAAGATCCTCGCCAACGCCAAGAAGTACGACAAGAAGGCCAAGATCGACGGCGTCCAGGTGCAGCAGATGCTGTCGGGCGGCCAGGAAGTCATCATCGGCGCGGTCAGCGACCCGAGCTTCGGCAAGCTGGTCGCCTTCGGCCTGGGCGGCATTTTGGTGGAGGTGCTGAAGGACATCACGTTTCGCCTGGCCCCCGCCTCGCGCGAGGACGCGCTTTCGATGCTCGACGGCGTCGCCGCGGCGGAGATCCTGAAGGGCGTGCGCGGCGGCGAGGCGGTCGACCGCAAATCGCTGGCCCAGCTCATCCAGAACGTCTCCAAGTTGGTGAGCGATTTTCCGGAGATAGCGGAGATGGATCTCAATCCCGTCTTCGCGCGCAAGAACGGCGCCACCGCCGCGGACGTCCGCATCGTGCTCGACTTCGCGCCCGCGCCCGCGCGCTATCGGCCGAGCCAGGACGAGATCGTGCGCCAGATGAACCGCATCATGAAGCCCGATGCGGTGGCGGTGATCGGCGCCTCCGCCGAGGACGGCAAGATCGGCAACTCCGTGATGAAGAACCTCATCAACGGCGGCTACCGAGGTCGGATCTTTCCGATCCATCCCAAGGCCGAGGAGATCCTGGGCCTCAAGGCCTACAAGAGCGTCAAGGAGGTGCCGGGCGAGATCGACGTCGCGGTGTTCGCGATCCCCGCCAAGTTCGTGGCCCAGGCGCTCATCGAGTGCGGCGAGAAGCAGATCCCCGGCGCGGTGCTGATCCCCTCGGGCTTCGCCGAAACCGGCAATGTCGAGGGCCAGAAGGAGATCCAGGCGATCGGCCGGAAGTACAACATCCGGCTGATGGGGCCGAACATCTACGGCTTCTACTACACCTGGAAGAACCTGTGCGCGACGTTCTGCACGGCCTACGACGTGAAGGGCCATGCCGCGCTCTCGTCCCAGTCCGGCGGCATCGGCATGGCGATCATCGGCTTCTCGCGCTCGGCCAAGATGGGTGTCTCCGCCATCGTCGGCCTCGGCAACAAGGCCGATCTCGACGAGGACGACCTGCTGACCTTCTTCGAGCAGGACGACAACACGCACATCATCGCCATGCACTGCGAGGATCTGAAGGATGGGCGCTCCTTCGCTGAGGTGGCGAAACGCGTCTCGCGGAAAAAGCCGGTGGTGATGCTGAAGGCGGGCCGCACGGCGCTCGGCGCCCGGGCCGCGAGCTCGCACACGGGCGCGCTGGCCGGCAACGACAAGATCTACGACGACGTGCTGCGCCAATCCGGCGTGATCCGCGCGAAGTCCCTGCGCGACATGCTGGACTTCGCGCGCGGCATTCCCGTGCTCTCGACGCCCAAGGGCGAGAATGTCGTGATCATCACCGGCGCCGGCGGCTCGGGCGTGCTGCTGTCGGACGCCTGCGTCGACAACGGCCTCTCGCTCATGAAAATGCCGGGCGATCTCGACCGGGCCTTCCGCAAGTTCATCCCGCCCTTCGGCGCCGCCGGCAATCCCGTCGACATCACCGGCGGCGAGCCGCCCACCACCTACAAGAACACCATCCGCCTCGGGCTCGAGGATCCGCGCATCCACGCGCTCATCCTCGGCTACTGGCACACCATCATCACGCCGCCCATGGTATTCGCGAATCTGGTGGTGGAGGTGGTCGAGGAGATGAAGGCCAAGGGCATCGTCAAGCCGATCGTGGCTTCGCTCGCCGGCGACATTCAGGTCGAGCAGGCGGCGGAGCACCTGTACGATCACGGCGTTCCCGCCTATGCCTATTCCACGGAAATTCCGGTGGCCGTGCTGGGCGCTAAGTATAAGTGGGCACGGGGCGCGGGGTTGATCAAATGAGCGAGGTTGCAGCCTTTGGGGCTCCGGGAGTAAGCCCAGAGCCCCGGCCGCCGCGCCGCATCGAGAGGGACCGAAGCCGCCCATGAACATCCACGAGTACCAGGCGAAGAGCCTGTTGCAGAAATACGGGGTCGCCGTGCCTCGGGGTGGCGTCGCCTATACCCCCGAGGAGGCGCAGCGCGTGGCACGGGATCTCGGTGGACCCGTCTGGGTGGTGAAGGCGCAAATCCACGCGGGTGGCCGCGGCGCCGGTCGCTTCAAGAACGACCCTCAGGGCAAGGGCGGCGTGCGGGTCGTCAAATCCATCGAGGACGTGGGCACGGGCGCCACCGCCATGCTGGGCCACGTGCTCGTGACCAAGCAGACCGGTGCCGCGGGCCGCGAGGTGAAGCGCGTCTACATCGAGGAGGGCTGCGACATCAAGCGCGAGCTCTATCTGGGTTTGCTGCTCGACCGGCGGACGTCGCGCGTCACCATGATGGCGTCCACCGAAGGGGGCATGGAGATCGAGGAGGTGGCGGCGGCCCATCCCGAGAAGATCCTCAAGGTCGCGATCGATCCCGTGACGGGCATGCAGCCCTTCCACGCTCGCGAGCTCGCCTTCGGACTCGGCCTCGAGGGCAAGCAGGTGCAGGCCGCGACAAGATTCATGCTGGCGATGTACAAGGCGTTCCAGGGCCTCGACGCCTCGATCGTGGAGATCAATCCGCTGGTGGTCACCGGCGCCGGCGAGGTGATGGCGCTCGATGCCAAGATGAACTTCGACGACAGCGCGCTCTTCCGTCACAAGGACGTCGCGGAGATGCGCGATGAATCCGAGGAGGACCCGATCGAGGTCGAGGCCGCCAAGCACGAGCTCAATTACGTCAAGCTCGACGGCAACATCGGCTGCATGGTGAACGGCGCGGGCCTCGCCATGGCGACCATGGACATCATCAAGCTCTGCGGCGGCGAGCCCGCGAACTTCCTCGATGTCGGCGGCGGCGCCACCAAGGAGCGCGTCACCACCGCCTTCAAGCTCATCCTGAGCGATCCCAACGTCGAGGGCATCCTGGTCAACATTTTCGGCGGCATCATGCGCTGCGACGTGATCGCCGAGGGCATCGTGGCGGCGGCGCGCGAGGTGAGCCTGCACGTGCCGCTGGTGGTCCGCCTGGAAGGGACCAACGTGCGCCTCGGCAAGAAGATCCTCGCCGAGTCCGGTCTGCCCATCGTCTCCGCGGACAATCTCGCCGACGCCGCCGAGAAGGTGGTCAAGGCAGTGAGGGAGGCGGCCTGATGTCGATCCTGGTCAATGCCGACACCAAAGTGATCTGCCAGGGCTTCACCGGCGCGCAGGGCACGTTCCATTCCGAGCAGGCGATCGCCTACGGCACCAAGATGGTGGGCGGCGTGACGCCCGGAAAAGGCGGCAGTACCCATCTCGATCTGCCGGTGTTCGATACCGTGGCGCAAGCGGTCGCCAAGACCGGCGCCACCGCCTCGGCGATCTACGTGCCGCCGCCCTTCGCGGCGGACGCGATCCTGGAGGCGATCGACGCCGAGCTGCCGCTCGTCGTCTGCATCACCGAGGGCATTCCCATCCTCGACATGGTGATCGTGAAGCGCGCGCTCCAGGGCTCCAAGACCCGGCTCGTCGGGCCTAATTGTCCGGGCGTCATTACGCCGGAGCAATGCAAGATCGGCATCATGCCCGGCCACATCCACACCAAGGGCCATGTCGGCATCGTCTCGCGCTCGGGCACGCTCACCTACGAGGCGGTGGCGCAGACGACCGCGGCGGGTCTCGGTCAGTCCAGCTGCGTCGGGATCGGCGGCGATCCCGTCAACGGCACCAACTTCATCGACGTGCTCGAGCTCTTCCTCAAGGACGAGGAGACCCAATCGATCATCATGATCGGCGAGATCGGCGGCTCCGCCGAGGAAGACGCCGCGGACTTCGTCAAGCGCAGCACGGTCAAGAAGCCGATCGTGGGCTTCATCGCGGGCGTCACCGCGCCGCCCGGCCGCCGCATGGGTCACGCCGGCGCCATCATCTCCGGCGGAGCCGGGACCGCACAGCACAAGATGGAAGCGATGAAGAGCGCCGGCATCGCCGTCGCCGATAGCCCCGCCGCCCTCGGCAGCACCATGCTGACGGTGCTGAAGCGATGACGTCGGCTCCCGCACCCCAAGCCAAGCGCAGCATCCATCCGGGCTCCGGGCGGCGCGGCCGCGATATGCCCAAAGGCCGGCAGGTCGATCCCGACGCGCTGGCGGAGGTGCAGGCGCTGCTCGGCGACCGCTCGCGCGAGCGCGATCTCCTGATCGAGCACCTGCATCTGCTTCAGGACAAATACCGCTGCCTGCACGCGCGGCATCTGGCGGCGCTGGCGCAGGAGATGAAGCTGGCGCTGGTCGAGGTCTACGAGGTCGCGAGCTTCTACGCGCATTTCGACATCGTGATGGACGACGAGCCGGCGCCGCCGGCGCTCACCGTGCGCGTTTGCGACAGCCTGAGCTGCGAGCTCGCGGGCGCGCAGCGCTTGCTCGAGGCGCTGCCGGCGAAGCTCGGATCGACGGTGCGCGTGGTGCGCGCGCCTTGCATGGGCGGTTGCCATAACGCCCCCGCGGTCGCGATCGGCCACGCGCTCCACGAGCACGCCACTCTCGAGAGTGTCGCCAAAGCCGCCGCCAAGGGCGAGACGCACCCGCATTTGCCCCCATATCCCGGCCTCGACGCCTACCGTGGGGCGGGCGGCTACAAGCTCCTTGAGGCTTGTCTTGCCGGCGGCAAGAGCGTCGAGGACGTCATGAAGGCGCTCGAGGACTCCGCGTTGCGCGGCCTCGGCGGCGCCGGGTTCCCGACCGGCCGCAAGTGGCGCTTCGTGCGCCAGGAAGCGAAGCCGCGGCTGATGGCGGTCAATGCCGACGAGGGCGAGGTCGGCACCTTCAAGGACCGGCATTATCTCGAGACCGATCCGCACCGCTTCCTCGAGGGCATGCTGATCGGCGCCTGGGCGGTGGAGGCGCCGGCGGTCTACATCTATCTGCGCGACGAATATCCGCAGTGTCGGGCGATCCTGCAGAACGAGATCGCGGCTCTCAAAAAGGTCGGGCTCGCGCGCCACACCGAGATCCACCTGCGGCGCGGCGCCGGCGCCTATATCTGCGGCGAGGAGTCCGCGATGCTCGAGAGCATCGAGGGCAAACGTGGCCTGCCGCGGCACAAGCCGCCCTATCCCTCGCAGGTCGGATTGTTCGGCCGCCCCACGCTGATCAACAACGTCGAGACGCTGTTCTGGGTGCGCGACATCGTGGAGAAGGGTCCGCAGTGGTTCGCCGGTCAAGGCCGGCGCGAGCGCAAGGGCCCGCGCAGCTTCTCGGTCTCCGGACGGGTGAAAAATCCCGGCATGAAGCTCGCGCCGGCGGGGATCACGGTCAAGGAACTGATCGACGAGTATTGCGGCGGCATGGCTGAGGGCCATCAATTCAAGGCCTACCTGCCGGGCGGCTGCTCGGGCGGCATCCTGCCGGCCTCGATGGGCGATCTGCCGCTCGATTTTGGCACCCTCGAGCCGCATGGCTGCTTCATCGGCTCGGCGGCGGTGATCGTGCTCTCTGATCAGGACGACATGAAGGCCGTGACCTTGAACCTGCTGAAGTTCTTCGAGGACGAGAGCTGCGGGCAATGCACGCCCTGCCGCGTCGGCACGGAGAAGGTGGTCAAGCTGCTCTCGGACCCCAAATGGGATGGACCCTTGCTCCAGGAGCTCGCCAAGGTGATGACGGATGCATCGATCTGCGGTCTCGGGCAGGCCGCGATGAATCCGGTGAAGATGGTGCTGAAGCATTTCGCTGAGGATCTCGCATGAGCGACGGGTCGGGCACGACGAAAGACGCGGTTCGCTTCTTCCTCGACGGCGAGGAAGTCGAGGCGCGGCCGGGCGAGACCATCTGGCAGGTGGCTCAGCGCAAGGGCACGGAGATCCCGCATCTCTGCTACAGCCCCGCGCCCGGCTATCGTCCCGACGGCAACTGTCGCGCCTGCATGGTGGAGATCGAGGGCGAGCGCGTGCTCGCGGCCTCCTGCATCCGAGAGCCCGCCGCGGGCATGAAGGTCAAGACCGCGAGCGAGCGCGCGACGTTCTCGCGCCGGATGGTGTTCGAGCTGCTGGTCGCCGATCAGCCCGAGCGCGCGCAAAGCCACGATCCCGACTCCCGCTTCTGGCTCTGGGCCGACCGCGTCGGTGTCTCCGAGAGCCGCTTGCCCGCGCGCGCGCAGCCCGCGCCCGACCGCAGCCATCCCGCGATGGCCGTCAACCTCGATGCCTGCATCCAATGCAATCTCTGCGTCCGCGCCTGTCGCGAGGTGCAGGTGAACGACGTCATCGGCATGGCCGCGCGCGGTCACGGCGCCAAGATCGTGTTCGATTTCGACGATCCCATGGGCAACAGCACCTGTGTGGCCTGCGGGGAATGCGTGCAGGCTTGCCCGACCGGCGCCCTCATGCCGGCGACGCGCGTCGACGAGGCGAACCACTACTCGAACGGCGTCGACCGCGAGGTCGCGAGCGTCTGCCCCTATTGCGGCGTCGGCTGCCAGATCACCTACAAGATCAAGGACGACAAGCTCGTCTACGTCGACGGCCGCGACGGCCCCTCGAACCAGAACCGGCTCTGCGTAAAAGGCCGCTTCGGCTTCGACTATGTGAGCCATTCCGGGCGCCTGACGGTGCCGATGATCCGCAAGCCCGGCGTGAAGAAGGACCCGAACGACGAGATCGATCCCGCCAATCCCTGGACGCATTTCCGTGAGGCGAGCTGGGACGAGGCGCTCGACCGGGCGGCGGCGGGCCTGAGGCGCATCCGCGACCAGCACGGCGGCAAGGGCCTCGCGGGCTTCGGCTCGGCCAAGGGCTCCAACGAGGAGGCCTATCTCTTCCAGAAGCTGGTGCGGACCGGCTTCGCCACCAACAATGTCGATCACTGCACGCGGCTCTGCCACGCCTCGTCGGTGGCGGGCCTGCTCGAGGGCATCGGCTCGGGCGCGGTGACCGCACCCTTCATGGCCGCGAAGGATGCCGACGTCATCGTGGTGATCGGCGCGAACCCGACCGAGAACCATCCGGTCGCCGCCACCTTCTTCAAGAACGCGGTCAAGCGCGGCGCCACCCTGATCGTGATGGATCCGCGCGGCCAGGCGCTGAAGCGCCACGCCACCCACATGCTGCAGTTCAAGCCCGGCCGCGACGTCGCGATGCTGAACGCGATGCTGCACGTCATCATCGAGGAAGGGCTCTACGACAAGCAGTACGTCCAGGCCCACACCGACGGCTTCGAGCGCCTGCGCGACAACGTGAAGAACTTCCCGCCGGAGAAGATGGCGGAGATCTGCGGCATCGATGCCGCGACGCTCCGCACGGTGGCGCGCACCTATGCACGCGCGGAGGCCGCCATCATCTTCTGGGGCATGGGCATCTCCCAGCACATCCACGGCACCGACAACACGCGCTGCCTGATCGCGCTAGCGCTGGTGACGGGCCAGATCGGCCGACCCGGCACGGGCCTGCATCCACTGCGCGGCCAGAACAACGTGCAGGGTGCCTCGGATGCCGGGCTCATACCGATGTTCTTCCCGGATTACCAATCCGTGGAGGACGCCCAGATCCGCGGCACTTACGAGAAGCTCTGGGGCACCACGCTCGATCCCAAGCGCGGTCTCACCGTGGTGGAGATCATGAACGCTGTGCACGAGGACGTGATCCGCGGCATGTACATCATGGGCGAGAACCCCGCGATGTCGGATCCCGACGTCCAGCATGCCCGTGAGGCGCTCGCCAAGCTGGAGCACCTGGTCGTGCAGGACATCTTCCTTACGGAGACCGCGAAATACGCCGACGTGGTGCTGCCGGCCTCGGCCTGGCCCGAGAAGACCGGCACGGTCTCCAACACGAACCGCCAGGTTCAATTGGGCCGCGTGGCGCTGCCGATGCCCGGCGAGGCCCGCGAGGATTTATGGATCATCCAGGAGATCGCGCGCCGCCTGGGCCGCGCGTGGAATTACGCGCATCCCAAGGACGTGTTCGCGGAGATGAAGCTCACCATGCGCTCCCTCGACCACATCACCTGGGAGCGGCTGGAGCGGGAGAACTCGGTCACGTATCCGGTCGATGCCGACGACAAGCCCGGCAACGACATCGTGTTCGGCGAGGGCTTCCCGACCCCCACCGGCCGCGGCAAGTTCGTGCCGGCGGGCCTGGTGCCGCCCGCCGAGGAGCCCGACCTCGACTATCCGATGGTGCTGACCACCGGCCGCCAGCTCGAGCATTGGCACACCGGCGCCATGACCCGGCGCGCCACCATTCTCGACCTGCTGGAGCCGGAGGCGGTGGCCTCGCTGGCGCCCGCCGATCTGCGCAAATTCGGCATTCGTCAGGGCGACATGATCCGCGTCGAGACCCGCCGCGGCGCCATCGAGCTCAAGGCGCGCGCCGACGGCGCCATCCCGGCAGGCATGATCTTCATACCGTTCTGCTTTGCCGAGGCGGCCGCCAACGTGCTCACCAACCCGCAGCTCGACCCCTTCGGCAAGATCCCGGAGTTCAAGTTCTGCGCGGCGCGCGTGGAGCGGGCGACGGTTCCGGCCTGAGGGCTCTCGAGCTCGGCGCCGCAAAAAGAAGAGGGGGCCCGCGGGCCCCCTCTGGTCTGGTCCGGGACGAGGCGTCTTTAGAACTGGTACTTCATGCCGGCCGACACGCCCATCAGCCTGCCGCCCGCCCAGCAATGCGGGTTGGAGCTCTCGCCGCCCGATGACGAGCCGGTGGGGCCGTCGCTGGCGTCGTGGCAATCGGTCGTGACGGCGCGGCCGCCGGCGCCGAGATCGTAGTGCGCGAAGGGGCCGTTCACCGTCATCGCCCAGTCCGCATAGACGGAGATGTTCTTGGTGATCAGGTATTTGACCGCCGCTGTGAACATGTTCGCGGAATTGTCGGCGTTCGCCTTCGCGGTGGTGTTGTGCTGGCCGGGGTCGCCGGGCGTCTTGAAGGCGTGCGCCCAGCCCGCGTGAACGCTCAGCGAGTCGGTGATCTGCTGGCTCACGGCAAGCCACGTGCCCTTGCGCTGGCGCTCGTTCTGGAAAGCCAGCGAGCCCGGGACATAGCGATGCATGTCCTCGAAGATGGCGCTGACGGTGGTCCTGGTCGGGAACGCGTATTGCACGCCGACCTTCCAGGCGTCCTCGTCCGCGGTGTCCAGAGCGGCGAGCGGCGAGCCCAGAATGTCGCTGGAGCGGTTGACCTTCATGTGCCGCTCATAGGCGGCGACCGCGTAGAGCGGGCCTTCCGAATAGACGACGTCGGCGCTGATGGCGTCGCTGAACGAGCCGTCGTTGCAGCGCACCGGTCCGATGCCCGCTCCGCCGGTGCCCCCACTGCCGGGGATGTTGCCGCCGGTGCAATCGGATTCGCCCGCCGCGATGTTGTCGCTGCTGCTCGACCGGTTCTGGCCCGGCGAGTAGAGGACATTGGCGGTGAAGCCGGCGAATTTCGGCGACTCGTACCAGATCGAGTGATCGAGGCGGGTTCCGAACTCGACGCGGTTGTCGCCGCCGGAATTGCCCATGACGACGGAGTAGTCGCCGAGCTCGCCCGAGAACGGGTTCATGCGTTGCGTGGCGTTCTTATAGGGCGCGTCCGACTTGCCGATCATGAGGGCGCCGTAGGTCTCGCTGGAAAGCCCGATGAAGCTGTTGCGCGAGGTGAGCCCGCCCTTGACCACGTTGCTCTGGTTGCTGTTGGTCTCGGCCGTGCCGGAGCTGCTGGCGATATCGATCTGGGTCTCGACCTGCCAGACGAAATTGGCCGGGAAGTCGCCGAGGTTCTGGAAACCGCGCAGGCCGAGGTAGGAAAGATTGGTCGATTCCGCCATGAGCCAGCCGTTCCGTCCGGTCGGATGCTCGGGCGGGCTCGAGCCCGGCACGGTCTTGTTCTGGATGCCCTTCGTGGTCGCGTCGATCGAGACGTCGAGGTTGCCGTAGGCCGTGATCTCGCCGCCCGGCGTATAGAAGGTCGCGGTGCCCGGCTTGTGCTCGAGGAAGGCGTGGCCCTTCTCGGGCGTGGCGGCCTTGAGCTGCTCTTGCTCCTGCTGCTGCTGCGCCTGGACCTTCTCGGTCGTCTGCTGCTGCTGCTGCATTTTCTGGCTCATGTCCTGCAGCTGCTTTTGCAGGGCCTGCATCTGCTGCTGCATGATTTGCATCTGCGCCTTCATGTCCGAGAGCGCGTCCGCGCGCGCGGGCGAGGGCGCGGCGAGGACCGCGCAGGCGAGGACGAGAGCGAGTCGGAGTCCGAGCCGGATGGGCGACGTCATGGTATTTCCCCCTTTGCTGACCCGGCGCGGCCGTCCGCTTCCCTCGAACACAGCGCCGCCGTTTTGGGATCTGGTATACCAGATGCCGTATTTATAACCTGATCAATTATAACGGGAATCGCCCCCTTCCCGCAAGGTGACGGGCGGTTTAGACGGGCGCGCTCCTCGCGAATTTTGCGTCGTGTGACAATTGCGCTACAGGTTGCGCTGTGGCCCTCGCCCCAAAAGAAACGGGCGAGAGGATGACCCTCTCGCCCGTGTGAGCCGGGGATGGTGCCGAGGCTTACTCGGCGGCGCGCATGGCGCCCGTGGCTTCCACCGAGGCGTTATGCGCCGCCCGCATCGGCTTCAGGACCACGATCGCGGCAAGCGAGGCCACGAGGTTCATGATCGCCGCCACGATGAAGACCGCGTGCCAATTGCCGGTATAGGAGGCGAGCACGTTTCCGAACGGCACCAGCAGCGATGCCGTTCCCTTGGCCGTATAGAGCAGGCCCGCATTGGTGGTGGCGTATTTGGTCCCGTAGGTGTCGGTGCAGGTCGAGGGGAAGAGGCTGTAGATCTCGCCCCACGCGAAGAACACCAAACCGCTCAGGATCACGAACCACAGGGGATCCTGGCCGAACTGGCTCAGCAACCAGATCCCGATCGCCTCGAGGCCGAAGGCGATGAACATGGTGTTCTCGCGGCCGATGTTGTCGGAGACCCAGCCGAAGAACGGCCGCGTGAGGCCATTGAGGATGCGGTCGAGCGAGAGCGCGAAGGTGAGCGCCGGCAGCGTGAGGCCGACCAGGCTGACCGGTATGGTGTCGACCTTGAAGTCCTTCGCGATCGGCGCGAGCTGCGCGGTCGCCATCAATCCGCCGGCGCCGACCAGCACGAACATCACGTACATCACCCAGAAGATCGGCGACTGCACCATCTCGATCGGCGAGTACTGGCGCGTGGTCTGCCTGAGCGCCGTCACCTTTGCCTTCGGAGCCTCGCCTTCGCGAGGCGCCCGCAGGAAGAGCGACACGGCGACCACCACGATGCCCTGGCCGATGCCGAAATAGAGGAAGGCCTGCTCATAGCCGGCGCCCGCGATCATTCCCTGGATCGGGATGATGGTGAGCGCGGAGCCCGCGCCGAAGCCCGCCGCGGTCAATCCGGCCGCGAGCCCGCGCAGGTCGGCGAACCATTTGAGCGCGTTGCCGACGCAGGTGCCGTAGACCGCGCCCGCGCCGATGCCGCCGACCGCGGCCGCGATATAGAGGTAGGTCAGCGAGTCCGCCATCGAGTTCATCGCCCAGGCGATGCCGCAGAGCGCGCCCCCGATCAGCACGACGATCTTGGGTCCGAACCGGTCGACGAACCAGCCCTCGACCGGGACCAGCCAGGTCTCCGTCAGCACGAAGATGCTGAACGCGACTTGGATCGCCGCGCGGCCCCAATGGTACTTCGCGTCCATCGGGCCCACGAAGAGCGTCCAGCCGTATTGCAGGTTGGCAATCATCGTCATGCAAATGATGCCCAGCACGAGCATCACCCAGCGGACTCCAGACGATTGCTGAGAAGTTGCACTCATCGACATTTCCATCCCCATGGCTCGTGGTTCTGTTTGAATGACGGCGGACTGTTCTGCGTCCGCTGCCCCGGTGGTCAAGCGATAAACTCGCCGCCGGTCGTATGCCCAATACAAGAATAAGATATGCCATCGCCGAGACAATGGGAATCATCGCCGTGGTTAACGTCGCGTGTTTTATTGCGGCGCTGCAAACGTGTTCTTGGTCGACCAGGAAAATCGAATGTTCACCACATCAGCCCAGGGCCGGTGGTGAGATAAGCCGAGGCGGTGCCGGGCTTTATCTTGATGACATGGGTGTTAGGAACCCCATGCCGCGCCTGAACTCGGCAAACGTCCAGCCCAAATAGCCCCTCGCCCGCAAAGCGGGAGAGGGAGGGGCCCAGCGCGCAACGCTTGGAGGGTGAGGGTACCCCCGGAGCAAACTCCGCAGACCGAGCCGAAGCCGGCCAGCGAAGACTGGCCTCGCTACTGCACGTGCTCGGGATAGGCGTCGAGGAAGGAGTCGAGCGCCAGGATGCGCGAGGCTTCCTCGAAGCGGTTGGCGTCCGAGCACTCGATCGCGATCTTGAACACGACATGCGGGATGCCCCGCAGTCCCTCGCGAAGACCGAGTACGGTCGCGGTCTGCGAAAGCGGTGTCTCCTGGCGTCGGCGAAAGCTCTCGCCGGGCCTCACCTCGTCGGGGTTCGCCCGACCCCGCACGGATAGAAATGCCATCGACTCCCCCATCAAGGTTGGCGCCGCAAGACGGCGGTCGCCAAGGTTCGCGAAACAGATTCTCCGTTCATCAAAGTTAGAAGGGAATTAACGCGTGCGAGTCGCCGCAAAAAGCTCACGGCCGCCGGCGCCGAACGCCTACTCGATGAGGCGCGTGAGTGTGTCCACCAGCGCCTGTGACGGCCCGACGAACCGGAACGCGATCTCGCGGCCGCGCTTGTCGCGCCGCACGAGCTCGACGTGGATCGCAAATCGGCCGGGCATTCCGACGATGCTCAAGAAGCCCTCCGCCGTGGTGCCGATCGGCGTATCCGGATGCGTGTCCTTGACCAGGAAGCCGCCCAGCGACCAGTTGGTCGCGTCATGCTCGGCGCCGAGGAAGGTCAGCTTCATCAGCTTCAAGCGCGAGGAGTCGCGCCGCTTGTGATGCCGCCGCTCCTTGAGCCGAGTAGGCCCCGGCACCGTCGTGTGCAGCAGCGCCAGGGTCTCCGGCGATATCGCCGCCTCATGCTTGCCCATCTATCCCCTCCGGCCTCCGGCGCGTGCAGCGTCGACGATGTTTGCCGACCCGCATAAGACCTACGGCGAATGGGTAAACGAGACGTTGAAGCTTGGATTTTAGAGAAGCTGAATAAAACCACGCGACTGCTCGCTTGCCCCTCGCCCGCTTGCGGGAGAGGGAGGGGCCCACTGCGGAGCAGTGGGAAGGTGAGGGCACGACACCACAAACAGCACCGCTCCCTTCCCGCGCGACGTTCGATCCATCGAAGGAGCGCCTGCGCCGTTATTCGCCTCTAGCCAATCCGGGTGTTCGCGGTTCAAATGCCAATCCCCAAGGCGCATTCTCTCGAGCGCAAGATGAAGGGGCACCACTTCCATGCGAAATCTCCTGTCCGCGACCATAGCCCTCGCGCTGCTCACGCTCGCGCCTGTGTCCCCCGCCCTCGCCGCCGACACCTCCGCGCCTGCCGGCGTCACGGTCATTCATCTGACCGAGAGGGCGGATCGGTTGATGGCGCGGGATCGGCTGCGGGGCGGGCTCGCGGTGGAGGTGACCGGCCCCGTGGCGCAGCAGGTGCAGGCGGAGATCAACCGCCGCATGGAGGCTGCGCTCGCCAAGGCGAAGTCGGTCACGACGGTGAAGGCGGAGACCGGCGGCTACTCCGTCTATCCCCAGCGCGATCCCGGCAAGCCCACGCTCTGGCACGGCCAGCAGACGCTCAACCTTTCGAGCGACGCGCCCGCCGATCTGCTGGCGCTGGTGGGCGATCTGCAGCAGCAGGGCCTGGTGACGCAAGGCCTGACCTACGAGGTGGCGGAGGAGACGTTGCGCAAGGCCGAGGACGGCCTTACCGCCGACGCGCTCGCGGCGCTTAGACAGCGCGCGGAGAAAGTCGCCGCCGATCTCGGCATGACCGTGCAGCAGATCCGCGACGTCACCCTGGGGAACGCCGAGGGCGGTGCGCGCCCGCCCATGCCGATGGCGATGATGCGCGCCGTCGCCGCCGCGCCCACACCGCCCGTCGCCGAGCCCGGCGACGCCGAAGTCTCCGTCACCCTCCAAGCCGAAATCTGGCTCGCCCCCAAGGGGCAGTGAGGCAGGGCAAGCTCACCGCTGAGGCAGTGAGGTTCTGGTCGCGGCGCAGCCGCAGTTCTATCTTGGCGGCTTGGCGCCTTGGTGGTTCAAGGCTTAACCGCCAAGACGCCAAGAAGGAATGGTTGCGGCTTCGCCGCCACTCGGAAACCTCCGTGCCCTCCGTGTCTGCGTGGTGAACCTAAATTATTTGAGCCGGTCCGCGATCTTGTCGATGCCGGCTTTAGCGCAGGCTTCGTCCTTGTCGGCACCGGGGGCGCCGCCGGCGCCGATGGCGCCCACCACCTCCTCGCCGATCTTGATCGGCAAGCCGCCGCCCAGCAGCAGCACGTGCGGCAGCAGCCCCAGTTGTGCCGACGACGGATTGGCGAGCAGGCGCTCGGCGATCGCGCCGCTCGGCGCCTTGAAGGAGGCGGATGTGTAGGCCTTGCCGAAGGCGCTATCGAGCGAGTGGACGCCCGCGTTGTCGCCGCGGAGCACCGCCTGGCGCGCGCCGCTCGCGTCCACCACCACCGCGGTCTCGTTGTAGCCCTGGCTCTTGCAGGCCTCGACCGCCGCGCCCACCGCCTCGAGCGCCAGCGCCGCCGGAATGCGATGTGTGCTCAGCGCTTGCGCGAACGCCGGCGTCGCC
>DASZHJ010000424.1:0-7316 GCA_035938015.1 Allostellaceae bacterium
ATCCGACAAACCCAATCCCATAGACGTTCATGTCGGCTCGCGCGTACGGTTGCGCCGTACACTGCTCGGCATGAGCCAAGAGAAGCTCGGCGAGGCGATCGGCCTCACCTTCCAGCAGGTGCAGAAATACGAGCGCGGCGCAAACCGGGTCGGCGCCAGCCGCCTCTACGATCTCTCCCACGTGCTCGACGTGCCGGTGTCGTATTTCTTCGAGGAGATGAGTGCGGGCGTGGCGACTGCCGCCGAGGCACGGCTTGGTGGCGCGCTCGAGGAGGCGCCAAGCCCCGCCTTCGAGGCAGACCCCATGATGCGGCGCGAGACGCTCGAGCTCGTGCGCGCCTACTACCGGATCGGCGATCCCCAGGTGCGCCGGCGGTTGTTCGATCTCACCAAAGCGATCGCGAACGCGACGGAACGACGCTGATCTCCGCCATGGGCGTTTGCCCATCGCGAAAATCCTTGACGCCCGGTTGCCTCGGTAGCAACTAGTCGCGAGTTCTGCACGAGCCTCCTGCGTCCGGCGCGACGGCGACTTTTCCTGGCCCGCGCAGCAATGGAACCAGACGGCTCTCGAGAGCCGAGGGAAGGAAAGAACGTGGCCAAGCGCGACTATCTCTTCACCAGCGAGTCCGTATCGGAAGGTCATCCCGACAAAGTCTGCGACCGCATATCGGATGCGGTGGTGGACACCTTCCTCGCCGCCGATCCTCAGGCGCGCGTCGCCTGCGAGACGCTGGCGACCAGGAACCACGTGGTGATGGCAGGCGAGGTGCGGGGTCCCGCCTCGATCACCAAGGACCTGCTGGTGGAGGTCGCTCGGCGTGCGATCCGCGATATCGGCTACGAGCAAGAGGGTTTCCACTGGAAGAAGGCCGAGGTGGAATACCTGTTGCACGCGCAATCCGCGGATATCGCCCAAGGCGTCGACGCGGCGGGGAACAAGGACGAGGGCGCGGGGGACCAAGGCCTGATGTTCGGCTATGCCTGCCGAGAGACCCCTGAGTTGATGCCGGCGCCGATCTACTATGCGCACGCGATCCTGCGCGCGCTCGCCAAGGCGCGCCACGATGGCTCCGAGCCCAAGCTGGGGCCGGACGCCAAGAGCCAGGTCACGCTGCAATACGCCAACGGCAAGCCGGTGCGGGCAACCTCGGTGGTGGTTTCGACGCAGCACAGCGACGACATCGACCAGGACGACGTCCGTGAAATCGTGCGGCCTTACGTGCTCAAGGTTCTGCCCGAGGGCTGGATGTGCGACGAGGAGCATTTCTACGTGAACCCGACCGGACGCTTCGTGATCGGCGGCCCCGACGGCGATACCGGCGTCACCGGCCGCAAGATCATCGTCGATACCTATGGCGGCTCGGCGCCCCACGGCGGCGGCGCCTTCTCCGGCAAGGACCCCAGTAAAGTCGATCGCTCGGCCGCCTATGCCGCGCGCTATCTTGCCAAGAACGTGGTGGCGGCCGAGCTCGCCGAGCGCTGCACCATTCAGGTCGCCTATGCGATCGGCGTCTCCAAGCCGCTCTCGGTCTATATCGACACCGCCGGAACCGCGCGGGTCGACGAGGATCGGCTCTCCACGGTGCTGCAACAGCTGATGGATCTGAGCCCGCGCGGGATCCGCACGCATCTCGGGCTCAACAAGCCGATCTACGCGCGCACGGCCGCCTACGGCCATTTCGGCCGCAAGCCCGAGCCCGACGGCGGCTTCTCCTGGGAGCGGCTCGACCTCGTGCCCGGACTGCGCTCGGCCCTCGCCTGAGGGTGGCAGCAGGACACACGCAAGCGAGCACCGAGCCCCGACAGCGATTGCTCTACGGCCGCCGCCGGGGCCGGCGGCTGCGACCTGGCCAGCGCGACCTGCTCGCGAGCTTGCTGCCGCAGTTGCGCATCGAGCTGCCGGAGCGCGGCAACCTGGACCCGCAGCGGCTTTTCCCGATCCCCCCGGCAGAGATTTGGCTCGAGATCGGCTTCGGCGCCGGCGACCATTTGGCCGAGCAAGCGGCGGCGCATCCCGATGTGGGCTTTCTCGGCGCCGAGGTTTTCGAGAACGGCGTGGTCAAACTCCTCGCCGAGCTGCAGCGCCGCGAGCTCGGCAACATCCGGATCTTCGTCGACGATGCGCGGCTGCTGTTGACGGCACTTCCGGACGCTGGCCTCGGCCGGGTCTTCATCCTGTTCCCGGACCCCTGGCCGAAGCTCCGGCATCACAAGCGGCGCATGGTGTCACCCAGCACTCTCGATCAGCTCGCGCGCGTCATGAAGGACGGGGCGGAACTCCGACTCGCGACCGACGATATCGGTTACCTCCGCGCGATGCTGGAGCTGGTCCCCGCGCATCCGGCCTTCGCCTGGCAGGCGCGGGGGCCCGCTGATTGGCTCCGGCGGGCAGCCGATTGGCCAGCGACGCGCTACGAGGCAAAGGCAGTGGCGGCCGCGAGAATCCCGCATTTTTTGCGCTGCACCAGGAAGCCTCGATAGCGTTGCCGATCGGCCTTGCATGCCTGCGAATTCGGGCTATATTCCCGGCCAAATAAACCCATAGGGTGCGGTTCACAAGATCGCATCTCTGAAATCAAGGGGTGGGCCGCCGGCCCGCCCCGTTGTTTTAGCGTCCAAGGCAGGACCCCGCGAGGCACACCAGTGATCGACACCGCCCGCATCGAGACGCTGATCTCGCCGTCGCTCGAAGCGATGGGCTATCGGCTCGTGCGCGTGGCGGCCACCGGCGGCCGGCACGCACAGGTGCTGCAGGTGATGGCGGAGCGCATCGACGAGCGGCCTATGGGCGTCGATGACTGCACGGAGCTGACGCATACGGTCTCGGCGCTGCTGGACGTGGCCGACCCGATCGAGCACGCCTATGTGCTCGAGGTGAGCTCGCCCGGCATCGACCGGCCCTTGGTCCGGCGCGAGGACTTCGAGCGTTTTCAAGGGTACGAGGCCAAGCTCGAGCTCGCCGCTCCCATCGAGGGCCGGCGGCGTTTCCGAGGGAAGCTGCTCGGCGTCGAAGCCGACCGCGTCCGGCTCAACCTCGGAGCCGAGGTGGTGGAGCTGCCCTTGGCGCGCATCCAACGCGCGAAGCTGGTTCTGACCGACGAGCTCTTGGCCGCCCAGCAACGACGAGCTTGAATCCCAGTCAACATCAACAACCCGCACCGAGACAGACCATGCAATCTCCCGCCACCTACGCCCGACCCGAGCTCCTGCAAGTCGCCGACACCGTCGCGCGCGACAAGGGCATCGACCGCGACGAGGTTCTGGTCGCGATGGAGCAGGCGATCCAGAAGGCGGGGCGCTCGAAGTACGGCCAGGAGTACGACATCCGCGCCGAGATCGACCGCAAGAACGGCGAGATCCGATTGATGCGCTTTCGCGAGGTGAAGGACCCCGTGGAGAACGAGGCGACGCAGATTCCGCTCACCGAGGCGCGGCGCTTCAATCCCGAGGCCGAGGTCGGCGACTTCATCACCGACCCCTTGCCGCCGATCGATTTCGGCCGCATCGCCGCGCAGACCGCCAAGCAGGTGATCGTGCAGAAGGTGCGCGACGCCGAGCGTCAGCGGCAATACGCGGAGTACAAGGACCGCATCGGCGAGATCGTGAACGGCCTCGTCAAGCGGGTCGAATTCGGCAACGTGATCGTGGATCTGGGCCGCGCCGAGGCGATCTTGCGCCGCGACGAGCTGCTGCCGCGCGAGACCTTCCGACAGGGCGAGCGCGTGCGCGCCTATATCTACGATGTGCGCCAGGAGGTGCGGGGTCCGCAGATCTTCCTGTCGCGCACGCATCCGCAATACATGGCGAAGCTCTTCGCCCAGGAAGTGCCGGAGATCTATGACGGCATCATCGAGATCCGCGCCGTCGCGCGCGACCCCGGCAGCCGCGCCAAGATCGCGGTCATCTCCAACGACAGCGGCATCGATCCCGTAGGCGCTTGCGTCGGCATGCGCGGCAGCCGCGTCCAGGCGGTGGTGGCGGAGCTGCAGGGCGAGAAGATCGACATCATTCCATGGTCGCAAGACCCCGCGACCTTCGTGGTGAATGCGCTGGCACCCGCGGAAGTCGCCAAGGTGGTGATGGACGAGGAGCAGCGTCGGATCGAGGTCGTGGTGCCGGACGACCAACTCAGCCTCGCGATCGGACGGCGCGGCCAGAACGTGCGCTTGGCCTCGCAGCTCACGGGCTGGGATATCGACATCCTGACCGAGGCGGAGGAATCCGAGCGGCGCCAAGAGGAGTTCCGCAGCCGGAGCCAGATGTTCATCGAGGCACTGGATGTCGACGACGTGATTGCCCATCTCTTGGTGACCGAGGGCTTCACCTCGGTCGAGGAGGTGGCGTTCGTCGCCACCGAGGACCTCGCGGGGATCGAAGGCTTCGAGCCCACGATCGCGGCGGAACTGCAGGAGCGGGCCCGGACATTCCTGGAGGAGCAAGCGGCGCGCGCGGAAGCCAAGCGCAAGGAGCTCGGCGTCGGCGACGATGTCGCGGCGATCGAGGGCCTGACGCCGCAGCGCCTCGTGGTGCTGGGCGAGAAGGGCGTGAAGACGCTCGACGACCTGGGCGATCTCGCGGGCGACGAGCTCATCGAGATGATGCCCGCAAACCTGAAACTGGAGCCCGACGCCGCCAACGCCATCATCATGGCGGCGCGCGCCCACTGGTTCGCGGATGAAGCGGCACCCGCCGCGGCCGCGGGCGAGGCCAAGGAGTAGCGCCACGAGCGACGTTCTGACATCGCTCGAGGCGGAGGATACCGGGCCGGTCCGGCGCTGCCTGGTAACGGGCGAGGTGCGCGCGAAGCCCGAGCTGATCCGCTTCGTCGTGGGACCCGATGGCCGGATCCACCCGGACGTGGCCGAGCGCCTGCCGGGTCGGGGTTTGTGGACGCTTGCCCGGCGCGATATAGTACGGCGCGCGGTCAAGAAGGGCCTGTTCGGCCGGGCAGCGCGGGCGACGGTCGGGGTCGACGAGGACCTCGACCAGCGGGTCGAGGCGCTCCTGGCTCGGCGTGCCATCGATCTCATCGGCCTCGCCCGGCGTGCCGGCCTCGCCGTCTGTGGTTTCGCCAAGGTCGAGGCGGCGCTGAATGCGGGCCGAGCGGCCGTCTTGGTCGCCGCCGCCGATGGCAGCGCGGACGGCCGAGGGAAGCTCCGGGCGCGCGCGCCGGGATTGCCGCTGGCGGAAGCACTCACCGCGGCGGAGTTGGGGGCTGCATTCGGCCGCGAGAGCGCGGTGCACGCCGTCCTGCAGGCGGGGTCGCTGGCTCAGACTTTTCTGGCCGTTGCCGGACGCCTGGCGGGATTTCGGGGCATGCCGGCAAGCGAGAGCAACACGAACGTAACTCTGCAAGGAACTTCGATCGGACCGAGATGACCGACAACAACGAACAGGAAACCAAGCGGCCTCTGAGCCTCGGCCGCCCCGGCGGCGGCCGGCTGGAGCTGCGCAAGCCGATCGAGACGGGCCAGGTCCGGCAGAGCTTCCCGCATGGCCGCTCCAAGACCGTGCAGGTCGAGGTGCGCCGCAAGCGCGCGCTGACCCCCGGGCAGCCAGAGAAACCCGAGGCTCAACAGCCCGGCGCCAAGGCCTCGGCGGCCACCACGGCGCAACCGCAAACCGGCTCCAAGCGCGCGCCGATGGTGATGCCGCGCGGCCTCACGCCGAGCGAGCAGGCAGCGCGCCAGCGCGCGCTCAAGGGCGCGATCCTCGCCGACGAGGAGGCGCGCAAGCAGGCCGTGCTCGATGCCGACCGCATGCGCGAGGAGGAGGAGCTGCGCCTGGAGGAGGACCGCCGCCACCGCGAGGACGAGGTCAGGCGGCGCCAGGAGGAGGAAGAGACCAAGCGCAAGACCGAGGACGAGGCGCGTCAGCGCCTGGAGGCCGAAGGCAAGCGCAAGGCCGAGGAAGATAAGCGCCGCGAGATGGCGGAGCGGGCCGGCAAGGCCGCGGCCGCCAAGGTGGCGGCGCTCACGGCCGCGGGGAAAGTCAAGATCGAGGAAGAGCCGGAAGACGATCTCCCCAAGCGCGGCAAGACCGAGGCGCGCAAGCCCACCCTGGTGCCGCGCCGAGACGAGCCGCGCCGGCGCACCGGCAAGCTCACGGTAAGCCGCGTTCTCAATCAAGGCGACGAAGAGCGTATGCGCAGCCTCGCCTCGGTGCGGCGCGCGCGCGAGAAGCAGCGCGCCCACCAGCAACAGGCACTGCAGGAGCCGATCAAGATCGTGCGCGACGTCGTGGTGCCCGAGACGATTACGGTCCAGGAGCTCGCCAACCGCATGGCCGAGCGCGGGGCCGACGTCATCAAGGCGCTGATGCGCATGGGCGTCATGGCAACCATCAACCAAGTGATCGACGCCGACACCGCGGAGCTGGTCGTGACCGAGTTCGGCCACAAGCTGAAGCGGGTCGCGGAGTCCGACATCGAGCTCGGGCTCAAGGGCGAGGCCGACGCGCTGGAGACGCAGCAGCCGCGTCCCCCCGTGGTCACCATCATGGGCCACGTCGATCACGGCAAGACGTCGCTCTTGGACGCGCTCCGCCACACCGACGTGGCGGCCGGCGAGGCAGGCGGCATCACCCAGCACATCGGCGCCTACCAGGTGACGCTCGCGGGCGGCGAGAGGATCACCTTCATCGATACGCCGGGTCATCAGGCTTTCACCCAGATGCGCGCGCGCGGCGCCACCGTCACCGACATCGTGGTGCTGGTGGTGGCGGCCGACGACGGCATCAAGGAGCAGACGGTGGAGGCGATCCGCCACGCCAAGGCGGCGAAGGTGCCGATCATCGTCGCGATCAACAAGGTCGACAAGCCCGACGCCAATCCCGACAAGGTGCGCCAGGAGCTGCTGCAGCACGAGATCGTGGTCGAGAAAATGAGCGGCGACGTGCTCGACGTCGAGGTGTCCGCGCTCAAGAAGACCGGCCTCGACAAGCTCGAGGAAGCGATCCTGCTGCAGGCCGAGATCCTCGATCTCAAGGCCAATCCGGATCGCCCGGCCGAGGGCGTGGTGATCGAGGCGAAGCTCGAGCGCGGCCGAGGCGCGGTCGCGACCGTGCTGATCAAGCGCGGCACCCTCAAGGTCGGCGACATCTTCGTCACCGGCAGCGAATGGGGCCGCGTGCGCGCGCTGCTCGACGACCGCGGCGTGGCCATCGATGCCGCGAACCCCGCCATGCCGGTGGAGGTCCAGGGCCTCAACGGCGTGCCGCTCGCCGGCGACGATTTCACGGTCGCAGCCGACGAGGGCCAGGCACGCGACATCGCGGCCTTCCGCCAGCGGCGCCGGCGCGAGCAGCAGGCGGCG
>DASZHJ010000425.1:0-12266 GCA_035938015.1 Allostellaceae bacterium
TGTGATCACGCCTCATCACCCGGCAGGGTGATGAGGACCCCATCGACGTCCGCACGATGACACTTCGCGAATGCCCGCAATTGCGGATTGGCCACATTCGCTTCACATCGAGGTCACAATCCTCCGCGACAGTGCCTAGAAACCTGCACCGGCATTTGCGAGGAGCCGATCATGACTCAGCAGAGCGACTTCACGATCGTCGAGACGCCCGAGCCCTCCCACGCAACCCGCTATTCGAGTGAGCCTCGGCACGTCAGCGTGCTGCTCGTCGACGACGACGACCTCTATCGCGACGCCCTGCATATGCACCTGTCCGAGGACGGGCTCAATGTCACTAGTTTCGCCGCCGGGCGCACGGGGCTCGATCATCTCGACGCCGGCAATTCCGCCGACGTGATTCTCCTGGATTGGCGCATGCCGGAGATGAACGGGCTCGAGGTGCTGCGCGAATTGCGCGCGCGCGGCATCGCGACGCCGGTGATCTTCCTGACCGCGCTCAGCGACGAGACCCATGAGGAAGCAGCGCTCGCGGGAGGCGCGGTGGATTTCATCGACAAATCCCGCCGCATCGCGATCCTGCTGAAGCGTATCGAGCTGATCGTCGAGGCTCAGAAGCCACTACCCGATCCCGGCCAGCTGCGCGCCTCGCAATTCCGCCTGGGCGAACTGGAGCTCCGATTCGACATCAACCGAGCTTTCTGGCACGGGCAGGTCATCGAGCTCACGCTCACGGAATTCCGCATGGTCTCGCGGCTGGCGATGAAGCCGGGCGAGGACGTCTCCTATCGCGAGCTCTATGACCTCGTCCACGGCAAGGACTTCATGGCGGGCTACGGCAACGACGGGTACCGGACGAACGTCCGCACCTTCATCAAGCGGATCCGCAAGAAGTTCCGCGCCACCGACGATGGTTTCGGCTGCATCGAGAACTATGCGAGCTTCGGCTATCGCTGGAAGTTGACGTAGGGCTTATCCCACGCGATAGAGGTGGTAGCGGTCGTCTCGCACGCCGATCGGCAACGGCAGCGCCAACCAGCCGGGCAGCTCGATCGGCGGCTCGCTCGCCACCACCGCGCCGGTCCTCAAGAGCGGCGCCAGCAGCGGTGCGAGCTCGCCGGCGAGCCGATGATTCGCCCCGACGTCTCCGGTGCCCATATCGATGTGGGCGAGGGCCGCGCTGTGCGGCAGCCGGTCCCACATCATCGGCAGCGTCTCGCGCGCATCGCCCAGGATCAGATAATCCGACGGCGGAATGCAATCGGAATGCGCCGCCACTTCCCGCTCGAACACGTAGATCTCGCGCCTGGGCATGAGCTCGCGCATGTGGTCGTAAGTGCGGCCGTTGCCGAGGCCGAGCTCGAGCAAGGGTCCGGATACGTCCTTGATCAGGTCCGCCGCGCGATCGAGGCAGGCGCGCTGCGCCATCATCCGGCGGATGAAGCTGTCGAGGCGGCTCATGCCGGGAGTGCGGGCGGCATCGGCTAGTGCGTCTGCCGGCGAAGACGCTCGAGCTCGGCGTGCTCGGTGCGCAGCTGGTTGTTGGTCGCCTCCAGCCGATGCGCGAGCTCTCGCATGATGGAGACCGCCATGGTCGGGAATTCCTTTATGAGCCGCAGGAACAGTTCCTTGGAGATCCTGAGCGTGGTGAGGCGCGTGTCGGCGCGGACCGAGGCCGTGCGTGGCACGTCGCAGAGAATGGCGATCTCGCCGAAGAAGTCGTTGGGCCCGAGCACGGCAACCACTACCGGACCACCCGCCGTCTCGACGATGACCTCGGCCTTGCCATCGACGATGACGTAGGCGGCGTTGGCGGCATCGCCTTGGCGGAACAGCGTGTGGCCAGCGTCGAAGGCGACGCGCTCGCTGGTGAAGGCGATCAGCTTCAGCTTGGGCGGCTCAATCTGCGCGAATAGCGGAATCCGCCGCAGCATGTCCACTTCCTCATGCAGGCTCATGCATTGCCTCCATCGACCTCTTCGACCTTTCTATTCCGTCGCCATAAGCTCGTTGAACCTGGTGCCGGGCTTGTCGAGATCGGCGAGCGCACCCTGCTCCACGAGACGGCCGTGCTCCATCACCAGCGCCTCCTGGAACTGCCGCGCCAGACTCACGCGGTGCACCACCCAGATCAAGCCGCGTCCGGTGAATTCCTGCTTGAGTGACTCGATCACTTTCGCCTGGGCGGATCCGTCGAGCGCAGAGGTCGCCTCGTTGAGGATTAGCACGTCCGGCCGCTTGAGGAACGCACGCGCGATCACGACCTTTTGGCGCTGCGCGGGCGAGAGCCGAGAGCCGCCGGGCCCGACCCCGAAAGCGAGGCCCGCCTCGATCACGGTGCGGCGCAAATCGAGCGAGTCGATCACCTCGGCCACGACCTCGATGAGACGCTTCTCCGCATCCGCCTCGCCGAAGGCCAGCTTGCCGAACAGCAGATTGTCCTGGATGGTGGCGGCAGCGTTGTAGCGGTCGTCCGCGAAGAACTCGATGCTGCCGCGCAGCTCGGCCGGCAGGTCCGTGGCGAAGATGCGCCGCGCATCGACGATCCGCGCCTCCAGCGTCTCGTCGATGACGTCGAGGCGATGGCGCGAGACGACGAGCTTGAAGGGCAGGGAGAGCAGCCGGATCCGGTCCTCCTTCTTCAGGCCCTGGATGCCGCCCTTGCCGATCCGCGCGAGGATCGCCTGGAATTCCGGCAGCTGGTCGGCGCCGATAAAGCTGAACTGTGTGATGAATTCCTCGCTGGGGGCGCCGTCCGCAAAGATCTCGACCATGGTCTCCGCGACCTTGAGGCCGCGCTGCACCAGATCGTCGGTGAGCCCCGCCTTGTCGAGGACGTGCTGCACGTAGGTGCTGGACGCCAGCTCCTCCATGGCGAAGGCCGGGCCCACGGGCGTACCGAACAGCAGGTTCTCCGCCAGCGACGCGTTGGTGTTGTAGCGCGTGACGTCGAACGGCTCGACCAGATGCGAGAGCTTGTCCTTGGCCAGGCGCGCGTGCACCGCCGCGCGGGCTTCTAGGAGGGCGGCCGCCGCCTCGGGCCGGGCGGTGGGATCGAGCTGACCCCGCAAGCCCAGGAGGTAGACATCCTGGTCGAGGTCGACTTTGCGCAGGACCTCGACGATACGATCCCTAAGGCCCGCCTGGTCCTTGACGCCGGCGGTCTCGTAATCGATCCAGTCGGCCTCGATGTCGAGGTCGAGGTTGCCCGAGAGGCGCGCCTCGTTCATCTGCACGAGGCGTTTCTTCGCCCGCGGCGGCTCATAGTGCGGCTCGCGCAGCGGTCGGAACCTGAGCGACGCCAGCAGATTGTCGCCCAGGCTTTGGTTGAAGAGATAGGGCGTCGAGCCGGCATAGGCCATGCGTCGGCCAATCACGGCGGTCGGCAGGGTCGCGAGATCGCTGCCGTTGACGCCGATGCGGCCTGCGGTCGGGAACAGCAGCCGCGCGAGCAGGAGAGCGAGCTCCTGCTTGCCGCTGCCGCTCGGCCCCAGGATAGCCACGCTGCGATCGAGCGGAATGTTCGCGCTGACGCCATCAACCACCCGCACGCGATCATCCTCGATGAGCGTGACGTTCGTGAGCGACATCTCCCCGGTGAAGTGCGGGATTGTCTCCGGCTCTTCGAGCATCAGCCGCTCGTCGAACATGCCCTCGGGCTCGAACTGCTCGACGACTTGGTCGTATTTGATCTTGGTGTCCTGGAATTGCTGGTAGTAGTCGAGCAGCTCCTTCCAGGGCGCGGACATGTCCTTGTAGGCCGCGAGCACCGCCACCAGCGCGCCGGCGCTCAGACTTCCACCGATCACGAGGTAGCCGCCGATCGCGAAGAAGAAGAATGGCGTCACCTGGTTCAGCGTGTTGTTGAGAAATTTGACGAAGAACTTGCGCTGATAGATCTCGAAGCGGATGTCGTAGATGGTGCCGAGCAGATGGGAGAACGTCGCCATCTGGAAGCGCGCGTTGTCGTGCGCATGGATATCGCCCACGCCGAACGTGGTCTCGGCCACGCGGTCGGCCACTCTTCGGATCGTGCGCACGCGCGCCTTGCCCAGAAGGTTGACCTTGCGCTGCAACTTCGGGATCACATATCCCTGTATCGGATAGAGCGAGATCGAGGCGAGACCGAGGATCGGGTCCTGCACGAACATGAACAAGACCGTCGTGAGGAGCGTGCCGCCTTGCACCGCCGGGAGCGCGAAGATGTCGCCGATGAATCCGCCCAAAGGTTCCACCTCGGACGTGATCATCGGAATGATCTCGCCGGGCGACACTTTCTTGAAGTAGGCGACCGGAAACCGCAGTAGACGCTTATAGAGCTCGAAACGGAGCCGCCGCAGCATGCGCTCGCCGAGCTGGCCCTTGTAGCGGTTGATCCAGTACTTGAACCCGCCGTTGATCAGAACCAGGAGAAAATAAAGGCCACAGAGCGTCCACAGGTAGCTCAAGTGGTTCAAGTGAAAGGTCGCGATGCCGATGCTGAACGGGTGCGGCGTCCATTTCGTGATCGTATTGATGATCGTCTTCGGCAAGTCATACGAGTAGTAAACAAACGGCAACGATACCAGGGTTAGTGTGATTACGAAGACCTGCTGCCACAGGCTGTGTTTCAGGATGAATCCGTGAAGCGTCGGCTGAATGCCCCCGCTGTCGCCCGCCGAAGGCGATGCAGCCTCGGTGCTGGCGGGAGCGGCGCCGATACCGAGTATGCGAAGCCGCGCCGTGGAAGGAAAAGCCTTCATGAATTGGATTTCTAGCCGACCTGACCTGTGCGATATAGGGGCGTCGCGCTGAGGGGGAGCAAATGAGCGAACGGCATAAGCGCGTCCTTATCTATAGTCATGACACCTTCGGTCTGGGCCACCTCCGCCGCTGCCGGGCGATCGCTCACGCGATGGTGGAAGAGGACAAGAACCTCTCCGTCCTGATCCTATCGGGGTCGCCCATCATTGGCAGCTTCGATTTTCGCGCCCGCGTGGATTTCGTGCGGGTGCCCGGCGTCATCAAACTCCGCGACGGCGAATATACCTCGCTCAACCTTCACATCGCGATCGAAGAGACGCTGGAGATGCGCGCCTCGATCATCCAGCACACCGCAGATATTTTTGATCCCGATCTCTTCCTCGTGGACAAGGAACCGCTGGGCCTGCGCGGCGAGGTCGGTCCGACGCTCGAGCTGCTGCGCCGGCGCGGTACGCCGATCGTGCTCGGATTGCGCGACGTCATGGATGAGCCCTCGCAGCTCGGTCCCGAATGGTCGCGCAAGAAGGTGCTCCCCGCACTCAAGAAATATTACGACGACATCTGGGTGTACGGTCTGCCGCAGATTTGCGATCCACTCGCCGGCATCGGCCTGCCGCAAAGCGTGCGCAAGCGCATGACCTACACGGGCTACCTGAAGCGCAGCGCGCAGGCACCGAGCGCGCAGCTACCGGGCCTCGGCGACGAGCCCTATCTGCTGGTGACGCCCGGCGGCGGCGGCGACGGCGAGGCGCTGATCGACTGGGTGCTCGCGGCCTACGAGCACGATCCCAAGCTGCCGTGCCGCGCATTCCTGGTGCTCGGGCCGTTCATGCAGTCGGAGCGGCAAGTCGAATTCATGGCGCGTGCGGCTCGGCTCAAGCGCGTCTCCGCCATCACCTTCGATGCGCGCATGGAGAGCCTGATCGCCCATGCTCAGGGGGTCGTCGCCATGGGCGGCTACAACACGTTCTGCGAGATCCTGTCCTTCGACAAGCGTGCGCTGATCGTGCCGCGGACGCAGCCGCGCCTCGAGCAATACATCCGCGCCGCGCGTGCCCAGGAGCTGGGCCTGGTGCGCATGCTGATCGACAATGACGCGCGCGATCCGCGGGTGATGGCCACGGCGCTGCGGCACCTGCCGCAGCAGAACCTGCCCTCGCAGATCGTGGTGCCCGGCCTGCTCGACGGGCTCGACAGCGTCAATCGCCTGGCGCGCCAGTGGCTGGGCCGGTGGCGCCGGCCGACCCGGATTCCCATTGCCGCGTCCTTCCGCGCCTGAGGTCGCGTCCGCGGGGCGCGTGATCGCTTTCGTCCTCAAGGGCTACCCGCGTCTGTCGGAGACCTTCATCGCGCAAGAGATCCGCGCGCTCGAGGCGCGGGGCCTCGACATCCGCATCGTCTCGCTGCGCCACCCGACCGACGCCAAGCGACATGCGATCCACGCCGAGATCGCGGCCCCCGTGCTCTATCTGCCGGAATATCTCTGGCGCGAGCCGTTGCGCGTGCTGGCGGCCTGGCGCGCATGCAAGGGGTTGCCGGGTTATCGGCGGGCGCGCGCCGCCTTTTTGATGGATCTCCGGCGCGATCTGACGCCCAATCGCGTCCGCCGTTTCGGCCAGGCGCTGGTGCTCGCGTGCGAGCTGCCGGCGGACGTGACCCAGCTCCACGCGCATTTCATGCACACGCCCGCCACCGTCGCGCGCTATGCCGCCATGATGCGCGGCTTGCCCTGGTCGATGTCGGCACATGCCAAGGACATCTGGACCACGCCGGCTTGGGAGCAACGCGAGAAGCTCGCGGAGTGCCGCTGGGCGGTCGCTTGCACAGAGGCCGGCGCCGCGCATCTGCGCGAGCGCGCGCCGAGGTTCGATCGGCTGGAACGGATCTATCATGGGCTCGACGCTGCCCGGTTTCCGTCGCCGGCGCGGCGGGCGAGCCTGCGCGACGGCGGCAATGCCCGCGATCCCGTGAGGCTGTTGTCGGTCGGGCGCGCGGTCGCCAAGAAAGGCTATGACGATCTGCTGGCGGCGCTCGCGCTGTTGCCGCGGGATCTGGCGTGGCGCTTCACCCATATCGGCAGCGGGTCGTTGCTGGAGAGCCTCCGGCGCCAAGCGGCCGAGCTTGGGATCGCGGAGCGGATCGACTGGCGCGGCGCGCAAGTGCAGGAGGCGGTATTGGCCGCCTATGGCGAAGCGGACATCTTCGTGCTCGCGAGCCGCGTCTCCGCCGACGGCGATCGCGACGGGCTGCCCAACGTACTGCTGGAGGCGCAAAGTCAGCGGCTCGCCACCGTCGCGACCGCGCTCCCCGGCATCGCGGAACTGATCGAGCCGGAGATCACCGGCCTCCTGGTTCCAGCGGGCGACCCGCCGACGCTCGCGGCGGCGCTCGAGCGCTTGAGCCGGGCCCCGCAGGACCGCGCGCGTCTTGGCGGCGCGGGGGAGACGCGTGTCCGGACGCTGTTCACGCTCGAGGCCGGCATCGAGCGATTGGCGGAAAAGTTCGGTTTGGCGGAGACCGCAGAGCCATGCGCATTGCGTTCTATGCGCCGCTGAAGCCGCCGGACCATCCGGTGCCTTCGGGCGACCGGCGGATGGCGCGCCTGCTGATGGCGGCGCTCGCCACCGCGGGTCACGAGCCCATCCTCGCGGCGCGGCTGCGCAGTCGGGACGGCAGGGGCGATCGCGAGCGCCAAGCCCGGCTGCGGGCGTTGGGCGCGCGTCTCGCCGAGCGCTATGTTTCCCGCGTGACGGCAGATCCGAGCCTGCGGCCCGATCTCTGGCTCACCTATCACCTCTATTACAAGGCACCCGACTGGATCGGGCCCCGGGTCGCCGCGGCGCTGCGGATTCCCTACGTGGTGGCGGAAGCCTCGCTGGCGGAGAAGCGCAGCAGCGGGCATTGGCAGATCGGCCACCGCGCGACCGCCGATGCGCTCAAGCGCGCCACCCGCGTCATCGGCTTCAACAGCGCGGACCGAGAGGGCGTGCTGCCGGCGCTTGCTCGCCCCGAGCATTGGACGGCGCTGTTGCCGTTTCTCGACACGGGACCCTTCGAGGCCGCGGTGGCGGCGTCGCGCTCGGCGCGGGCGCGGCTCGCGCGGCGCTGGAAGCTCGACCCCGCGCTCCCATGGCTGGTCACGGTCGCGATGATGCGCGTCGACGTGAAGCTCGAGTCCTACCGCCTGCTCGGTGCCGCGCTCGCGCGCTGCCTCGATCGGCCGTTTCAGCTCCTGGTCGCCGGTGACGGACCGGCCCGCGACGAAGTGACAGCGGCGCTGGCGCCGCTGGGATCGCGCGCACGGTTGCTCGGCTGCCTTGAGGAGAGCGCAGTGCCGGAGTTGCTGGCGGCATGCGATCTCTATGTCTGGCCGGCGATCGGCGAGGCCTATGGGCTCGCAATCCTAGAAGCGCAGGCGGCGGGACTGCCCGTGGTCGCGGGCCAGACCGGCGGTGTTGGCGACATCGTGGCGGACGGCCTCACCGGCTTGCTAGTACCCGTGGGCGACGTCGCCGCGTACTCTGCCGCGACGGCCGCGCTGATCGACGATGCGACCCGGCGCACCCGCATGGGCAGCGCCGCGCGCCGCAAGGTCGCAGCGAGCCACGACCTTGCCGCCGCCGCGCGGTGTCTCGACGCGCTGCTGCGCGATCTCGCCCCTGCAACCACGCCATGACCCCACTGGTCCTGCTGCGCCACGGTCCCACTGCCTGGACCCGTCAGCACCAGCTGCAGGGTCGCGCCGATCTGCCGCTCGATGCCGGCGGCCGGGAGACTGTCCTCGGCTGGCGCTTGCCCTCGGAGCTTCGAGAACTTCGCTGGCTCACGAGCCCGCTCGCACGCTGCACCGAGACGGCGGCCTTGCTCGGCCTCAAGGCCGAGATCGAGCCGCGTCTCATCGAGATGGACTGGGGCCGCTGGGAGGGCCGCACCATTACAGAGTTGCGGGCGGAGCCGGCCCATGAGATGGCGGCCCTCGAGGCGCGCGGCCTCGACCTGGAGCCGCCCGGCGGCGAGAGCCCGCGCGCGGTGCAGCGGCGGGTGGCGCCGTTGCTGGTGGAAATCGCCGCCAGCGGCGAGCCCACCGGCTGTGTCACGCATAAAGGGGTGATCCGCACCATCCTGGCGCTCGCCACCGGCTGGGCCATGGTGGATCGCCAGCCCGCCAAGCTTGACTGGGCCGCGGCACACGTCTTCGAGCTCGAGCCTGGCGGAGCGCCGCGCGTCGCGTACCTGAATCGGCGGCTTGCCACAACCACGGCGCCCCGCACGTGACTCGCCGCGCGCTTTTCCACGTTCAGCACCTTTTGGGCATTGGCCATGTCACGCGCATCGCGCAAGTAGCGCGCGAGACCGCGGCGCTCGGCATCGAGGTTACGGTGTTGTCGGGCGGCGGGCGGCTCGGATTGGATTGGGGTGGCGCCGAGGTGCGGGAGTTGCCGGTCGCCCGCGCGCGGGACGGCAGTTTCAAGGCTCTGGTCGACGCCTCGGACCGGCCGCTCGATGCGTCTTTCTACGAACGCCGCCGCACCCTCGTGCTCGACGCGTTCGAGGGCATCCGGCCGGACGTGGTGCTGATGGAATCCTATCCGTTCGGGCGGAGGGCGTTTCGTGCCGAGCTCGACGCCCTCATCGCCGCGGCGCAAGCCCGTCTGCCGCGCGCCGCGGTGCTGGTCTCCATCCGCGATATCCTGGTCGCGAAAAGCAATCCCGCGCGCTATGGCGAAATTGCTCAACGGATTCAGCGGGACATCGACGCCGTCCTGGTGCACGGCGACCGACGTCTGGTCGACCTGGGAGCGAGTTTCCCCGCGGCTCGGGAGATCGCGGACAAGCTGCGCTATACCGGCTATGTCACGAACGCGCGAGACCAAGAGCGCGCCGAGGATCGGAGCCACGCCGGCCGCGGCGAGGTCCTGGTTTCCGCAGGCGGCGGCGCGGTGGGAGGCCCGCTCCTCAGGGCCGCCCTGGCGGCGCGGCCCCTGACCTCCTTGCGAAATCATGTATGGCGACTGATCGCCGGGCCCAATCTTCCCCAAGCGGACTACGATCATCTGGCTAAGCAGTTATCCACAGGCATCCTGTTGGAGCGTTTCCGCGGCGATTTCCAAAGCCTGCTGCGATACTGTCATTTGTCTTTAAGCCAAGCTGGCTACAATACGATTTTGGATGTGCTGCAAGCGGGCGCGCGGGCGGTGGTGGTGCCGTTCGCCGAAGGGGGCGAGACCGAGCAGGCGCTGAGAGCGCGGCTCCTCGCTAAACGGGGGTTGGTTCACGTGGTCGATGCGCGTGCGCTCAGCGGCCCAGAGGGTGCCGCCGTGCTGGCCGAGGCGGTTGAGCGGGCGCTCGAGGCGCGGGCGCCGGTCTTGGGGCTGCTGGCGCTCGATGGCGCCCGCCGCGCCGCCGAATATGTGGCGGAATTTGCGGCACTGCAAAAAGGCACTGGCCGATGACAAGGGGGATTTTATCGACCCTTGCGGCGGACGCTTGGGAGCCATGCGGGACCATGGCTATACTCCCGACATGACCAGCCTTGAGACGCGTCCGTGGACAAATACCGCTGTGGATTCCGGGTGGACGGCGCTCGAGGCCGAGTTGGACATCTGGCAGACCGCCAGCAGGACCGCAAGTTTCTGGTGGCGCGACGATGATGCGATCGCCGACACACCCGCGCTCGATCGCTTGCTCACCCTCGCCGACGGTCTCCCGATTGCCATCGCCGTGATCCCCGGCAAAGCCGAGGGAGGGCTAGCCAAGCGGCTCGCCCGCGTTCCCGCCGCGGCGGTTCTCCAGCACGGCTGGCGCCACACCAATCATGCCCCGGCCGGGGGGTGCAAATCCGAGTTCGGCACGCATCGGCCGTTGAGCCAAAGACTTCACGAGCTCCGGCTCGGCCGCGAGCGCCTACAGTCGCTATTCGGCCCCTGCGCGCTCGGTGTGCTGGTGCCACCCTGGAACCGGATCCCGCCGGATCTGGTGCCGCAGCTGCCGGATATCGGCATCGGCGGCCTTTCGGTCGCGGGCGCCCGGACGACAGCGGCTCCGGTCAGCGGCTTGTCGGCGGTCAACGTGCACGCAGATCTCGTGGATTGGCATGGGAGCCGCGGCTTCGTGGGCGAGGCGACGGCACTGGGCCTGGTGCTGCGGCATTTGCGGAGCCGCTTTCTTGCTGCGGTCGACGCCCAGGAGCCAACGGGCATTCTGACCCACCACCTCGTGCAGGACGCCCCGACTGAGCACTTCCTGCGCCGGCTGATCGCGACCCTTCGGCGGCATAGCGCAGCGAGTTTTGTGCCGATCCCAAAACTGTTTGCGGTGTCATGAGCGAGCATCGCTATCCCGCGGACGCGCTCATCGGCGACTATGTCCGCGCCGGCGCCGGTCTGCTGCTGGCCGGCGCGCCTTTGGTGCTGGTGCCGCTCAATATCTACGTCGAGGGCGTGATGAGCGGGCTCGCGGCTCTGTTTGCCTGCTTCGGCGGCTTGACCGGGCTCCGGCACTTGCGTCGCATCGAGGTCGGCGAGGAGGGCATCGCCGCGCGGGGGCCCTTTCCGGTGCAGCTCACCTGGGAAGCGCTGGACGGCGTCACGCTGCGATATTTTGCAACCCGCCGTGACGGCTCGCGCGGCTGGATGGAGCTGAAGCTCCGCGGCGCCGGACGGCGCCTGCTGCTCGACAGCCGCATCGAGGGCTTCAACGACATCGCTCAGCGAACCGCCCGGGCGGCGGCGCGCCGACATCTTCCCCTCACGCCGGCAACCGCGGCGAATTTCGCCGCGCTCGGCATCCCAATGGCCCCCAGCGCCGGCGAGTAAAGGCATGACGACCGACCTTCTCACCGTCCGCGACCTCCACGTCGAGTTCAACGCGGCCGAGGGCGTCATCCCAGCGGTGCGCGGCGCCTCGTTCCGCGTACGCCAGGGCGCCACCATGGCAATCGTGGGCGAATCCGGATCCGGCAAAACGGTGGTGAGTCAGGCGATCATGGGCATCCTGCCCAGAGTCGGGCGTATCTCGAAGGGCGAGATCGTGTTCTCCGACCCGCGCACGCCCGGCAAGTCGGTGGATATCGCGCGCCTCGACCGCGACGGCAAGCAGATGCGCCAGATCCGCGGCGGGCAGATCTCCATCATCTTCCAGGAGCCGATGACCTCGCTCTCGCCGCTGCACACGGTGGGCAACCAGGTGAGCGAGGCGCTGGAGCTGCACCGCGACGCGCCGCGCGAAGTCGCACTCGATCTCACCACCGAGATGTTGCGCCTGGTGGGCTTTCCAGATCCCAAGAAGGCGCTCAAGACCTATCCCTTCGAGCTCTCGGGCGGCTTGCGACAGCGTGCGATGATCGCGATGGCGCTGGTGTGTCGGCCGGCGCTGCTGATCGCCGACGAGCCCACGACCGCTCTCGACGTGACGATCCAGGCGCAGATTCTGAAGCTGATCCACGATCTTCAGCGCGAGCTCGACATGGCCGTGCTGCTGATCACCCACGATCTCGGCGTGGTCGCCAACGTCGCCAAAGAAGTCGT
>DASZHJ010000426.1:0-23921 GCA_035938015.1 Allostellaceae bacterium
GCGTTGCTCGTCCTCGCCGACGTGACCGAAGAACCAGCCGTCCGAGCCATGATCGAGGCCGCGGTGAGCCATTTCGGCCGGCTCGATATTCTCGTCAACAATGCGGCCCTGCGGCCGGAGCGCGCGTTCGAGGAAATGGACCTGGCCGAGTTCCGCTCGGTGGTCGGTCTCATCCTCGAGGGCGCGTTCCTCTGTGCCAGATTCGCGCTGCCGCATCTTCGGCGAAGTGACGCCGCCGCAATCGTGAATATCGGCGGCATGACGGGCCACAGCGGAGCGACTGGAAGGGCTCATGTCGTGGCAGGCAAGGCCGGTCTCGTCGGGCTCACCAAGGCGCTCGCCCACGAGTTGTCGCCCCAGGGCATCACAGTGAACTGCGTCGTTCCCGGCCTGATCGCGACCACGCGTGTCGCCGGAGTGCCCGGCGTGCACCTCCGGAATCCACCGCTGGTGGGGCGGCGGGGCGAGCCCGAGGATGTCGCAGCCATGGTCCGCCACCTCGCGGGTCCAGCGGGCCGATACATCACGGGACAAACCATCCACGTGAACGGCGGCGCCCTCCTGCCGTGATAACGGCGTGGTGATCGGGCGATCACCGAACACGAGGCCGCTGCGCTTGTCAGGAGTCGGCCGAGTGTACGACACTCCCGGGCGAGAATACGGGGAGGCACTCGCCATGGCGGCCGTCGAGCTCCGCGGATTGACCAAGCGCTACGGCCGGCTTGCCGTAGTGGATCACGTCGATCTCGCGGTGGAGCACGGCAGCCTGGTTTGCCTGCTCGGACCCTCGGGATGCGGCAAAACCACAACCTTGCGCCTCATCGCGGGTTTCCTGGAGCCCGACCAGGGCGAGATCCACGTCGGCGGCGCCCGGCTCTCGGCACCCGGTGCCGTCGTGCCGCCCGAGCGGCGCAACATGTCGATGATCTTCCAGAGCTACGCGCTCTGGCCGCATATGACCATCGCGGAGAACGTCGGCTATGGCCTGACTGTACGGAAGCTTGCAAAGGGCGAGATAGCCAAACGGGTTTCTGAAATCCTCACGGTCACGCAGATGGACCGCTACGCGGAGCGCTATCCGGCCGAGCTCTCCGGCGGCCAGCAGCAGCGTGTGGCACTCGCCCGCTCGCTGGTGGTGAAACCTGAGACGCTGTTGCTCGATGAGCCGCTCTCGAACCTCGACGCCAATCTGCGCGAGGAGATGCGCTTCGAGTTGCGCCGTCTGCACGACGAATACCGTTACACGACGATTTACGTGACGCATGACCAGCAGGAAGCGATGACTGCGGCCGACCGAATCGTCGTGATGCGGGAGGGCCGCATCGAGCAGCAAGGCCCGCCGGCCGAGATCTACGAGCGGCCCGCGACGGAGTTCGTCGCACGCTTCATCGGCGGCACCAACATCCTCAGGGGCGCGCACCTCGGCGACAACCGAGTTCGCTGCGCCGGCATCACGCTGCAATGTGGTCAAGGCCAGGCCGCCGCAAAGGGTGACACGGCCGTGTCCATCCGTCCGCACGAGATCCGACTCACCGAAAGCGGCACTGGGGTGGGCGGTAATAGCGTACGCGGACGGATCGAGCGCCAAGTCTATTTGGGGCCCACACGCGATTATCTCGTGCGTCTGCCGGAGGACGCCGCGGTGCGCGTGATCGCGGCCAAGGAACTCGACATACCCGCCGGACGAGAGGTGATGGTAGAGCTGCCCCCGGCATCCTGCCGGGCGTTGCCGATGTGAGCAGGAGGATCCAATGAAGAAACACTCGACATGGCTCTGTCTTTGGATGCTCGCGACGCTCATATCGGCGGGATCGGCGGCCCATGCGGAGCTAGCGGCGCCGACACCGATCACCGACGAGCTGGTCAAGCAGGCGACCGCGGAGGGGAAGGTCGTTTTCTATACCTCGGTCAACCTGGTGCTCGCCGAGGATCTCTCCAAGCTATTCCGGGAAAAGTATCCCGGCATCTCCGTGCAGGTCGAGCGCACGGGATCGGAGCGCGTGTTCCAGCGCATCGGCCAGGAATACGCCGCCAACATCCATAGCGTCGACGTCGTGAACAGCTCCGATGCCGCGCATTTCCTCTACTGGAAGCGCCAGGGGATGTTGCAGCCGTTCCTGTCGACGGAGATGGCGGAGAATTATGCGCCGAGCTCGCTCGATCCCGACGGCGCCTACGCACCCTGGCGGCTAACCGTCAGCCCCTTCGCCTACAATACGACCCTGGTCAAGGAAGGGGACGCACCCAAGAGCTTCGAGGATCTGCTCGACCCCAAATGGAAGGGCAAGCTGGTCAAGGCCAGCCCCAACTACAGCGGCACCATCATGACCGCGACCTACGAGACTCTGGTGGCGCTCGGGTGGAACTACTTCGAGGCGCTGGCCAAGCAGGACGTGATGCAAACGCAGTCCGCGGGCGAGCCGCCGCGCAAGGTCGCGAGCGGCGAGCGCGAGGTCATGGCGGACGGCGTCGAGTACGACGTCTATGCGCTGATGGACCAGGGAAACCCCATCAAAGTCGTCTACCCCGCCGAGGGAGTACCGGTGATCACCTCGCCGGGCGCGATCTTTAAAGCCGCGCCCCATCCCAATGCCGCGAAGCTGTTCTTTGCCTTCTTGTTCTCGCAACCGGTGCAGCAGGTGATGGTCGATAAGGGCGGCACACGCTCGTTCCACAAGCTCGTGAAGGACCGGCCCGACCACGTACCGCTCGCCCAGCTCAAGCTCTGGCCCGAGGACGCAAACGCGGTCGAGGCGAAGGCGCAAGAGATCAAGTCGCGCTATCGCCAGCTGTTCGGCGGCTGAGCGGCGGCAGCATCGCACGATGGCCTCCAGCGGAGCCCGACGCCTGGAGCTGGCCGTTCCCGTGCTCGCTTTGGGCGCGATCCTGCTCGCCGCTTTGATCCTGATACCCCTGGGTTGGCTCGGCTACGTTAGCCTCGGCGGATTGCAGGAGGGCGTCACTTTCACCAACTACGCCGCGCTGGTGGCCAACCCCGACATGCTATGGCCGTTGCTGCTCAGCCTCGTCGTTGCCTTCGCGGTGGCGGTGATCTGCGCGGTGGTGGCATCGCCCATGGCCTGGCTGGTCGCGCGCACGGACCTCCCCTGGAAGCGCGGGTTTCGCCTCCTGGTCATGGCGTCGTTCGTGACGCCGCCGTTCCTGGGTGCCGTCGCCTGGGAGATCCTGGCGGCACGGAACAGCGGCCTCCTCAACGAAGCCTACCGGCGGGCGTTCGGCCTGCCGCGCAGCGACTTCCTGTTCAACGTCTACACGGTAACGGGCCTCGTCTTCGTCCTGGCGACCTACACCTTCCCCTATGTGTTCATCCTGGTAGCGAACGGCCTGGAGCGGATCCCGCTCGAGTTGGAAGAGGCGTCCGCCATCCTGGGCGCGCATCGATGGCGGACCGCCGTTCGGATAACGCTTCCGCTGGCGCTGCCGGCATTGGTGGCGGGCACGCTGGTGGCGTTTCTCCAGGCCATGAACAACTTCGGCGCGCCCGCGATCCTGGCCTTGCCCGCGGGGCTGCAGACCATCACCACCAAGATCTGGACGCTCTTCCAGTTCCCGCCGCAGCCAGGTCTCGCCGCCGCCGCCGCGGTACCGCTGCTCGCCATCACGGTGGTGCTGCTGCAGGCGCAGCGGCGTCTGCTGGGCCGACGCGGATACGCCGTGATCGGCGGGAAGGGCGCGCGCCTCGATCTTGTGCGCCTCGGTCTCTGGAAGGCGCCGGCCTTCGCCTTCGCCGCGATGGTGGTGACCGTTGCGGTCGTCCTGCCCTACCTCGCGCTGGTGCTGAGCGCCTTCTCGCGCACGCTTACCATTACGCTTTCGCCCGGAAATTTCACGCTCCGCAATCTCCTCTTCGTGTTCACGGAGCTCTCGGGAACCAATCTCGCGCTGGGGAATACGCTGCTGTTGGGGATCACCACGGCGACCGCGGGCACACTGCTTACGCTGGTGATCGCGTACATCGTGGCTCGGCGTGCCCTGCCGTTCTCGCGCTGGCTCGGCTTTCTCGCGACGGCACCGCTGGCGATTCCCAGCATCGTCCTGGGCGTGGGACTGTTCTTCGCCTATACCCATCCGCCTTTCGTGCTCTACGGCACGTTGGGGATCCTGTTCGTGGCCTTTCTCACCATCGAATTGCCGATCGGTTATCAGCAGTTCCAGGCGGCGTTCCGCAGCCTCCATGTCGAGCTCGAGGAAGCCGGCCGTATCCTTGGGGCGGGCCGGCTGCGCACGCTCAAGGACATCGTGGCGCCGCTGCTCTGGAGCGCGGTGATCTCGACCTGGTGCCTGGTCTTCGTAGCGGCGATCCGCGAGCTCTCGGCTGCCATCCTGCTATTCACCGCGGATACCAAGGTCCTCTCGGTCTTGATCTACGATCTCAACGAGACCGGCGAGCCCGGCGCGATCGCGGTGGTGGGATTGATCATGCTGCTGATAACCTTCGGCGTGATCGGCGTGGCCTACGCCCTGCCGCGCTCGAGCTTGCCGCTGATAAACACGGGTTGAGGAGAAACAATGCCTTTCATGCCCGCCTCCGATGCGTTGAAGCGATTTACGGTGATCGATCTTACGCGCGTGCGCGCCGGGCCAACCTGTGTGCGCCAGCTCGCGGATTGGGGCGCCAACGTCATCAAGGTCGAGATGCCCGAGACCCCCGGCGAGAGCATGGGAGGACCGCGCGACGGCTCCGATTTCCTGAACCTGCATCGCAACAAGCGCAGCATGACGCTCGATCTCAAGAAGCCCGAAGGCGTCGAGATCCTGAAGCGCTTGGTCGCACGCGCCGATGTCCTGGTGGAGAATTACCGGCCGGACGTGAAGCACCGGCTCGGCATCGACTACGAGACGCTAAGGAAGCTCAACCCGCGCCTGGTCTACGGCTCGATTTCGGGCTTCGGTCAGGATGGTCCCTACCGTGAGCGGCCGGGCTTCGATCAAGTGGCGCAAGGCATGGGCGGACTCATGTCGATAACGGGCATGCCGGGGCAGGGGCCGATGCGGGTCGGCATTCCCATCGCCGATCTCACCGGCGGGATCTTTTGCGCCATGGGCATCCTGGTGGCGCTGCTTGAGCGTGAGCTATCCGGCGAGGGACAGTGGGTGCAGAGCTCGCTCTTGCAGGCGCAGATCTTCATGCTGGATTTCCAGGCCGCGCGCTGGCTCGTCGATCACGAGGTGCCGCCGCAGGCCGGCAACAACCACCCGACCAGCATTCCGACCGGCGTGTTCCCGACCAGCGACGGCCACATCAATATCGCAGCCGCCGGCGGCCACATGTGGATCCGGTTCTGCGAGGCGGTGGAAGCGCCGCAGTTCCTCGAGAACCCCGCCTATGCCACCTCCGAAAGCCGCTCCAAGAACCGCGACCAGCTCAACGGCGAGATATCCGAGATCACGCGCAAGCGCTCGAGCGCCGACTGGGTTGGGCGCTTCAACAAGGTCGGCGTGCCTTCGGGGCCGATCTATGCCATGAACGAGGTGTTCGACGATGCGCAGGTAAGGCACCTCCAGATGGTCGAGCGCCTCGAGACGCAGTTGCGCGGTCCCATCCACCTCACGGGGCAGCCGGTGACGCTAAGCCGGACGCCGAGCCACCTGGTCGTGGAGCCGCCGGCGGCTGGGCAGCACACCGACGAAATCCTCGGTGAGCTCGGCTACGATGCCGTCGCGATCAAGACACTGAGAGAGCGCAGCGCGGTTTGAGGCCGCGCGCACATTGATAAAGGACGGAGCTTCGGATGATCACGGACAAGATGCTGATGACAAAGGATGGCGCCATCGGCCGGATGGTGTTCAACAACCCCGCGCGCCACAACGCCGTCTCGCTGGAGATGTGGGAAGGCGCGGAGACCATCATCGACGACTTCGCGCGCGATCCCGCCATTCGCGTGATCGTGGTGTCCGGGGCCGGCGGCAAGGCGTTCGTCTCGGGCGCCGACATCTCCAAGTTCGAGAGCGAGCGGGCGAGCGAGGAGGCGGTGAGGCACTACAATGCCACCACAGACCGCTTTCACACCAAGCTCGCGGCCCTGACCAAGCCCACCATCGCCATGATCCGCGGCTACTGCATCGGAGGCGGCGTCAGCCTCGCCACCGGATGCGACCTGCGGATCTGCTCCGACAATTCACGCTTCGGCATCCCCGCCGCCCGGCTGGGCCTCGGCTACGGCCAGAAAGGCATTCGCAAACTGATGGATTTGGTCGGCCCCGCAAGCGCCAAGGAGCTGTTCTTCACGGCTAAGCAATTCACGGCGCAACAGGCGCTGATCATGAGCCTGGTCAACCAGGTCGTGCCGGAGGGTGAGCTCGAGACCTTCGTCGACGATTACGCAAAGGCGATCGCCGAGAACGCGCCGCTCACGGTGACGCAGGTGAAACGGACCGTCGGCGAGCTACTGAAGGACCCCGCCGATCGCGACGTCGCCCTGACGGACCGTCTGGTCGCGGAATGCTTCGCCAGCGAGGACTATATCGAGGGCCGCCGAGCCTTTATGGAGAAACGCAAGGCTCAATTCAAGGGGCGGTAACCTCTGCGCGAACCTCAATGTCGTCATAGCGCTTGAGGCGATAAACCGCGAGCGAGCCCAGCCAGCTCGCCGCGAACAGCGCGATGATCGCGTAGCCGAGCGCGCCCCAATGGTCGTTGAGATCTCCGATCGCGTCCCAAAAGGCGCCGCGTAGGGTGAGCTGGTCGGCGATCAATCCCAGCGCCTCGATGCCGCCGATGACCATGGCAACCGCCGCCGACACCAGCGTGATAGTCATGTTGTAGAACAGCTTTCGAATCGGCTTGGTGAAGGCCCAACCGTAGGCGCCCACCATCAGCACGCTGTCGGTGGTATCCACGAGTGCCATGGCGGCAGCGAACAGCGCCGGAAACACCAGGACGACCGAGAGGGACACGCCGTTCGCTGTTTGCGCAGCCGAGATCCCGAACAATCCCACCTCGGTCGCGGTATCGAAGCCGAGCCCGAAAAGCAGGCCGATGGGAAACAGGTGCCAGCTCCGGCTTACCATTCGGAACAGCGGGCGAAAGAGCCGCGCCAGCAGACCCCGACCGCTCAGGAGAACGTTTAGATCCTCTTCGGCGAAAGCATTGCCAGCCTTCACCGACCGGAAGGTGCGATAGACCGAACCGAAGATCGCCACGTTGACCACGGCGATCGCGAATAGAAAAATCGCCGAGGTGCACGTGCCCACCACGGCGCCAATTGCTTTGAGATCCCCCAGCTTCGATTCCACCACCGTGGCCGCCGCTGCGACGCCGGCGGACATCGCGAAAACGACGGCAGAGTGGCCGAGGGAGAAGAAGAAACCGGCTGCGATCGGCCGTTTCCCTGCCTGCATGAGCGTACGCGTGACGTTGTCGATGGCGGCGATGTGGTCGGCGTCGACCGCGTGCCGCAGACCAAAGGTATAGGCGAGCGCCGCGGTCCCCAGCAGGACGGGATGGCGATGCAGTGCCAGGAGCGCCCACGCCCAAGCCGCTAGATTGGCGCCGATGAGCAGGGCGTAAAGCCCGGCGGTCCGGCGGCGCAGGTTTCCGGCGGCGTCGCTCAGTAGGCTCTTTACGAAACTCGGCATGATCGACGCCCCCCGCACCTCGTTGACGCGAAGCGGGCGACGCATTCGTCGGCACGATCGGGAGTGTCTTGCGTGGTCCTCAACGGCCTACCCTGCCCGACGCGTGTGTCCCGCTTGCGATGGCAGGTCTCCTGGCTCGCGGGTCGCCGCCTTTTGCCGACCTTCCCGGTTTCCCCGTGGTCGAGATGGCAAAAGCTCGCCGCTTACAGTTGCGGGGGCAGCCACGGCATTGGCCCGTTTTGGGGCCGCACCCGTGTTCCCTTTTGATCCCCCGGCTTGCTCCGTTGGGGAACCATCGTACGCCGACCATAGGCGGGCGCCTCGAACCGTGTCAACGTAGGCGACAGAGCGGCAACGTCGCGGTCGCCGGTGTGAACCACCCATACCGCAGCGGAGGCTTTCGATGCGAAAGCAGTTGATGCGCGCGCTGATCGTCGCCGTCGCGACAATGGCCGCGCGGGTTGCCTGCGCGGAGACCGTCGACTTGCAGCTCATCCTGGCGGCCGACGTGTCCATCAGCGTCGACAATGACGAGTTTCAGTTGCAGCGCGAGGGTTATGCGGCGGCGATCACCAGCGTGCCTGTGCTCGAGGCGATCGGAGCGGGGCCGCACCATGCGATCGCCGTCACCTTTATCGAATGGTCCGGCCCCTCCAAGCAACGGGTCGTCGCGGATTGGATGGTGATCCGCGACGGTGAGATGGCTACCGTCTTCGCCAACACGCTGCGCACAGCGCCGCGCTCGTTCGCGGATGCGACCGCGATCGGGTCCGCCATCGACTTTGCGATGAGGCATTTCGATCGCAGCAGCGTCGAGGGCGATCGTCGCATCATCGATGTTTCCGGCGACGGCGACAGCAACAGCGGCCGGCCGGTGGAGTATGCGCGCGATGACGCCGTCAAGGCCAAGGTCACCATCAACGGCTTGGCGATCGTGAACGAGCACCCGCTACCCGGCTTCATCGGGCACATCCAGCCGGTCGGCGGCATCGGCCACTACTATCGGACGCGCGTGGCTGGCGGCCCGGGATCCTTCGTGTTCCAGATCGATAGCTTCGAGGGCTTCGCCGAGGCGATCGCGCGCAAGCTGGTAGCCGAGATCGCCTCCGCGGAGAGCGGGGACCCAACCGCCTGGCGTTAACCAGGCCGAATTGATTTGTGCCGGGGAAATTGACTATTTTGGGGCCGGAGATGGGATCGCCGGGTGATCCGCGCGCCCATGGGTGCTAAGCTACGAAAAGTGACGGGGTAGGTGAGTTGGAGGGGGCTTGATGTCTCTCGATCAGACGGAAAAGGCCGACTCAGCGAGCGTTGAGAGTGATGTTCTCGATATCATCGCCAAGCAGGCCAAGGTCGAGCGCGCCACGCTGACGCGGCGCACCTCGCTGGCCGAGCTCAACGTTCAGTCACTGGACCTGGTCGAGATCATCTTTGCGCTCGAGGACAAGTTCGACCTCGAGGTACCCTACAACGCCAATGACCCGAGGTCGGCCGGCGTCTCCTTCGAGAACGTCGGCGACGTGATCGACGGTATTGCCAGGCTGATCGCAGAGCGTGATGCGCGCAAGACAGCGTAACGAGTTGCGGCCTTCTTCGCGGCATCCCGTCTGCTTGAGATCGAATTCGTGAACCGAGTGGTGATATCCGGGCTCGGCGCCGTGTCCGCGCTGGGACTCGACGTGCGCGCACATTCCGAGGCACTGCAGGCGGGCCGGTGCGCGATCGGGCCGCTCGCGAACATCGTGACGGAGGGACTGATCACCAAGATCGGCGCGGAGGTGCCCGGCTTCGATCCCACGGCTTATTTCGAGACCGGCAAACTCGCGCTGCTCGACCGCTGCGCGCAGTTCGCGTTGGTGGCGGCAAGAGAGGCGGTGAGCGGCAGCGGGCTCGGTTTTCGAGAAGGGTTGGGTGCGCGCACCGCGGTGGTAATCGGCGCCGGCGTGGGCGGCCAGCTGACGCTCGACGAGAACTACTATCGGGTCTACGCGCAGGGTGCCAAGCGCCTGCATCCTTTCACGATTCCGAAACTGATGATCTCGGCGGCGGCGAGCCATATCACCATGGAGCACGGGATTACCGGCCCGTCCTTTACGGTCGCGAGCGCGTGCGCCTCGGCCAATCACGCGATCGGTATCGCCTTCAACATGGTGCGCTCGGGCGCGGTCGACGTTGCCGTGACCGGGGGTACCGAAGCCGCGATAACGTTCGGCACGATGAAGGGTTGGGACGCGCTCCGTGTAATGGCGCCTGACACCTGCCGGCCTTTCTCGCGCGACCGCAAGGGCATGGTGCTCGGCGAGGGGGCCGCGATGGTGGTGATCGAGCGCCTCGACCGCGCGCAGGCGCGTGGCGCTCAGATTCTTGGCGAAATCGTCGGGTTCGGCATGAGCTCCGATGCCGGCGATATCGTGCTGCCTTCGGCCGAGGGCGCCGCCGCTGCGATGCGAGGCTGCCTAGCCGACGCCAAGCTCGCGCCGGAGGATGTCGGGTACATCAACGCGCACGGCACCGGTACCGCCGCCAACGATGCGATCGAGACCAAGGCCATTCGCATGGTGATGGGCGATCATGCCAAGCGGCTGGCGGTATCGTCCACGAAATCGATGCACGGTCACGCCCTCGGAGCCGCCGGCGCCCTCGAGCTCGCGGCGACCGTGATCGCGCTACGCGAGGGCTTTATCCCGCCGACTGCGAACTTCACCGCGCCCGATCCGCAGTGTGACTTGGATTACGTTCCCAACGAGGCGCGCGCCCAACGGGTCGACGTCGCGATGTCCAATTCCTTCGCCTTCGGCGGCCAGAACGCGGTCCTTGCCTTGCGCCGTTGAGCGCGTCTCGCGCGCCTTAGCGAAGAACCTTGAACCGCGCGTCGCCGTCCCGCTCGACCTGACGGACCAGATCCACCTCCCAGCTCAGATACTCGCGCATCGCGGCTTCGCGGTCCCGCGCGCGATCGTAGGGCCGATACCAGACGTCCTCGGGCTCGCTCGCCATGTGCTCAGCGCCGGAGCCCAGCGGTAATCCCGCGGCGCGCCACGCCTGCGTGCCGCCCTTGAGCACGCGTACCGGCGTCGTCGTCAGCGCCGCGAGATCAAGCGCGCCGAGCTCTGCAAGGCGTCCATCCGGCGATGTCACGACGAGGTGACAAAGCGCCGGCAGGGTCGGAAGGGCCGTCGCAAGTCGCGACCGGATCGCCCACCAGGCTCCGGGGACATGGCCATCGCGGTATTGCAGGCTGGTACCGAGATCGATCACGAGCGCGGCGCCGCGATCGACCAGCGATTTGAGTTCCGTCGGCGAGACCGTCTCCTGCCGGGCATCGTGCGGCGAGAGCACCTGGCGCGGTTCCGCGCCGGTCTCCAAGGTCGCGCCGGCGAGCCCGTTCGGCAGCGCATAGGCCTCGTCCCAGCCGAGCTGCAGAAGCCACGATGCCGTCATCAGCGCGCGGATGCCGTCATCGTCGATCAAGACCAGGCGGCCGTTGAGCGTGCCGACATAGGCATCGGTGGCCTGCACCAGCTGGCCTCCAGGCGCCGAGCGCGAGCCAGGGAGATGGCCCGCTGCGTACTCCTCGGGGCCGCGGACGTCGAAGACGTAGAGGCTCCGCCGATCGGCCTCCACGCGAAACCGCGCGAGCGCCGCTGTGTCGATGACGCGCACGCCCGCGCGGGCTGCGACACGCTCCGCCGCCGCCCGTGCCTTCGCTAGGCCCTGGGGCGTCGGAGGGGCGGGGCGCCGGGACGCGCCATGCTCGAGCTCCAGGCCCGCGAGATGCCAACCCATGGTTCCGTTTCGCAGCGCCATCACTTTGTGCGGAACGCCCGCATTGATGAGCGACTGCGCGCCGATGATGCTGCGCGTCCGACCCGCGCAGTTCACCACGACCAAGGTATCGGGCGCGACATCGTGTACGAACCGCACCAGCTCCGCACCGGGACAGTCCATGCCGCCAGGAATGCTCATGGCCCGGTATTCCTCCATGGGCCGGCTGTCCAGGATCACCAACTTTTCGCCGGCGTCGAGCTTTGCCTTCAGCTCCATCGCCGAGAGATTGGGTGTCCCTGCCTTGTGCTCCACGACTTCACCGAACGCCTTGCTGGGGACATGCATGCCCGAGAACAGCTCGTAGCCCGGATCGCGCCATGCGGCCACGCCGCCGGCAAGCGCCGCGAGATTGCGATAGCCCATGCGCATCATCAGCGCTGCAGCCCGGTCCGCGAGCCCGTCGGCATCGTCGATCAGCACGACGCGCGTCGAGAGGCGCGGCACCAATGCCGCGAGATCGAGCTCCAGCCTGCTGAGGGGCAGGGGGGTCGCGAAGAGCAGGTGGCTCCGCGCGAACACGCCCTCTTCACGCACGTCCAGCAATGCGAGCTCGCCGCCGTCTTGCAGCATCGCCTTGACCTCCCATGGCGACACGACGGGGGTTACGATGTTGGGATTGGCAGGGTAGACCCGATGAGCTCCGCCCTCGGAAGACGCGAAGCTGATACGCTCCGGCAAATTCTCAAGGCTCATGCCGTAGGCATGAAGGTGAAGTGCATGCCCTTCGCTAACCACCTCGATGGTGTGGAAATCGTCTGGCATAAGGGCGCACGCGTTGCCACGGCGGATCGTGAGCTCGCCGGTTCGCTCCAGGCGTCCGACGCCGGGCGCGGCACGGTTGTCCGTGCGATCGTAAAAGACGTTGTGCTCGTTGCCGTAGATGCCGGAAATGACCGCCCAGGTCGTGTGGTTGTGCGGCGGCTGCGCCTTGCCGGCAATGCCCGCGGAGGCATAAAGCGCGAAGCGGCGGTCGCGATCCTCGGAAAGGCGATAAATCGCGCCATGCGAACCCGCGGGGATCGGGAAATGCTCAGCTGGAAACAGCTCGCTTCGCGCGGCGAGCCCGATGACAACGGTCTTGATGCGCTCCAGCGTCTCGCGCGTCACGCCGCCTTCGGCCTCCAAGTGCTTGATCTGGTCGACCGCCGCCCCGACTGCTGCCGCGCGCTCGCTCATCGCCGATGCCGTCATGGTTCTCCTCCGATTGTTCTTGTCGGTGCAGTATACCGGGCTTTCGGAACCGCGCCAAAAGCCCTGCCGCACAAGGGTTTACGCGATGTTATGGATTACAATCATTTAATTTGTGCCGTTGGGCGAGATGAGCGCTAATGCCTACAGGCGGCTCTGCCGCCCCGTCCGCTGAACCCCCTTGGCGGACGGAGACCTCCTGGGTCTTCCCCCGCCTGCGTGTCTTCCCTCCAAAGCCGCAGGCGGGGCCCCAGCCTCATCCATCTCCATCGTTGCAGATTGTGCATGGCTCTCACGGCTCGTCCGCGATTGCCTCCAGTTCGCGCGCGCCGATAGACTGGCGCGCGTCCTTGACGAGTCCTCCGCGCAACCAGCCCGAGCGAGTCCGCATGTCGAGCCAGCTCTTTTCTTCGATCAGCCTGCGGGACTTGACGCTGCCCAATCGCATCGTGGTCGCGCCGATGTGCCAGTACAGTGCCGACGACGGCAGCGCCACCGATTGGCACATGATGCATCTCGGCAGCTTCGCCATCTCGGGCGCGGGCCTCTTGATGATCGAGGCGACAGCGGTCGAGCGGCGGGGCCGCATTACCCACAGTTGCCTCGGCCTCTATTCGGACAGCAACGAGCTCGCGCTCGCGCATGTGCTCGCCGCCTGCCGGCGTCTGGGCAACACCCCGATCGGCATTCAGCTCGCGCATGCCGGCCGCAAGGCGTCGGCGCAGCGACCGTGGGAGGGTGGGGGCTCCCTGAAGCCCGAGCAGGACAGCTGGCCGACGGTCGCGCCATCGGCAATCCCCATGGATGTCAACTGGCAGACTCCGCGTGAAGCGACCGGCGCCGATCTGGCGCGGATCCGAAATGCCTTCGTAGACGCGACGGGCCGCGCACAACGCCTGGGTCTCGATCTCGTGGAGGCGCACTGCGCGCATGGCTACCTGCTGCACGAGTTCCTGTCGCCGCTCTCCAACCGGCGCACGGACCGCTACGGCGGCACCCGGGAAAATCGCATGCGCTTCCCGCTCGAAGTCATCGAAGCGATGCGCGCTGCCTGGCCCCAGGACAAGCCGCTGGGCTTACGCGTCTCGGCCACGGACTGGCTCGAGGACGGGTTCACCATCGAGGACGCCATCGTCTTTGCCCGAGAAGCCAAGGCGCGCGGCGTCGACTACATCTGCGCCTCCAGCGGAGGCATCTCGCTAAAGGCCTCGGTCCCGATCGGACCCGGCTATCAAGTGCCGTTGGCTCAACGCATCCGGAAAGAGGCGGGCGTCGCCACCCGCGCGGTTGGCTTGATCGCCGATCCGCACCAAGCCGAGCACATCGTGAATTCGGGCGAGGCGGATATGGTGGCGATGGCGCGCGCGTTCCTCGACAATCCGCGCTGGGTTTGGCATGCGGCTGAGGCGTTGGGTGCCACCGCCTCATACCCCCCGCAGTATGCGCGTGTGCGGGCGGATGCTTGGGCCGGTGCCAAGATCGCTCGACCGCGCCCGGCGCCGACGGGAATCGCCGCTCAGTGAGATCCGGCCTCAGCCCGACGTCGTCGGGGAGCTGCCGCGCGATTTGAGACAGCCGTCGACGGCCTGTTCGAGGTCGGCGCCCTCGACGCCGCCCAGCACCGCGCCGCCGACGCCACCAGCCAACGCTCCCGTCCAGATCGCGGGAAGAGGATTGGCGAACAGCAGCCCGCCGATGATGGCCCCGATACCGGCGCCCACGGGGGCGCCGATCAGCGCACCGCGCGCCGCCTGCATGACCGGCTGGTTCCGATCCGCGTGCTCGCGGCACTCCAGGATGTCCTGATCATGAGCGGTACCCTCGGTGACGGCGGTGCGCACGGGCGGCTGACGCTCGGCACAAGCCGCGACCGATATGATGAGAGCAACAGCGAGAACGCACCGCATCGTCACCCCCTCACCGTGGTCGCTCGCCCGCCAGGGTAACGCGATGCATGATCCGGCGGCAGCCATGATAGTCGTTGATCGGATTGTGTTGCGCCGCTCGATTGTCCCAGAACGCCAGCGAGCCTGGACGCCAGCGAAAGCGGCAGGTGAACTCGGGCTTGGTCAGGTGGCGAAACAGATAGTCCAGCAGCGGCGCGCTCTCGGCCTCTGTCATGTCCACGAAACGCACGGTATGCGCGACATTCACGTAGAGCGCCCTGCGTCCGGTCTCAGGATGCGTGCGCAGCACCGGATGCTCGGCCTCGAGCACGCGACTGGCGCCGTCCTTTGGCGCCGATCGGAGCCGGTCTTCCCGCGTGCGGGCCGCGTCGGCCTTTGCGGAGCTGTTGATCGCGGTCAGCCCCTCGAGCATCCCGCGCATGCCGTCCGATAGCGTCTCGCAAGCGAGATACATGTTCGCGAACAGCGTATCGCCGCCGGCTGGCGGCACTTCTCGCGCGACCAAGAGCGTGCCCATCGGAGGCGCGGCGAGATAGGTCGTGTCGGAGTGCCAGATACCCCCGAAGTTTACGCGCTCGCGCTCGAGCTTCGCGACCTCGATGACCTCGGGATGGCCCTCGATGCCCTTGACGAAGGGATACTCGATCGGCGTGCCGAACTGCCGCGCGGCGGCGAGGAGCGCGTCCGGCGTTAGGTACTGATCCCGAAAGAACAGCACCAGATGATCGAGCAGCGCACGCCGCAGCTCCGCGACAGTCTCCGCACCGAGTGCTCCGCCGAGATCGACGCCGTCTACCTCAGCGCCGAGGGCGCCGGCGACTGGGTTGACTCGAATTGAGTTGAATCGAGGCAGCGAGGAGCGGGCCGTCACCAGCCCTGCGAGGGAACCGTACGGGCCGCGGGACTCTGCAGGAAGCGCTCTTGAATTGCCGGCGAGGGTCCGTAGCTGCCGTGGCTGCCGCCGTACATCCCGAACTGCAGCGTGGTGTTGCCGAACTTTAGCGTGCCCGCGTTGCCATTGCCGCTGTCGTTGAATTGGAAGCGGCTGTTCGGGGTTGGGCTCGCCTGCTGGTCGAGGTTGGTGCTGAACTTGGTCGAGGTACCGTCAGGGTTCGTGTCAGGGTTCACGAACTGGAACGCAAGTGCGCTCGGACCGCTTGCCAGGACCACCGCCACAACCGCCGCACCGAGAAATTCGACTTTCATAACGGCCACCGCCCCTGGAATTTCCATAGGTTAGGCAGGATACCTCACGCATGGCGGTTTGCCAACCCACGCACCGGTTGGGCCTCCCCGATGGGCCGCGCGTGGGTTCAGACCGCGACCTCCATGGCTTGAGCGAGGGATCGCGACGGCGGAAAGCTCGCCGTGACGGTCGTGCCGCGGCCAGGCAGGCTGGCGATATCCAGCCTTCCGCCATGGAGCTCGACCAGCGTCTTGGTGAGCGGCAATCCCAGCCCTGTGCCCTCGTTCGTGCGCGAAAGCGAGGACGTCACCTGCTGGAAGGGTTCGAGTGCGATCGCGATCTCCTCGGCGGTCATGCCGATGCCGGTGTCGGTCACGGCAATGGAAATGCCGCCCGCGCGATCGAGACCGGTGGAGATCGAGACGCGGCCGCCGGCCTTGGTGAACTTGACTGCGTTCGAGAGCAGGTTGAGCCCGATCTGCCGCAACCGCGCTTCGTCCGCTTGCAGCACCGGCAGATGCGGGTCGAAGGCCGTGTAGAGACGCACGTTCGATTTGGCGGCGCGGGGCTTGATCAGGCGAACGCAGCCCTGCATGACAAGCGCGGGGTCGAGCCTCGCCTCGTGCAGCAGCATCTGCCCGGCCTCCACCTTCGCGAGATCCAGGATGTCGTTGATGACCTGGAGCAGATGCCGGCCGCTGCCACGGATATCGCTGGCATATTCGCGATAGCGCGGGACGGTTGCACCGAACGTCTCTTGCTCGATCACTTCCGCGAAGCCGATGATGGCGTTCAAGGGCGTACGCAGCTCATGGCTCATGTTGGCGAGGAACTCGGACTTGGCACGGCCGGCAGCTTCGGCCTCCGCACGGGCGCGCACGAGGTCGCTGTGGACCGCGTGGAGTCGCTGGTTCACCATCGTGAGCTCGGCGTTTGTCGTGGCCACGCGGCGGTTGCTCGCGGCGAGCTCTGCCGTCAGCTGCTCGCGCTCGTAGCGGGACGCCAGTGCACGCGCGAGCGATCGATGAAGCCGCCGTCCGGCGATGCTCATGGCGGCGGCGAAGAGCAGTATGAGAGTCGCGAGCGTCAGATGGGGCACATCGCCCGCCCACCACGAAACCAGCGCCAGCGGCGCCGAGATCGGCCAGACCACCGCCTCCACGCTGCGCACGTGCGCGCAGTGCATCACGGTGGCTCCCGCCATGATCGCCATCGCGACGGTGTAGATGGCGAGTTGGCTGCCGTTGCTGGCACCCGCGGCAATCGGGATCGCCAACGTACCCCAGACCGTCGCGATGCCGAGCGCGCCGAGGGTGAAGCGGCCGAGCCACAGGTCTGACGCCAGCGGGTGCGGGGCGCGGTGGTAGGCTCGCCATAAAGCGACGCTGGCGCCATGCGAGAGCGCCACCAGCGTCACCCAGCCCAACACCAGCGTGGCCGAGAGATCGAACCACAGGGCGACGACGGCCAGCAGTGCCGCCCCCGCGCTGGCGACGGTCGGCCACAGGCCGACATAGAGGAGCCCAGTAAGCTCCGAGCGAATGCCCGGCTCGTCGGGATTATCTTGCGTGAAGGAGACCATCGGCACTGTCCTGGGGCTGTCGACTCCCCTCGGTGGGGGTAGGCGAACCCTACGAAGGTTAAGGTAACTAAATCCTTAACGACGCTGTGACAGTGTGGCTGGGCCGCCGAAGCGACTGTATCGGCGAAGCTTTCCCGGTCGCTGGGGATTGATGCCGCGGTCGCTGGCGCCCCCGCATGAGGGTGTTTCGCTTAACAGACTCGGGAATTGCAGTTCCCCGACCGGGATCGAACCCAAGCCGGCAGCAAAGCCTGGGGTTATGGCGAGATGTGATGCGACCCGGGCCCGCGGATGATCGTGACACCCGAGGGCGTCTTCTCGACGCTCGGGCGCTCGTAACGCTCACCGCGAGTGCGGAAGGGCAGGCCGCGCCAATCGCCGTCATCGCCTTCCTCAGTTCCATTGGCCGCCGCGGAAAGATCGGACTGAGCGACCGGCGAACTAAAATCGCCGGAGAAACCGAAGGGAAAGAAGGTATCGGCGAACTCATCGCGGTGATGACGGTGTCGAAAATCTCGACGGCGCCCGAAGTCGTCGTCCGCAAAGATATCATCCCGGTCGCGGCGGAAGCCGAACCTGCGCGTCGAAAACATGGATCGTGCGCGCAGTCCGTTGAGCCGCGATGCCGAACGTTGAGTGGGCGCCGAGACCGTTCGTCCCGAGTTCGAAGAGCCGACACTCCCGCTAGTGCCGCCGACCGAGCCCCCATTCATGCCTCGCGCGCTCGCGGAGGCGGTGAGTTCGCCGGTTCCAGCGGCGATCAGCAATCCCGCAAACAGGTATATCCAGAGCCGGCGATCCAGGAACCGACTGGAGTTCCCTGTGCAGCTCCGCGGCTGGCTCTCAGTATCCGCCGCCACCGCCGCTGCCCCCTGCGCGCTCTGTCTGTGGCTGAGGATTGTCATAGGCCGCTCCACCGGTATCCTGCCGCGGGACACTATTGGTGCAGGCAGCGGTCGCTCCTAGCAAGCCTGCAATAACCAGCAACACCCGCCACGAATTGAGAGTGATCATATCGGGCTCCTAGACCGCCGTCGTGCCGTCTTGGAGCCCCAGCGTTGCTCACCCTTGAGCGGGTAACAATTGACGAATGCGTCAGGTTCATCACGAGCGGGTGAGAACGTCGTGAGCGTGGTCAGAGAGGGCCACTGCGGCCCTCAGCTCCAGTTATCCGGCGGAATCCGCCCCGCCGGCGGGACCGATCCCGCCCTGAAGCCTCGGCCAGCCGATCGCGGCGGGGCCACGGCAAAGGGAGCGGTTCGCCGCGGCTGCATGAGAGAAACGCCGGGAGGCCGCAGCCCAAGCACGAGGGTCATGCCGACGAGAAATCCTCCGACGTGAGCCCAGAACGCCACGCCGGGCTCGCCGGGATCCATTGAGAGCGCGCTCAGCAGTTGCAGCGCAAACCAAATGCCCAGCAGGATGACGGCGGGCAAGGTGATGAGGCGCACGAAGATGATGATCCACAGCAGAACGACCACATTGCCCCGCGGATGCAGCACGAGGTAGGCACCGAGCGTGCCCGCGATAGCGCCGCTGGCGCCGATCATCGGCACCTCGGCGGTGGGGGCGGTAAAAGCCTGGGCGAGCGCGGCGGCGATACCGCACAGAAGGTATAAGACCAGGAATCGCGACGGTCCGAGCGAGCTTTCCACGCCTTTGCCGAAGATCCAAAGGTAAAGCATGTTTCCAAGCAAGTGCAGCAGCCCGCCGTGTAGAAACATGCTGGTAAGAAGCGTCGCGGCAGGCGGCACGGCTTGCAAGTGCGAGGGCAGTTCGGCATAGCCGAACAGCACCGCTGGCACCATTCCGTAGCTGAGAGTGGCGTCTTCGGCGGCGCTTTCGCCAAGACCGAGCTGCCACAGGAAGACGGCGGAGCAAGCCGCGATTAGCCCGCCGGTGATCACCGGCAGCCGCGTCGTCGGGTTATCGTCATAAAGCGGCAGAGCCAGCATCGCCGGAGATCTCGCTCGAACGTTCGCGAACGCGCAAATCGCCTGAGATATTGCCGAAATGCGCCCCAAATGCACGGGATCGTTGACGATCGGTCGGCCATCGACGGTGATTCACCAGATATCAATGGGAGTCATGTCATAGGTGTGGCAATTGGCGGATTGGCGCCGCAGCCCTTCCGGGGGTCACGGGGTGCTTGCCGACCGGGCAACCTCAAACCGCGTGTGCAAAACAATGCCGGGCCCCGAACGAAAAGTGAAACTGCCCCCTGATCTCTCGGTCGCAAGGCCCAGTGCGCCTTCGATGGAGAGCTTGAGCCGCCAAGAGCGCGTGCTCGGCTCGATCGCGCAGCCCGTCGAGGGCAACCCAGGCGTGCCGCGGATTGCTCCGGAGCCATCCGCGGGTGGCGGATCCGCCGCTCCCGAGCCGCCCGATCTCGATAGCGCCGCAGCGGACCGGATCGCCAGCAAGCAGGCGCTCGCCGCCGACCTCGCGGGGATGATCGAGGGCATGCTCCGAGACACTCAATTCGCGACGGCGGCGACGACGAGAACTCGGAACTGGACCCGACAGATCGGCGAGGTGGCGGCACGCGACGCATCGACCGACGAAAGCGCCTTCACGAACTCGTTGGTGGCCGATCTGGCCGAAGCGCGGCCCGCTGCCGCGGCGGTGGTCTCTCGGCCCAAGGCACCGCGGCGGTGGTGGGTCGATGCCATCCTGGTCCTGGCGTGCCTGCTCAGCGTCCTTTCCGCGGGTTACTTCACCTTCGCACCCTAGGGGTCCTCGGGCGAGCTGCCCATTGATCTGCGTCAGTTCGTACGATTGCGAACGACAGTTCCGACGTTAAACAAAAAAGCCCGCGGTTTCATGAAGTTGCACGGTGTAGCGCGGCCGATCGCTTTTTCGGCGTTTACGCTCGGTTAGTGAATTTTCGCCACTATCCCGGGCATTCCGGCGAGTTCGGGAGCGGTCATGTTCGAGCATCGCGGGTGGCGCAGCTTCCTCCGGTCGAAAGCCGGAGCGAATTTCTTGAGACTGCTCGGCTTTTCCGCGGTGCTGGCAGTCGGTGTGGGCTACGGCGTCTATCAACTCAGTCTCAACGCCTTCACCACCAGCAAGAGCGAGGAGACGGTCACCGCGCTCCAGTTGACCGACGCCTTCGTCACGAACTACTCGAACGAGCGGACGAGATTCAACGCTGGCGACGCGCCGGTGCCCGCGACCTTTCGGGCGCACTCGATCGAGCTTTTCAATAAGGTGCGCCAGGGCGACGACGTGCTGCGATTGATCCTGGTGGGCCGCACCGGACGCGAGATCAAGACCGGCCCGACCGATGTGCAAATGGCCGATACCGTCGAGACCTTCGCACGCGAGCCTAATATGAAGTCGCAGTCCGGGTTCGTGCTCGTCGGCAACCAGCTCGTGTTCCGGACGCTCTATCCGTCGCTCGCCAGCCAGCAGACATGCGTCGACTGTCACAACAAGCAGCTGCTGGCGGGTCAGCCGACTTGGCATCTGAACGACGTGATGGGGGCGTTCTCCATCGACGTGCCGGCGGCCGCCTTCCTTTGGAATTCGTTGCTCTGGTCCGTTGGCCTCGGGCTCGTCGTCTTCCTCGGGGTATCCGGTGTCGGCCTGCTGATATCGGTGCTGCATTACCAGCAGATCACCGAGCGCGAGGTCTCGCAGGCGCGCCTGAAGGACAGCGAGCTCAGGTTCCGCGATTTTGCAGAGACCGCCTCCGATTGGTTCTGGGAGCAGGACGAGAACCTGAGATTCGCCTATCTGTCGGATCCCGTGACCCAATCGGGCCTAACGCCGGACAGCCACATCGGAAAGACCCGACACGAGGTGGTCTTCCATGGCGTGAGCGAGGAGCAGTGGCAAGCGCACGACGCGGATCTCGCCGCTCGTCGGGCGTTCCAGAATTTCCGTTTCCAGCGCAAGTCCGCGACCGGCGAAATCCGGCACATTAGCGTCAGCGGCAAGCCGTTCTTCGACGAGGCTGGCCGCTTCCGAGGTTATCGCGGCACGGCACGGGACATCACCGCGGAGATTTTGACCGAGCTGGAGCTCTCGCGTCGCGTCGACGAGCGCACGGCGGAGCTGCAGCGCGCCCAAGAGGAGCTGCTGCGCAGCGAGCGTCTCTCGGTGCTGGGCCAGCTCACGGCGACGGTCGCGCACGAACTGCGCAATCCCTTGAGCGCCATCCGCAACTCCGTTTATGCGCTTCGGGAGCTTATCGCGAGCAAGGGCCTCACGCTCGACCGCCCGCTGACCCGCATCGAGCGAAGCATTGGGCGCTGCGACGGCATCGTGACGGATCTCCTGGATTATGCCCGCAGCCGCCAGCTGCAGTGCGCCCCACAGGTACTGGATCAATGGCTCGGCGAAGTCCTTGACGAACAAAAGCTCCCCAACCACGTGAGGCTTTCTCGCGATTTCGCGGCGCCCGGCGTCGTTGTCGCCTTCGATCCCGACCGCCTGCGGCGCGTGGTGGTGAACCTGGTCGACAACGCCGCGCAATCCTTGCCCGAGCCCGAGCGCGGAGAGCGCGAGCTCCTGGTATCCGTGGCGACCCGGCAGAACGGCGACAGCATCGAGATCACGATAAGCGATACCGGACCCGGCATAACCCCCGATGTCCTGCCTCGGATCTTCGAGCCGCTCTTCAGCACGAAGAGCTTCGGCACCGGGCTTGGTCTGCCCACGGTGAAGCAGATCGTCGATCAGCACGGCGGCGAGATACAGCTTTCGAGCGAGCTTGGCGTCGGCACCCGCGCGCTCGTGCGGCTGCCACTAGCGCGCAGCCAGGAGATCGCAGCGTGAACCTACAGGTGCTCATCGTCGACGACGACCAGGATCACGCGGAAAGCGTCGCCGACATCCTGGAGATGCGAGGCTATTCCGTCGAACTCGCCGGGAGCGGCGAGCAGGGCGTTACCCAGTTCCGGGCGCGCGATTTCCACATTGTCCTGATGGACGTCAAGCTGCCCGGCATGAACGGCGTCGAGACCTTCGCCGAATTCAAGCGGATCCGCCCCGCCGCACGCGTCCTGATGATGACCGGCTTCAGCGTCGAGGAGCTGGTCGCAGAAGCGGTGGGCAACGGTGCCCTCGGCGTGCTCAAGAAGCCCTTCGCGATCGCCGAATTGCTCGACACCCTCGAGCGCGTGAAGCCGCGCGGCATGGTGCTGGTGGCGGACGACGACCCCGAATTCGCGGACTCGATCGAGCCGGTGCTGCAGCAGAACGGCTACGTCGTGCAGATCGCCCGCGACGGCCGGGAGGCGCTCGAAAAGGCATTGGCGCCGGGCATAACCTGCCTCATCTTGGATCTGCGCATGCCGCTGCTGACGGGGCTCGAGGTCTATCTGAAGCTCAAGGAAATCGGCGCTCCGGTGCCGACCATCTTCGTCACCGGTTGCGTCGACGAGCACGCCGACGCGCTGCGGCAGGTCAACGGTTTCGGCCAGGGACTGCTGGTCAAGCCCTTCGACCCCGCCCATCTCCTGCGCGCGATGGAGGAGGCGGCGTCCCCGAAGCAGGCGGGACTCGCTCATGCCGGATGACCTGATCCTCGGCAGTGCACCGGGCATATTGATCGTCGACGACGATCGGGACTTTGCGGAATCGCTGGTCGACTTGCTCGTGGCTCAGGGCTACGACACCCAAGTTGCCGATCGGCCCGAGGCCGCCATTGCCATGGTCACGTCCAGCGATGTCGCGGTGGTGATGCTGGATATCCGTCTGGGCCTCACGTCGGGCGTCGATCTGATGTCGCGACTCAAGGCCCAGCGCCCGGACCTGATCTGCGTCCTGATGACCGCGCACATCGACACGCAGACGGCGATCAAGGCGCTGCGGCACGGCGCCTACGACTATTGCGACAAGTCGTGCGAGCCGAGCGAAATCTATGCGGTGCTGGAGCGCTGCTTCGAGCGCCGGCAGCTGCAGGAGGAGCGTCGAACCGCCCACCAGGCGCTGCGCCGGGCGAAAGAAGAGGCGGAGGCCGCGCGCAGCCTCGCCGAGGCCGCGAGCCAGGCGAAATCCGAATTCCTCGCGACCATGAGCCACGAGCTCCGCACGCCGCTCAACGCGGTGATCGGGTTCTCGCAAATCATGATGACGGAGACTCTGGGCCCGATCGGCAGTGCGCAGTATCGGGACTACGCCAAGGACATTCACGACAGTGGGGTGCATCTGCTCGAGATCATCAACGACATTCTCGACCTCTCGAAGGCGGAAGCCGGCAAGCTCGAGCTCGACGAGGATTGGGTCGACGTCCGCGATGCCGTCGCGGCGGCTTGCCGCCTCATCGGTCCGCGCGCCGAGCGGGCGCAGCTCAGCGTGGTCGAGCGGATTCCCGCGAACCTGCCACCGCTCTGGGCGGACGAGCGCAAGCTGAAGCAGATCCTGCTCAACCTCGTGTCGAATTCGGTCAAGTTCACGCCGGCGGGCGGACGCGTCGAGGTGTCGGCGGCGATCGAGCCGGTGGAAGGTCTGTCGATCATTGTGCAAGACACCGGGATCGGCATTCCCGCGGCCGACCTCGATCGTGTGCTGGAGCCCTTCGTGCAGGTCGAGAACAGCTTGACCCGGAGCTATCAGGGGAGCGGGCTCGGTCTGCCGCTCGCCGCGAAGATGATGGAGCTGCACTGTGGCAAGCTCACGA
>DASZHJ010000427.1:0-8135 GCA_035938015.1 Allostellaceae bacterium
CCATCGGAATCCCGCCACACTTGTAACTCTCACGGTGCGATGGCCGGCGCTAAATTTATCTCAAGACCACCGACCACCAGGTCGATTTGAGATCGTCCACACGCACAACAAAGAGGAGGTCACCAATGCAGACATCACCTGAAGGCGGCCGCAAAGGCGGATCGCACATGAAAACCCCAGCGATCGTGTCGCCGGAGGAGTGGACGGCTGCGCGCGAGCAGCTGCTCGTGAAGGAGAAGGCCGTGATGCGGGCCCGCGACGCCCTCGCCGCCGAACGCCGGCGGATGCCGTGGATAGCCGTGGAGAAGGCGTACGAATTCGAGGGGCCCAAGGGCAAGGTGAGCCTGCTCGACCTGTTCGAGGGCCGCCGTCAGCTGATCGTCTACCGCGCCTTCTTCGAGCCCGGGGTGTTCGGGTGGCCCGAGCATGCCTGCCGCGGCTGCTCGTTGGGGGCCGACCAGGTCGGCCACCTCGCCCATCTGAACGTTCGCGACACCACGCTTGCCTACGCCTCGCGCGCGCCACAGAAGGACATCGAGCGCCTGAAGGCACGAATGGGTTGGAAGATGCCCTGGTACACCATCACAGACAGCTTCGACGCGGACTTCGGCGTCGACGAATGGCACGGCCACAACGTGTTCTTCCGCGACGGCGACAAGGTGTTCCGCACCTACTTTATCAATAGCCGTGGCGACGAGGCGATGGGGACCACCTGGAGCTACCTCGATATCACACCGCTCGGGCGTCAGGAGACTTGGGAGGACTCGCCAGAGGGTTACCCCCAGACCCCGCCGTACAAGTGGTGGAACTGGCACGACAACTACAACGCCGAGGCCTCGCCTCACCCAAAGTGGGTCGAGGTATCAGACACTGGAGAAGCCGCCTTCCGAAAGCGCGACGAAGAGGGAAAAGCGTGACTGAGGTTAGCTAGGGAGAGAGCGATGAAAGACATCATGAGAGATGAACCTGGAGCGTCCAAAATAGTCGATCGGAGCGCCTTCCAGGCGAAGCTGGACGCATTGCGGGTTCGGGAGAAGGCTCACACAAGAGAAGGCGACGCCATTGCGGCCGCCCGCCGAAGGCTCCCCATGGTCGAGGTGGATGGCGCCACACCGCTCATTGGCGAACGTGGCGCGGTGACACTGTTGGATGCGTTTGAGGAACGCCAGCTGCTCATCGCCTACTACTACATGTGGCACGCCGGCCGCCCCGCCCCGGAGCAGTGCGAGGGTTGCACCTTCTATACGTCGCAGGTCCGCGAGCTAACCTATCTGCATTCCCACGACGTCACCTACGCGACGTTCTGCCAAGGCCCTTACGAAGAGGGCGTGCGGTACCGCAACTTCATGGGCTGGGAGATGCCTTGGTACTCGGCCCCCAGGGACTCGCTCGAGACACTCCTTGTTGGGCGCCGGGTGGGCATGATGCACATCGTTTGCTACCTGCGACAAGGTGCCAAGGTCTTCGAGACTTACTGGACGACGAGGCGAGGCGTCGAGGCGATGGATAACAGCTATCGGTTGCTCGACTTGACCGTCTACGGGCGGCAGGAGACGTGGGAGGACTCGCCGACCGGCTGGCCGCAAGGGGACAATATGGACACGCTGCGGACCAATGGACGTCCCACCTCCCAGTGGTCTCGCCTGAAGGCTGGGCGTTCGGACGATCTGGGCACTGGATAAAACTCTTGTGTGCAACGGTAGGGCCGGTCAGGGCCGCATCGCCGCGGCCGGGATCCGGGCTAGCGCTCAGCCAAGTCGGGATTGTCGCCAAGACAGTGCTGGCTTGACAGACCGCTTCCTCCGGCTATTGTCCCGCCCAACTTCGCCTCACTCACGATCACATCGAGTCAACGGCCATGGCCAAGACCAGCAGCGTCCTGATCAAGCTCAACAGCACCGCCGACACGGGGTTCTTCTACGTCACGCGCAAGAACCCGCGCGGGAAGACGGAGAAGATCGAGCTCAAGAAATACGACCCGATCGCCCGCAAGCACGTGGTCTTCAAGGAAGGCAAGATCAAGTAGCTGCCGCGGACGCCGCAGGCATGCCAGGGCCCCTCGCGGGCCCTGTTTCGTTTCAGCCCATGGCCTTCAGTATGCTGGCGGTCGCCGCAGGCCGCGCTTCCGTCGCCTCGGGCGAGGTCATCACGCGATTGCGGCCCAGGTGTTTCGCCGCATAAAGCGCATCGTCCGCGCGCTTCAAGAGGGCCGCCGAGCTGTCGTCTCCGCCTGGCAGTGTCGCGGCGACGCCAATGCTGATCGTGACCCTGATCCCCGCGGGTATATCCTGGGAAACGATCGGCTCGTCGGCGATGGCATGGCGCAGGCGCTCGGCCACTGCCGCCGCGACGGCAATCGGCGTCTCCGGCATCACCACCACGAATTCCTCGCCGCCATAACGCGCCACCAGGTCGAACGGCCTGACGTTTCGCGCGATGCGCTGCGAGATCTCGCAGAGCACGACGTCGCCGCCGGGATGGCCGTACCCGTCGTTGATGGACTTGAACCGGTCGATATCCAAGGCTAGGAGGGCCGGGCCGTCCACGCCCGCCGCCGTCCGCGCCATCAACCCTTCGAGGTGCGCGGTGAGGTAGCGCCGGTTGTAGAGTCCAGTGAGACTGTCGGTCAGCGCCATCGAAAGGCTGCGCTGATAGGTCTCCCGGAGCCGTTCCTGCAGCCGCTTGCGACGAATCTGCGTGCGCACCCGTGCAACCAGCTCGTTGCGATCGAGCGGGCGCACCAAGTAGTCCGTGGCGCCGAGATCAAGGCCTTTGGCAAGACGCGGGAGCTCCTCGACTTCACCGATGAGCAGAATCGGCACGCTGCGCGTCGCCTCGTTCGCCCTGAGCTCGGCGACCAGCCGGAGCGTGTCCTCCTGCTCGGAGAGCGCCAGTACGAGGAGATCGGCACCCGTTGCCGCCGCCGTCTGCGCCTCCGCGCTGCGCGCCGCATGAACGACGCTGTGGGCCGAGAGCGTCTCCAGGATACGCTGGGCGCTGAGCGGCCGATCCTCGAATACGATGATCCGCGCCGCGCGCGTATCCTCGGACGCCTTTGCCTCGCCATCGGCGAGTGCTGCCAGACGACCGTAAGTCTCCTCGCGCAGCCGCCACTCGTCGGTCATGCGCTTCAAGCGTACCAACGAGCGCACGCGCGCAAAGAGCGCGATGTCGCTCACGGGCTTGGTCAAGAAGTCGTCAGCGCCCGCCTCGAGCCCGCGCACCCGGTTCGCGGAGTCGGAGAGCGCGGTGATCATCACGACCGGAATGTCCGACGTCGCTGGATCGGCCTTCAGGCGCCGGCAGACCTCGAACCCGTCCATCAGCGGCATCATGATGTCGAGCAGCACGATGTCGGGGCGCTCGCGGCGCGCCTGCGCAAGAGCGGCGATGCCGTCGGCCGCGGTCACCACATGGAAATATTCGCTGGCGAGCTTCGCCTCGAGCAGCTTGATATTGATCTCGACGTCGTCGACTACCAGGACGCGCGCTGACATGGCCCCAGCCTCAGCTCAGGAACCGCTCGACCGTCTGGAGGAAATTCGCGACCGAGATCGGCTTGGCGATATAAGCCTCGCAACCGCCCTCTCGGATCTTCTCCTCGTCGCCCTTCATCGCGAAGGCGGTGACGGCGATGATCGGGATCATCTTGAGGTCGTCATCCTCTTTGATCCACTTCGTCACCTCGAGGCCGGACACCTCGGGCAGCTGGATGTCCATGAGGATCAGGTCGGGATGGTGCTGGCGCGCCAACTTGAGCGCCTCCATGCCGTCCTTGGTCTGGAGCGTGTCGTAGCCGTGCGCCTCCAGAAGATCATGGAAAAGTTTCATATTGAGATCATTGTCTTCGACAATGAGGACCCGCTTGGTCATTGGACGCTCGAGCCTCCAGGGTTGCACATGTGCCCGAGCGCCCTTCGGCGCCGCGTCACACCGGTGCATTCTACACCACAACGACCCGGCATTGCCGTCCCGCGGACGGCACTATGCCCGATCCCAGGTGCAGGCTTAGCAAGTTTTATCTTAAGATTTCGTAACTTTTACGGCGTCTCAACCATATACTGAGGCATCCAAAGTGACAGTGCCGCGGGACCCGGTCCGCATCGGTATCGATCTCGGAGGCAGCAAGATCGAGGCGGCAGCGCTCGACGGCCAGGGCGTGATCCGGTCCCGCCGGCGAGTCGCGACCCCTGCAGGTGACTATCCCGGCACTATCCGGGCGATTTGCGAGCTCGTGGAGAGCATCGAGCGGGACCTGGGCGAGCGCGGCACGGTGGGCATTGGCATTCCCGGCGCCATATCGCCCTTCACTGGGCTAGTCAAGAACGCCAATTCGACCTGCCTCATCGGTCACCCCTTGGATCGGGATATTGCGGCCGCACTCGGCCGGCCGGTGCGCCTCGCCAATGACGCCGACTGCTTCGCTCTTTCCGAATCGGTGGATGGCGCAGCCGCAGGCGTGGCAACGGTTTTTGGCGTGATTCTCGGGACCGGCGTCGGCGGCGGAGTCGCAGTGCGCGAACGGCTGCTCGCCGGCCCGAATGCCATCGCCGGCGAATGGGGCCACTCGCCCCTGCCCTGGCCACTGGACGACGAGCGGCCGGGTGCGCTTTGCTATTGCGGCAAGCGGGGCTGTATCGAAACATTCGTGTCGGGACCGGGATTGGCGCGGGACCACGCCACCGTCGCGGGCGAAGCTCTAAGCGCGATCGAGATTGTCCAGCGCGCCGATGCCGGCGATGCCCAGGCCGATGCCACGATGCGGCGCTACGAGGACCGGCTCGCTCGCGCGCTCGCCACGGTCATTAATCTCATTGATCCGCATGTCATCGTGTTGGGCGGCGGGCTCGGGCAGATCTCGCGCCTCTATCGGGCGGTCCCGGCGCTCTGGAGCCGCTACGTGTTCTCCGACACGGTCGCCACTCGGCTCGTGCCGCCGCGCTACGGCGACTCCAGTGGCGTTCGCGGAGCTGCGTGGCTCTGGACAGCGGACGAGCGCCCATGACCACGCTATGCCGGGAGTGCGGCACGCTTGCTGCCGAGCCACCGGCAGAGCGGCGCTGCGGGGGGTGCGGATCGCCGCGCCTCATCGAGCACCCCGAGCTCGCCGAACTCTCCCTCGCCCACGTCGATTGCGACGCGTTCTATGCGACGGTCGAGAAGCGCGACCATCCGGAGCTCTTGGATCGGCCCGTGATCGTCGGTGGCGGACATCGCGGTGTCGTGCTCGCCTGCTGCTACGTCGCGCGCCTGCACGGCATTCGCTCGGCGATGCCCATGTTCAAAGCACTAGAGGCCTGCCCGGACGCGGTTGTGATCCGGCCGGACATGGCGAAATATCGCGCCGTCGGGCAACAGGTTCGCACGCTCATGGAGACGGTGACGCCTCAGGTGCAGCCGCTCTCCATCGACGAGGCATTCCTCAATCTTGCCGGCACCGAGCGATTGCATCGCGGGCCCGCCGCGCGCACGCTGGCGCTTCTCGCAGGGCGCATCGAGCGCGAGGCCGGGATCACCGTCTCGATCGGGCTCTCCTACAACAAATTCCTGGCGAAGCTTGCCTCCGATCTCGACAAGCCCCGCGGCTTCGCGGTGGTTGGCCGCGGCGAGGCGCTCGCCTTCCTGGCGCCCAAACCCGTCGGCCTGCTTTGGGGCGTGGGCGCGGCGCTGGCACAGCGGCTGGGACGCGACGGCATCGCCACCATCGGCCAGTTGCGCGAGCGCACCGAGCGCGAGCTTGTCGCGCGCTACGGCGCGATCGGCCGCCGGCTCTACCGCTTCTCCCGAGGCGAGGACGACCGCGTGGTGGTGACAGACGCACCGACCAAAAGCGTCTCGGTCGAGACCACCTTCGACCGCGACTTGGCGGCGCCCGAGGCGCTCGCCAAGGAGCTGGAGCCGCTCGCCCGCCAACTCGCCAAGCGCCTTGCTGCCCACGGGCTTGCCGCGGCCGGCGTCACCCTCAAGTTGAAGACCAGTCGGTTCCGGATCATCACCCGCAGCCGCGCGCTGGCCGACCCGACCCAGCGGGCCGAGGTGCTCTATCGCGCGGCCCTACACCTACTGCGCGAGTCTGCCGATGGCACGCTCTATCGACTGATCGGAATCGGCGGCGACCGACTTGTCGCTGCCCAGCACGCCGATCCGCCCGATCTATTTGCCTCTGAAGTAGATGAGCCGCCGGACCGCCGCTAAATGCTCAACAGGCGGGCTTTGACAGCGACTCGATCTCGTCGAGCTTCGCCCGAATGACATAGTCGCTGTAATCGAGCGACATGTCGCCGGAGACACCATTGTCAAAGAGCCGCATGCCGAGCTCGTAATCGGGCTCGTCCGACTTGGTATCGGCCGGGAAGAAGGCCAGGCGGACGCGCCAGGACGGCCGCTCGATCAGCGGGCTCTTCAGTACCTTGTCCTTGTTGCCCGCCTTGCCCGCCTTGCCCGCCGCTGCCTTGTCGCCCGTCGTGGCGGGCTCCATACGCGCGCCGATCACCGCCGTAATTTGGCTGGCATTGTCCTCCGTCGCGCCGTCGAAGACATCGCGGGACAGAAAGTTGTCGCCGGCTGCCGCCCGCTCGATCAGCAGCAGCGTATGCGCGGTGGGGAACAGCACGTTGGGCGCCAGCGTCAGTGAGGTAGCGTCAGGCTTGGAAAAATCGGCCTTGCCGCCCTTGCCGGCGCCGTCGAGACGCGCCTCGCCCCGCACTTCCTCGTCGGGCTCGCCGTTGCGCAACCGTCTTTCATTGAAACGGTAACGCAGCCCGTCCTTCGACTCCCATGAGACCAAGGTCGAGCTCAGCTCGACGGGATCGGCGTCCTCGTAGACCAAGCGGAGACGAAACCGCTGCTGTACGGTCCAGGCATCGCAGGTCTCGCCCCACTCGTAGATCATGGCCCCGCTGGCGTCGACCACGCCGCTTCCCGCCTTGGAGGATTCAAGCGACAGGCTGTAGAGCGCGCGGTGCGGGGAAATCTCCGTGGCTTGGGCGAGACCGGCCCAACCGAGCATCAGGCCGGCAGCGAGGGTGACGGAGCGACTGATTGCGTATGTCATTGGCCGGGAACCGAAAAAAAGAGCCAAATGGCGGTCACTGCGGCACTGCAGTATGTCATGGCAAACACCGATAAGGTAGTATGAGCGCCTTCGCAAGCCCCATCCCCGCATGGCCGAAAAAACAAACCTTCTGATCACCCGCAAGTTGCCTGCCGCAGTGGAGGCGCGCGCGCAGCGCGACTACCAGGCCCGCCTCAATGTGACCGATGAGCCCTATGGCAAGGAAGAGTTGGTCCACGCCGCGCAGGGGTCCAAGGCAATTCTCTGCACCACCACCGATCGGATCGATGCCGCCACAGTCGGCCGGCTGCCCGACAGTGTCCGCATGCTCGCGACGTTTTCGGTGGGGTTCGAGCACATCGACCTCGCGGCCGCCCGCGCGCGCGGAATTGTTGTCACCAACACTCCCGACGTGCTGACCGATGCCACGGCCGACGTGGCTCTGCTGCTGATCTTGGGCGCGGCGCGGCGAGCCAGCGAGGGCGAGCGGCTGATCCGGGACGATGCCTGGACCGGCTGGGCGCCTACACATCTGCTCGGCATCCATGTCGGCGGCAAGCGCTTGGGCATTCTTGGTATGGGACGCATCGGTCGCGCCGTGGCGACGCGAGCGCGAGGCTTCGGCATGGTGGTCCACTATCACAACCGCCAACGACTTGCGCCTCAGGACGAAGCGGGAGCCACCTTCCACGCCGACGCAGAAGACCTGTTGGCCGTGGCGGACATTCTCTCTATCCATTTTCCGCTCATGCCCGAGACTCGATACTTTCTCGATGCGCGCCGCATCGCGCTGCTGCCGCGCAACGCGATCGTGGTCAACACCGCTCGCGGTGCCGTGATCAAGGATGCCGATCTCATTGCCGCGTTGAAGTCGGGCCGGATCGCCGCCGCGGGGCTCGATGTCTACGACGGCGAGCCCAGACTTCACCCAGATTACCGAACACTCCCAAACACCTTCCTGCTACCTCACCTTGGCAGCGCCACGCGAGAGACCCGCGAGGCCATGGGATTCCGTGCCCTCGATAATCTCGACGCCTACTTCGCAGGCGGGGCACCCAGGGACCGGATCGCCTAATTCGCG
>DASZHJ010000428.1:0-9612 GCA_035938015.1 Allostellaceae bacterium
TGGACCGTGCTCGTCGCCACGCTAGATTGCTGGTAGCGGAGAGGCGTGGGGCAGGCGGGCTAATCATGGCGCAAGCACCGTTCGCGGACCAGTCGGGGCTGGTCCTGACCGAGCGCGACATCGAGCGCCGCAAGGCCTTCATCGGCTTGGAGGCTGCGGACATCGAGCGCATCCTGTCCGTGCGGGAGTTGGTCGAGCGGAATGTCGATCGCTACGTCGCGGCGTTCTTCCGATCGCTCGAGCGGCTGAACGAGGCGGCGCCGCTTTTTGCGCGGCCGGCGATCCTCGCGGACATCAAGGCTCGCAAGCGCGAGCATCTGGTGGCCTCGGTTGCCGGGGAGTACGGCGTTTCCTATGCCGAGCAGCGCATCGCGCTGGGGATGCTCTATAGCCAGGTGGAGCTCGACGCGCGAGTGTTCCTCGGCGCCTTCCACCAGCTGATGGCGGCAATCGGCGCCGATATCCTCGCGAGCTTCGCCGGCGATCCCGCGGCGGCGTTCGAAAAATTCATCTCGCTCAAGAAGATCAGCTTCTTCGATATCGGGCTCATCGTCGATGTGCTGATTGCCGAGCGCGAGCGGACCATTACGGTGCAACAGGATGTCATCCGTGAGCTGTCGACCCCGGTCCTGCAGTTTCGCGAGCATCTGCTCATCCTGCCGCTCATCGGACTCATCGACAGCGTGCGGGCGCGCCAGCTTACCGACGATCTTCTGCGGGTCATTCGCACCAATCGAGCGAAGGCCGTGATCGTCGACATCACGGGCGTGCCGATCGTAGACTCGAAAGTAGCCCAGCACCTCGCCCAGACGGTAACGGCCTGCCAACTCATGGGTGTCGCGGCGATCGTGACCGGCATCTCCGGCGCGGTTGCCCAGGCGCTTGTGGCCCTTGGCATCGAGACCGACGCCTTCAACGCCGTCGGCGACCTGCAGCGCGGCATCGAGGCGGCGGAACGGTTGCTCGGCTACCGGATGGTTCGAGTCTCCGACCTGCCGGCTTAGACTCCGGCGTGGGGTCGATCGGCGGGCGCGCGGGCCCGTGCACTCGGCTGACCGATCGTCTAATCTAAAGATGGGGGAGCGGTGCCTCCGGGCAGCCTGCTCGCGCAGTGGGGGGCTTCGGTCATGCGTGGAATTCTCGAAGCGGTCGCTCGAGCCACAGTGGCGGCGGTCGCGCTCGTCTCGGTCGCTCATGGTGTCCGGGCGCAGCCGGCCGTGCCGGCGGCCTTGGTCGAGGACGTGTCGGCGGGCGTGGCGGGCGTCGATGCCTTCGACTATGTACCGGTGGGCAAGCAGGTCCAGCTCGGGGGCGCGGGTAAGCTCGTGCTCGGCTACCTCGCCTCTTGCGTCGAGGAGACCATCGTCGGCGGCACTGTCACCGTCGGCTCGGAGCAGTCGACGGTGGTGGGTGGGGCCGTGCAGCGCAAAACCGTCCCGTGCGCAGGCAAGCCGATGCAGCTCTCGGACGAGCAGAGCGGCAAGAGCGGTGGGTTGGTCTTCCGCCGGCCGCCGTCCGCGAATACGACGACCGCGCCGGCGCCTCCCGCGGACCGGCCGCGCGTCATCCCCAGCGCTGGGCCCGTCATCTCTCTGCCGAAGCCGGGTCGCCTCACCCTCGCGCGCATCGATGAAAAGGCCGCACCCCTGGTGTTGGACCTGCCAGCGAAGCCCGTTGATCTCGGCAAGCGCGGCGTGCACCTGGTGCCCGGCGGGACGTACCGGGCGAGTTACGGAACGAACGCGATCGTGTTCGAGGTCGACGCGCATTCGACAGGCGAGACCTCGCCGCTCGCGCGGTTGATCCGCTTCTGACGTGACCCGCCGCGACCTCGCCGCGGTCGCCGGCATCGCCGTCGCCGCGACGCTCCTGTTCGGCAGCGATCGGGTCGCGCGCCTCGATGGTCTCGGCATCGACAGTCTGTTTTGGCTACGCCAAGAGCTGGTTTCGTCCGCGGGCGGGCCCGCGGACGCTCCCGTCGCGGTCATCGCCATCGACGAGGAGACCTATCGCCAGCCGTCCTTCAAAGACACGCCGCGGGTGATGTGGGTCCCGCAGCAGGCGAAAGTTGTCGATGCCGTGCTGGATGCCGGGGCCATAGTGATCGGGTTCGACATCACCTACTCGACCTCGGTCGAGAGCTACATCCCCGGCTACGAGCGTAGTTTCTTGCGCAGCCTTCACCGAGGGGCGAGCGACGGCCGGATCGTGCTGAGCAAGGCGCAGCATCAGCAGCAGCCCATTGAGCCTTTCCGCGGTCTCCAGATCGTCGTCGGCGTCGACAATGTGCGCTCCATCAATCTCATCGAGGATTCCGATGGGGTCGTGCGCAAGCTGCCGCTCTTCCTCGACATCCGATCGCCCGACCAGCCGGCGGAGCGGGAGCCCGCCTTTGCCCTCGACCTCGCGGCCCGCGCTCTGCGCGTGAAGCCGGTGCGTGAGGCGGACGGATCCGTACGCTTGGGCGATCAGCCCGTGCGTACGGCGGAGCCGAACGCGCTCGGTGTCAATTTCGACACGCGGCCGGGCGCGGTGCCGACCTATTCCTTTGCCGACATGGTGGCATGCGCGGAGGCTGGCAATGCGGAGTACTTCCGAAAGCATTTCGCCGGTCGGATTGTGCTCATCGGCACGACGCTCGACGTGGAGGATCGCCAGCTCACCTCCGAGCGCTTCGCCACCAATCCTGAAGGCCTGAATGCGCCCGAGCGCTGCGCGGTACCGGTGATGCCCGGCTTGATACGCGCGGACCTCCGGCGGGACACGATACCCGGCGTGTTCATCCACGCCGCCGGGATCGCGAACCTGTTGCGAGGCGACGCGTGGGTGCCGGTGCCATGGCCGGCGCGCGCAGCGTTGCTGCTGGCACTAGCGAGTGCCATGAGTGCGACGGTGATGTGGCTCCCCCTGTTCTGGGCGCGCGTTGCGAGGATCGCGCTGGTCGCGGGCTGGACCGCCGGTTGCCTCGCCGCGTTCTCGCAGACGCTGGTGCCACCGCTGCTCAACGGCATGGCCGCGATGGTGGTGGCGTTCGGGGCGAGCTTGGCCTACCGCTTCGGCGTCACGGATCGCAACCGTCGCCGCATCGCGAAGGCCTTCGCGCTTTACCTGCCGCCGTCCGTAGTCGAGCGCATGGTCGCCACGGACGCGGTGCCGAGGCTCGGGGGCGAGGCTCGGACCGTGACGATTTTGTTCACGGATCTCGCGAGCTTCGCGCGCGTCTCGGAATACCTCGATCCCGCGCAGCTCGCGGCCGCGCTCAACACGTACTTCGCGGCGGTTACCGACATCGTGGAGCGGCACGGCGGTTTCGTGGATAAATTCATCGGCGACGCCGTGGTCGCCATTTTCGGCGCGCCGCTCGACGATCCCGATCACGCGCTCAACGCGGTCCGCGCGGCGATCGCCATTCGGTCCGCCAGCAACGATGCCGCGCGCGAGCTCGCGCGCTCCGGTGGTCGCCCGCCGGCGACCCGGATCGGCGTCAACAGCGGTCCGGTTCTGATCGGCAACATCGGCTCGCCGCGCCGTTTCAACTACACCGTCATGGGCGACGCCGTGAACCTGGCCTCGCGCCTCGAGGGCGTGAACAAGCGCTACGGCACGCTCGTGCTGGTCAGCGATACCACGGCGCAAGCCTGCGGCGAGGCGATCGTGTTCCGGGAGATCGACACCGTCGCCGTGAAGGGGCGCGAGCGGCCCGTGGCGCTTTTCGAGCCGCTGGGTTTCGCAGGCGAGGTGCCGGCCGACGCGCTGGCGCGCCGGGACGCGTTCGCCAAGGCGTTGCGGTTATGGCGGCGTGGATCCTTCGCGGAGGCGACGAGCGCTTTCGAGGGATTCGCCGACGGCGATCCCGCCGCCGCGCATTTCGCGGCGCTCGCACGCGAGCTCACCGCCGATCCGCCGCCGGATTGGCGAGGCGTCTCGATCCTGACGGACAAGTAGCCGCACGCCACAGCCGATCGCGGGGCCAATGTCGGCAGGTTCGTTCAATCCTTCGTGAGGCGGTCCATGGCCGAACTCCACCACCCGGCGTAAATACCGAATGGCCATGACATTCGGCTCGATCCGGGACTAAGATTTGACACAGCAAGTCCGACACGCGGGCGCGCGCGACTGGCGCCGAAACCGCTACGCTTGCAATGATGATGATAATTAACCGGCGATTTTTAAGCGAAGGTCGGCCTTTCGATCTTGACCATAGCCATCCCTAAGACGGAGGGTGAGGCGATGAAGGGCGAGATTGGGCACCAAGTCGTTCCGGACCAAGGGGAGCGCCGGAGACGGGCTGCCCCGCGTGACTTTTGGATGGCGAGGCTGGAATCCGCCCTGGGCTCCTCGGACTGTCGCGTGCTCGAGTTGTCGCCGGGCAACGCGACGGTACAGATCGATCACCCCGTCGCCGAAAACCAAGCCGTGACCTTGATCATGGAGCGACTGGGCGAGCTGTCGGGCGTCGTGGCTTGGCAGCGCGACGGATGTATCGGCATCCGGATCATTGAGCATCGCCCCTTCGGTGGCGGTCTGCGCACACCGCCCGGGGGCTGGACGGCGGCGCGCGCCGAGCTTGTGCCGCCGCCACAGCCGAGCTTGCAGCCGGAGGCGCGCGAACGCGGCTCCGCGGGAGATCCCGATCCCGCAGCGCCAGCGCCGGAAGGCATCGCCGTCGAGCGCTGGGGCGGGGATCCCGATCTTCTGGAGGTGTTTCGCGACGCGCCGCAGATCATCGCGCTACAGCCTGGCGAGATCCTTTTCAAAGAGGGCGATCCCGGGACATCGATGTACGTCGTGCGTGATGGCGTCCTGCGCATCCGCAGCGGCAGTGTGGTCTATGAGGACGTCGTGCGCGGCGGTGTCGTGGGCGAGATGGGCTTGGTCGAAAAGCTGATGCCGAGGAGCGCCACCGTCTACGCGCTCACCAGCTCCGAGCTCGTGGAGATCGACGAGGAGCGCTTCTTCATCCTGGTGGAGCGCCAGCCTCACCTCGCAATCACGGTGATGCGCGTGTTGTCTCGACGGCTGCGCCACATGGATGGGCGTTACCGCGTCGCGCGCTGGACCGATCCGCACCGCTAGCTCGAGCGCGCGCTGCGCTCGGCGCGCTTCTAGTGTTTTTTGCCTAAAGATTTCGGCAAAACACGCCTGTCCGATGCGGCGGTTTCAGGCTGAAGCCCTTGTCTTCCATCGCGCTTCGCAAAGACGCCTCCGATCCCGCCCAGGGGAAAGGTTCGGCGCGCGCGAGCTTGGGCCGTTGCATTAACGCGCTTTTAAGCCTGAGCTTGCTACGCGGTCAGCATGGGAAACCCAAGCGCCAGCTCAGGTCACTTGACCCAAGCGCAGAGATCGGACGCGCCGGGGCTCGATGTGCGGGAGATCCGCTTCGATCAAGTCCGCCTCCTCGCCCGCAATGTGCCGGTCATCGTTATCGCCAACCTGCTCAATTCACTCCTGACGATGGCATTCTTCGGCGACGTGGCGCCGCCTTTGGTCCTCGGCGTCTGGCTCATGCTGACAGTAGTGCTGAGCGCGGTCGGCTCCTGGATGTGGTGGGCGCGCCGCGACGAGGCGTTCTGGCGCGACATCGATGCGTCGGTCATTCGCCGGATCACGCTCTCGGCGGCGTTGGGCGGCGGGCTCTGGGGCCTGTTCGCCTTGATCGTATTTCCGCCGGAGTCGCTTTCGCATCAGGTGTTGCTGGCGCTGGTCGTGGGCAGCACGGCGGCGGCATCGCTGGTGAGCCTGCAGAGCATCCCGCTCGCGAGCGCGAGCTATATCCTGCTGAGCCTAGCGCCGCTGATCGTCTCGTTTGGTCGAGTTGGCGATCCCCTGCATTGGTTCATGACCGAGATGCTCGCGGCCTTCGCGGTCGTGCTGATCGCGCTGTCGCACAACAGTTATGCGATCTTCCTGGAGGGCGTCCGGCTCCGGCTTGCGAATGTCGATCTCCTGGAGCGCACGGCCGTCGCGAACGAGACGCTGAAGCGCAACGTCGGCGAACTCGAATGGTCGCGCAGCCGGCTCATTCAACAGGCGAGCAAGCTCAAGAAGTTGGCGCAAGCGAGTGCGCAAGAGCGCCAGAAGGCCGAAGCCGCCAACCGCGCCAAGTCGACCTTCCTCGCCAATATGAGCCACGAGCTGCGCACTCCCTTGAGCGCGATCATCGGCTTCTCCGAGATGATGCAGCGCGAAGCCTTGGGCCCGGTCGGATCCACGCGCTATCGCGCCTACGCAGACGACATCAATCAGAGCGGCATGCACCTGCTCGAGCTGGTCAACGACCTCCTCGATCTCTCCAAGATCGAGGCGGGCAAGATGGAGCTGGCGGAAGACCTCGTCGACGTCAGCCAGCTGATCACGGATTGCATGATGCTGGTGCGTGACACTGCGGCGCGCGCGGGCATCGAGCTGGCGCTCGACAGGGATCAGCACTTGCCGGCCGTTTATGTCGACGAGCGCAAGCTCAAGCAGATCCTGATCAACCTCCTGAGCAACGCGATCAAGTTCACGGCATCGGGCGGTGGCGTGGAGATCACGGCGGCGCTCGCGACCTCTGGCGGCCTCGATATATCCGTGCGCGACAGCGGAGTCGGCATCCGGCCCGAGGACATGGCCAAGGTCCTGGAGCCCTTTGGGCAGGCACACGCCGCCATCGAGAGCAGTCAGCCTGGCACGGGTCTCGGACTGCCGCTCAGCCGAAAACTCGCAGAGCTGCACGGCGGTACATTGGAGATCGAGAGCGCGATGGGGCGAGGCACCACGGTATTGCTCAGGCTGCCGCCGGAGCGCGTACGCGTCGAAGGCTCTGCCGCGGCCGCCGCCGTCGCCTGAGGCGCAGTCCTACAGCAATCCGCGCGCCGTCAGGCTCCGCATCAGCGCCCGGGAGCCGAACTCCCAGCGCGGAATGCGGTCGCTCAGATTGACCCGGTTGACGAGCGCGCCCAGCTTTGGCGCCGAGATGGTGACGATGTCACCGGTCTTGTGGGTGAAACCCTCGCCCTTGGCGCCGCGATCCTCAGTGGGCGCGAACATCGTGCCGCAATAAAGCACGACGCCGTCGGGATACTGGTGCACGTCGCCCACCATTTGAGCCATCAACTCCATGGGATCGCGGCTGATCTCGCTCATGGAGCTCTCGCCCCGCAGCACGAACCCATCCTCGCCCTCGACCCGCAGGCTCACCGTCGCGCGCCGGACATCGTCGAGTGTGAAGCTCGCGTCGAACAGGCGGATGAATGGACCAACGGCGCAGGAGCCGTTGTTGTCCTTGGATTTGCCGAGCAGCAGCGCGCTCCGGCCCTCGAAATCGCGGAGATTGACGTCGTTCCCGAGCGTGGCGCCCACGATCGCGCCGCGGCTATTCGCCACCAGCACCACCTCGGGCTCGGGATTGTTCCAGACCGAGGCGGGATGCAGCCCGATCTCGGCGCCGGTGCCGACGGCGGACATCGGCTGCGCCTTCGTGAAGATCTCGGCGTCGGGTCCGATGCCCACCTCGAGATACTGTGACCAGAGGCCGCGCGCCGTCAGCGCCGCCTTGAGTCGCTGGGCCCCCTCGGAGCCGGGCTTGATGCTGCCGAGATCGGCGCCGATCTCGCGACCGAGGGTCTGGCGCACGCGCTCGGCGGCGCTCGGATCGCCCTTGGCCTGCTCCTCGATCACCCGCTCCAGCAGGCTGCGCATGAAGGTGACACCCGCCGCTTTGATCGCCTGCAGGTCTATGGGCGCGAGGAAATGCGGCTGGCGAGGGTCACGCGGTCCCAGCACGCTGTTGGCCAGGATCTCCTCGATGCCGCCGAGCCGCGTGCCACGGGCGTTGCGGGCCAACGCCGCTGGGTCGGGCGCCTCCATCAGGTCGGCGGAAGTCGGTGCTTCCCGGCCAAGCCCATAGACGGTGTCGCCGCGCAGGACCGCGACGACGGGTCCCGCGTGCTCGCCGGGGACCCAAACCCGCGCCACCAGAGCGCCGGCGGTCCCGTCCGCCGGGAGCGCAGTTTTGATGCTGAGGCTCAGGGGCATGGTTTCCCTCCTTCAGGTGCCGCGTAGGATAAGGCTTGCGGCTTTCTTGCGGAGATCGTCGGGCACCGCCGTCGAGCGCCGCGCCTCCAGGTCGAAATGTACGCCGGATTGCCTGAGCGTTGCCACGCGTCGGCCGCTTCGGGCATCGGTCACGCGGTGAATCATGCGCACGGACGACGTCCCGAGCTGCATGAGGCCGCTGGTCACCGCGAGCGCATCGCCCGCGACGGGCCCCGATCCATCCAGCCTGAGCTTGATCTCGAAGGTCGAGAAGCCTCGGCGGAACTCGCGCAGATAGTCCGGCGACAGCCCCATGGCGGTCAGCAGCTGGATGCAGCCGATCGAGCTGCGGTGGACATACCCGGCGAGACCTAGGTGGCCGGTCCAGTCGAGCTCCGCCGGCCGCACGCGATCGCGCGCCGTGTCGATCAAGCCCTCGAGCGCATGGTCGGCGAAGCCCGGATCTTCCTTGGGGGCCTCCCACGAAACCACAAGCGCCTGCAGAGCCGTGCGCGCGCCCGCGGAAACTGCCGCGTCGCCGGGCTGGGCCTGCAGGTGCTCCTCGATGGTCGTACACACTTTTCCGGTGGCGGAGTTGACGAGGCGATGGCCGAGGCGGAGCGTCGCATCCGCCACCGCGATCACGCCGCTCTCGATATGGAACACTTCGCCGGCGCGAAGCTCCGAGATGAACCGGGCGAGGTACTCGGCGGGCGCCCAAGTCTCGGGCACGGCAAATCTCTCGCGGGCGGTCGCGGACGCATCGGCGAAACGGTCGAAGTAGTAGGCGACGGTGAAATGCCCGAAGCTGTCGCACTCCCAGGCCTTCACCATGCTGCGGAGGGTCTCCATGCCGGCGCTCATCGGGTTTCTCGCGTGTGGTCCCAGACGGGAATCCGGTAGAGGCGGACCGCGGTATCGTGAAACAGCCTGCGCTGATCCTCAACCGAGAGGTCGGCGACCGCGGCCTTGAAACCTGTGAAGATCGCATCGAAGCTCGCGACCAGACTGTCCACGGGATAGTTGCTCGCAAAACAACAGCGGTCGGCGCCGAAAATCCGGATGGCGTCCCGAATCACCGGCGCATTGGCGGCGAGGCTCCAGGGCTGGCCCTTGATGCCGAGACCGGAGATCTTGAGCGCGATGTTGGGCTCGGCGGCCGCCAGTTCCAGCGCCGCGCGCCAGGCGCGCAGCCCCTCGGCCGTGCGGTCCACCGGCAAGCCCGTGTGGTTGATCATGATGGGTATCCAGGGAAAGGCGCGCGCGAGGTCGGCGGCCTCGGCCAGATGCCAATAGGGCGTCTGCAGATCGAAGGAGAAGCGGAAGCGGCTCAAGAGCGCGTAGCCCGCGCGCCATTTGGGATCGTCCATGGAGCCCGGCGCGCCGCGCACGATGTCGCGAGGCGAGGCCGCGGCGGTCGGCTTGTGGCGCACGCCGCGGACGAAGTCGAAGCCAGCCTGCGCCTGGAGAAAGCTGGCGGCATCCGCGTGATCCAGGCTCGCATGCGCCACCGCGACCGTGGGCAAGCCCGTGCGTTCCCGAAGCGCCGCCAGCCAGCGCGTCTCGGCCACGGGGTCGCCGCTGTCCCATTCCGCT
>DASZHJ010000429.1:0-5422 GCA_035938015.1 Allostellaceae bacterium
CGACGTGGCCGGAGGGTAGGGTCAGCGGGGCTCCAGGAACAGCTTCAAGCTTTCGCCGCTTCGCCCCGCCTCGAGCATGCGGTCGAAGGCCTCCATCGGGTAATTCTCGCCGAAGAGGTCGTCGACCTGGATGCGGTGCTCCGCGAGGAGGCGCACGGACTCGCCGAAATCGCCGTAGTTGACGGCGGAGAACGTGACTTCTTTGCGTACACAGCGCGCCACACTGATCGAGACCGGCTGGTAGCGCCGGCTCTTCAGTACGATCCGCCCGCCGGGCCGCGTCATCTCGAGAATATCCGCGAGCGTCTCGGTGGTGGCGAGCGTCTCGATCACGAAATCGAAGCTGTCCGCGAGGTCGCGCGCGGCCTCGGTCGTGGGCTGCATTACCTGCACGTCCCTGAACTCATAGGCCTCGAGGATCCGGAGCGTGAGCTCGGCGATGCGGTTGTCGCCGTAGACCAGACCCTTCTCCGCGGGCCGGATGCCCGATTTGAGCACGGCCAGCGAGGCCGCCACCGGCTCGGCATAGGCGCCGTGTCGGAACGGCAACGCATCCGGCATCCGGAACACCGCGCACTCGGGAATCTTCACGAGCTCGGCGAAAGCACCGTCGCTCTCGAGGCCGAGCATGGAGGTGCGTTGGCACAGGTGCGCGCGGCCCTCGCGGCATTCCCGGCAGGCACCGCAGGCGATCACCGGAAAGACCGCGACGCGGTCGCCCGCCTTGGCGCGGCTCACGCCAGCGCCCACGGCCTCCACCACGCCCGAGAACTCGTGGCCGAGCACCAGGGGATCGCGCGTTCGGATCACGCCGTCGGCCACGAACACATCGGTGCGGCAGAGCCCCGCGCTGCGCACGCGTACGACCACGTCGTCGTCGCGCTCCACCATGGGATTGTCGATGGTGCCGAGCGACACCGTCTTGCCGTTCTTCACGATGGCTCTCATGTGAGACTCCGAACCTGATCGCCGCGCCTGCTCGCGGGAGTAGCACACCGAATGTGACGCTACAAAAACGGGCGCGCGGCATGGAGCGTTGCGAGCGCCATCGACTCGCGGAAGTCCTTGGGATTCAGGCGCTGCAAAATTGTTTTGCGCACTTGCGCTGCTCGACTCGCGTGCGCTCCGCGACTCCGGCGAGTCGGCTCGGCGCACCTTAGGAATCAAAGCGGAAGGCGGCGAGGCTGAGGCTGCCGAGGCTGAACCCCTCGTGGATGCGCCGGCCCCGCACGCCTTTTCCGGCAGCGCCCATAGCCACGAAGATCGGCAGAAAATGATCCTCGCTCGGATGCGCGCGGCGCGCGTCGGGCGCGCGCTCCCAATCGAGCAGCGCCTTCGTATCGCCCGCAGCCAGCGTCTCGGCAAGCCAATCGTCGAAGCGCTGCGCCCACGCGGGCGTCACGCCACCATCGCGGGCGAGGTCGCGCAGATTGTGCACGGCGCCCCCGCTCGCGAGGATCAGGACGTTCTCCCGCCGGAGCGGCGCCAGCGCCTCGCCGAGCTTGAAATGCCAGAGGGCGTCGCGCCGCGGCTGGATCGCGAGCTGGGTCACCGGCACATCCGCCGCGGGATAGATCGAGCGCAGCGGCACCCAAGCGCCGTGATCGAGGCCGCGCGCGGGATCGATCGCGGGCGCGAGGCCCGCGGCCTGTAGCAACTCCGCCGCGCGGTCGGCGAGTGCCGGCGCGCCCGGCGGGTCGTAGCGGAGCGCGTAGAGCGGCTCGGGGAATCCGTAGAAGTCGTGAATGGTCTCGGGCCGTTGGGCGCGACTGAGCGCCGGTACGGTGGTCATCCAATGCGCGGAAACGCAGAGCACCGCCGAGGGCCGCGGCAGCGTCTTCCCGAGCTCCTCCCAGAACACGCCGGTGGCGCCGGGATCGAGCGCCAGCATGGGCGAGCCGTGCGAGACGAAGAAGGTCGGCAGGCTCGAGCTCACGACTTCGCCTCCGCCCGCGCACGATGGCGCTTCGGCGGCACCACCAGCACGCGGTCGACGCGACGGCCGTCCATGTCCATCACTTCGAAGCGGAATCCCTGCAGCATGACGTGGTCGGCGACGGAGGGAATGCGGTTCATCTGCGCCATCAGGAACCCTCCGAGAGTATGGAACTCGCCGGTCTCCTCGCCGGGCAGGCTGCTGAGGCCCGTGAGGTCCTTCACCTCGTCGATCGGCACCATGCCGTCGACCAGCCAGGAGCCGTCCTCGCGCTTCACCACCGGCGCGTCGCCGGGCCCGCCGGGCTCGGCGATGTCGCCGACCAGCGCCTGCAGGATGTCGTGCAGCGTGACCACGCCCTCGAAGGCGCCGTACTCGTCGACGACCAGCGCCATGGGCTCGCCGGATTTCTTGAAGATCTCGAGCGCGCGCAACGCCGTCAGCGTGTTCGGAACGTAAAGCGGCCGCCGCACCGCCGCGCGCAGGTCGAAGGGCTTATCCGTGAGCACCTGTCCCAGCAGGTCCTTCACCTGCACGACGCCCGCGACGTGCGCCGTGCTGCCCTCAACGACCGGAAAACGCGAATAGTCGCTGAGCGCGACCTTGCGCCGCTGCTCCTCGACGGAATCCGTGAGGTCGAGCCATTCGACCTGGGTGCGCGGCGTCATCACGGCGGCGACCCGCCGGTCGCCGAGCCGGAAAGCCATCTGGACGATCCCGGTCTCGACCGCGTGAAAGCGGCCGGCCGCCGTGCCCTCGCGCAACATCACCGTGATCTCCTCCTCGGTCACGCCCTCGCTGTCGGGCTTTACCCGAACCAGGCGCAACACGAGGTTGGTCGAGGCGCTCAAGAGCCATTCGAGTGGTCCCGCCGCCGCCGCGAAGCCGCGCATGAAGCGCGCGAAGCCCGCCGCGATCGCCTCCGGCCGGCTGATCGCGATGCGTTTCGGCACCAGCTCGCCCACCACCAGCGAGACGTAGGAGATGCCGACCACCACGACGCCGATGCTGATGGCGTGCGCGTACTCGCCGATGAAGCCGGGCACGCGCTCGAGCTCGGTCGCGAGCCGGTCGCCCAAGGTCACGCTACCCACCGCGCTTGCGAGCACGCTGATCACGGTCATGCCGATCTGCACGGTGGAGAGGAAGCGACCGGGCTCGCGGGCGAGCTCGAGCGCGACGCGCGCGCCGCGGCGGCCGCTTTCGGCGGCGTGCTGCAGCCGCGCCTGGCGTGAGGCCAGCATCGCCGCCTCCGCCATGGCAAAAATGCCATTGAGGAGGATCAGCAGGAGCACGAAGGACAGTTGGAGAGACAGCATGGCAATCCCATCTCAAGCCGGAATCGTCAACCCGCGATCATAGGCCGCGCGAAGCCAAAATGCGCGGGCCCCGACCGGTGTTTTGAGCTCCGATCGGCCGTCACGGAGACTCACCCTGTTTGATTTGATTGGATAAATCGGGTCTGCCAACCCAATACCGCGTTTCTTGCGGGATTCCCCCGGCTCGGAAACCGCCTCTTCCTCCAGCGATCTTCAAAACCAGGGACCAAGGCTGACCTCATCATCTGTCTCCGCCGACTTCATGCGCAGTGTGAGGGTTTGTGGTTGCGCGCGAATGAACAAAACGCTCAAGAGCCCGCTCGATTCTTCCGCCGTCTCGACCAAGCCCAGCCTGCAAGCCCGATCGCCGCACCGATCAAGCCCCCGATCAGTGCCGCGCGCACAAGCGCATCGAGATCGAAGCCATGCCAAGACCAGCGCGTCGACCCCTCGCGTGCCTCGGCCTCGGTATTGCCCTGGATCAGCGAGGCCAGCGTCTCCTGCACCTTGCTCAGCAGATCGGGCACCGCCTCGGCTCCGACGTTCGCCTGATAGAGGCCGAGCGATACCGGCACCTGGTTCACCAGAGTGAGACCGACCACGCCCATCGCACCCGCGTAGACGGTTTGATTGGCGATCGAGGTTTTGCCGACGGCGATGCCGAGATAGAGGCCCGCGTCGTCCTGCTTCAGCACGCCCAGGAAATGCAGGCCCGAAACGTTGCCGTCGGCGTTCTCGCGAAGCTTGTTGGCGACATCGTCGACAACCGCCCCGCTGTCGAGCTTGGGAAACTCGTTCGCTGCTTCGGCCAACATGGACGCTCGGGAATAGCCGGTGGGGATCATCACGGCGCCGTCGCTGATCGGCACGAAAAACTGGCCGTAGCGATCGAAACGCTTGCGCGTGCCGGTGCGAAAATCCGCGAGCTCATCGCAGTCGGCGAGCTGCATGATCACGTGGTTGCGCGGCTGCTGCATCTTCTCGCTGAAGGCGATGATGTCCGCCTCATCGGGCCGCGCGGGATCGAGCGCGCAGTATCCGGCGGGCGGCTCGAGGACGACGGTCCGCCCTCCCAGTGTCAGCGCCTCGCCCAGGGCCGCTGAAGCGCCGAACACGCCCACGAGCATCCCCGCGAGGATGCATGAAAGCGGAAGTCTCACCACGGAGGACACGGAGAACAGAGTTCGTACCTCGCGGCGAAGCCGCATGACGGGCTTGGCGTCTTGGTGTCTTGGTGGTTCAAGATTATTTGCCGCCAAGTCGCCAAGAAGATAACTGCGGCTTGGCCGCAAGAAACCGCTCGCCATCTCCGTGTCCTCCGTGCTCTCCGCGGTGAACCCTTCCCGCTGGCTCTAAAGCGCGAAAGGCCGCTCTCGCGGGAGCGGCCTCGCATCTTGCCTCGGTGATCGCGGCTCAGCGCGAGTAGAACTCGACCACCAGGTTGGGTTCCATCGGCACGGGATAGGGCACGTCCGCGAGCTTGGGTGCGCGAATGTAGCGGCCCTTCATCTTGTCGTGGTCGACCTCGAGATAGTCAGGCACGTCACGCTCGGCGGACTTCACGGATTCCATCACCAGCGCCATCTGCTTGGTCTTCTCCTTGAGCTCGATGGCGTCGTTGTCGCTGACCTGGAAGGAGGGGATGTTGACGCGCTTGCCGTTGACGCGCACGTGACCGTGGTTGACGAGCTGGCGCGCGGAGAACACCGTCGGCGCAAATTTCATGCGGTAGACCACGGCGTCGAGCCGGCGCTCCAGCAGCTCGATCAGGGCCTCGCCGGTCTCGTACTTGCGCCTGAGCGCCTCTTGATAGAGGCGGCGGAACTGGCGCTCGCCGATGTTGCCGTAATAGCCCTTGAGCTTCTGCTTGGCCATGAGCTGCACGCCGTAGTCGGACGGCTTCTTGCGGCGCTGGCCGTGCTGGCCCGGACCGTAGTCCCGATTACGGTTGAGCGGGCTCTTCTGCCGGCCCCAGAGATTGACGCCGAGGCGCCGGTTGATCTTGTACTTCGAGGAGTCGCGTCTGCTCATGATCTCGCTGTGGTTCCTGGGTTTTACCCGTTGTTGTCCCGATAGTCCCCCGGACCCAAGGGCCGGCGGCGGGGTGTCTCCACCCACTTTCTCGGGAATAAGGTCGCGGACTATAGCGACGGATGCTCAGAAGTCA
>DASZHJ010000430.1:0-7230 GCA_035938015.1 Allostellaceae bacterium
GAAAAACCGGAAAACCTCCGAGAAAGGCCGGAAAATCCTTGGTGAAACTCCGATCTCCGCCTGCCCGGCGGCAAGCCGGCGCCGCCCGCGCTGCCGCGAGGCTAGCGCTTCGCCAGCGTCGTCTCGACCAGGCGAGCGAAATAGCTCGCACCGACGGCCAAGATCTCATCGTTGAAATCGTAGCGGGGGTTGTGGACGTCGCAGCTGCCCTCGCTGTTGCCGTTCCCGAGGAAGATGAACGCGCCCGGTCTCGCCTCGAGCATGTAAGAGAAATCCTCGGAGGCCATACGCGGCGCGCCGTTGCGATCGACGTTCGGCTCGCCCACCACCAAAGCCGCGGCATCGCAGGCGATCTCGGTCTCGCGAGGATGATTGACCAGCGGTGGATATCCCCGTCGACAATCGAGACGCGCCGTGGTGCCGGAGGCAGCGGCGGTATTCTCAGCGACGCGTCGGATAGTGGCCTCGATCCGGTCCATCACCTCGGTACGATAAGAACGGCAATTGCCGCGGATCTGCACATCCTCCGGGATGATGTTGTAGGCGTCGCCACCGTGAATCTGGGTCACGCTGACGACGGCCGTGTCGAAGGGGCTGATGGTCCGGCTCACGACGCTTTGCAGCGCCGTCACCACGTGGGCGGCAGCGACGATGGCGTCGAGGCCGCTCTCGGGCCGTGCGGCGTGCGCGCCGCGTCCTGTTATGTGCAGGTCAAAGCTCGCCGCCGCCGCCATGACCGGCCCTGGGCGTGTGAAGAATTTACCCGTGGGGTAGCGCGGCGCGTTGTGGAGGCCATAGACCGCTTCGACGGGAAACCGCTCGAACAAACCTTCCTCCACCATGACCCTGCCGCCACCGCCGCCTTCCTCTGCCGGCTGGAAGATGAAGTAGACCGTGCCGTCGAAGTTGCGGGTCGTCGCGAGGTAGCGTGCCGCGCCCAACAGGATCGTCGTATGGCCGTCATGGCCGCAAGCGTGCATCCGTCCGTCGTGACGCGATCGGTGGGCGAACTCGTTCTTCTCATGGAGCGGCAGCGCATCCATGTCCGCCCGCAATCCGATGGCACGGTTGCCGGTGCCCGCTTTGAGAGTGCCGACGAGCCCCGTTTGCGCGATCCCGCGGGTGACCTCGACGCCGAACGACTCCAGCCGATTCGCCACAAGATCCGAGGTGCGGTTCTCCTGGTAGCAAAGCTCTGGATGGGCGTGGATGTCCCGCCGCCATTCCGTAAGCTCGTCCTTGTACGCGATGATCTCGGGAATGACAGGCATGAGCGTCCTCGTGCGGAAGGTTCGGGCAAGCTAAGGGCAAGCATCCGCGGCGTGCAAGCCACGGCCCGCCTCACACACCCCCGTGTGCGTCGGCCGGGGCGGGCTCGTCCAGCCGCACCAGCCGGATCTGGTTGCCGGCGGCGGTGAGGGCAAGGCGACCATGCTTGAGTGCGAGCGCGTCGTCGCCAAACAGCTCCCGACGCCAGCCCACGAGCGCCGGCACCTCGGCGTCGTCCTCGGCGGCGATCAACTCGAGATCGTCGGCGCTCGCTACCAGTTTCTGCGCGACGCCATGCTCCTCGCAACGCAGCTTCAAGAGCACGCGCAACAGGTCGACCAGCGGCCCCAAGCCGGGCGGCATCTCGCGCCGCGGCGGCGCCTCCGGGTGCGTGTGCTCGGGCATTGCCAAGGCGTGGCGGATCACCTCCAGGACTTCGGCGCCGAACTTGCCGTCGGCGAATCCCTTGCCAAGCCCGCGGGTGCGCGCGAGATCGGCGGGGCTGCTGGGCGCATGCGCCGCGATCTCCATCACCTGCTCATCGCGTAGCACCCGGTTGCGCGGCAGGTTGCGCTGCTGCGCCGCGATCTCCCGCCAGGCCGCCAATTCGCGCAGCAAAGCTAGGGTGCGGCGGCTGCCGCCGCGCAGTTTGAAGCGGCGCCAGGATTCTCGCGGATCAATGGTGTAGGTCGCAGGATCCGTGAGAACCTTGATCTCTTCCTCGAGCCATGCCGCGCGGTCGTTGCGCTGGAGGCGAGCCCGCAGCCTTTCGTAAACCGTACGCAGTGGCACTACATCCGAGAGCGCGTACTGGATCTGGCGCTCGGTGAGCGGCCGGTGCGACCAGTCCGTGAAGCGGGCGGACTTGTCGATGCGTGCTCCCGCCAGCTTGCCGGCCAGCGTCTCGTAGCTCGCGGATTCGCCAAAGCCGCACACCATGGCGGCCACCTGCGTATCGAACAGCGGCTCCGGCACCGCGCCCATCAGCTTGTGGAAGATCTCGATATCCTGGCGCGCGGCGTGGAAGACTTTGAGCACCGCGGGCTCGGCGAGCAGCTTGAAGAGCGGTGCGAGGTCGATCCCGTTGCTCAGGGGGTCGATGGCCGCGGCTTCCTCGGGTCCCGCCACCTGGACCAGGCAAAGATCGGGCCAGTAGGTTCGGTCGCGCATGAACTCCGTGTCGACCGTCACGAATTCCGCCCGCGCCTGCCGCTCGCAAAACTCGGTAAGCGCGGCGGTGTCGGCGATAAGTCTCATGCGTGCGCTGCTATACACGCAAAACGCCGAAGGCGAAAGCCGGGCCATAGAATTACCCGGCACGATCCGGTGCCCGCGACCATCCGTGAAATTACTGACCCGGAAAACCGCCGACGAGGCCCGATTTAGTATCCCGGTAAGGTTTCCGCCATTTCATGGATCGCGGGACACATCGTAATAAGATCGCAACGATGGAATGGCAGCAGCGTCTGCAAGATCGAGCGGCGCGCTACGCCGATATCGCCCGTTGCGCGAGCGATCCTCGACGGCGCGTGCAGGCCAAGCTGACAGCGGGCGAATACCGGGCCGCACTCATAGTCTGTAATACGACCGAGGCCAACCCGACCTGCTGCTTCGCCCCTGATCACTGGATCCGCCAGTGATGTCGTAGAGCCCAATCTGGTTCTTGCGCCATCGTTCCCCCGCTGCGGCAAAAGCGGAGGCGCAAGAGACATCGTCCCGCGTAGCGTAAAGCATCCGTCGTTGGCGCGGCGCCCAAAAAACCTGGGTCGAGGAGATTGAGATCGCATCTTTGCGGTCGGGCGCTCGCTTGACAAGATTCGGAATTCCGTGCGTTCTCCCGCCTCTCGTCCCACCCATGCTGAGCCGAACTCGACGCCGTGCACGCCTATCGAACTCATACTTGCGGCGCATTGCGCCTTGCCGACGCTGGAGAGACCGTGCGGCTCTCGGGCTGGGTGCATCGCAAGCGCGACCACGGCCAGCTGCTGTTCGTCGACCTGCGCGACCACTACGGCGTGACGCAATCCGTGATCGACATCTCGAGCCCACTTTTCAAGCAGGCGGATGCACTGAAGCTCGAGAGCGTGATTACCATCACCGGCACGGTGGTCAAACGCTCCCCCGAGACCGTCAACCCGAAGCTGCCGACCGGCGGGGTCGAGCTGCAGATCGAGGAAATCGCGGTGCGCTCGGAGGCCGATCCGCTGCCGTTCCCGGTCAATGCTGAGGCCGAATACCCCGAGGAAATGCGCCTCAGATACCGGTTTCTCGACCTTCGTCGCGAAGCGATCCACCGCAATATCGTGCTGCGCTCGCAGGTGATCGCTTCGATACGCCGCCGGATGATCGAGCAGGGCTTCACCGAATTCCAGACCCCGATCCTGACGGCGAGCTCGCCGGAGGGTGCCCGCGACTACCTGGTGCCGAGCCGGTTACACCCCGGCAAGTTCTACGCGCTGCCGCAAGCGCCGCAGCAGTTCAAGCAGCTGCTGATGGTGGCGGGGTTCGACCGCTATTTTCAGATCGCGCCCTGCTTTCGAGATGAGGCGAGCCGCGCCGACCGCTCGCCGGGCGAGTTCTATCAATTGGATCTTGAAATGTCCTTCGTTACTCAGGAGGACGTATTCGCTGCGCTCGAGCCAGTACTCGCTGGCGTCTTCGAGGAGTTCGGGAAAGGCCGGTCCGTCACACAATCGCCATTCCCACGCATCGCCTATGACGAAGCGATGCTCAAATACGGCACCGACAAGCCGGATCTCAGAAACCCTATCGAGATGAGCGATGCCGCGGATGTGTTTCGCGGCTCGGGCTTTGCGGTCTTCTCGGGTGCGCTCGAAAAGGGCAGTGTGGTGCGGGCGATCCCTGCACCGCGCGCCGCGGGCCGGTCGCGCAGCTTCTTCGACAAACTCAACGATTGGGCGCGGGGCGAGGGCGCTCCGGGGCTCGGCTACATTGTTTTCGCCGACGGCGCCGCGAAGGGGCCAATCGCGAAATTTCTCGACGCGCCGCGCCTGGAGCGCCTGAAGCAGGTCGCGCGCGTGCAGGACGGCGACGCCGTGTTCTTCGTGTGCGACAAGCCAGAGCCCGCGGCGAAGCTCGCGGGCGCCGCTCGTACACGGATCGGGCGCGAGCTCGGCCTCGTCGCCGAGGGTGAATTCCGCTTCTGCTGGATCGTCGATTTCCCGATGTATGAGCGAGACGAGGAGACTGGCCAGATCGTGTTCAGCCACAACCCGTTCTCGATGCCGCAAGGGGGGCTCGAGGCGCTCACCACCAAGGATCCCCTCACCATCAAGGCTTATCAGTACGACATCGTCTGCAACGGAGTGGAACTGTCGTCCGGTGCGATTCGCAATCACCTGCCTGAGATCATGTACAAAGCCTTCGAGATCGCGGGCTACCCTGCCTCTGAGGTGGAGGCGCGCTTCGCCGGTATGCTCAACGCCTTCAAATACGGCGCACCGCCCCACGGTGGCTCGGCGCCGGGCATCGACCGGATCGTCATGCTGCTCGCCGAGACGCCCAACATCCGAGAAGTCGTGGCCTTCCCGATGAACCAGCAGGCGGAGGATCTGCTCATGCAGGCGCCCGCGATGGTTCCGCCGGAACGTCTCAAGGAGCTCCACATCCGCGTAGTGCTGCCGCCGCCGTCCAAGGCCCCCTCTGCCTGACCTCAAGTTCTACTTGCACACGGCCGCCGAAGTATCTATGATTCCTAACAGAGTCTCGGGACGTCGCCCGGATATCGGCGGGAGCGGCGAGGATGCAGCGGTACCTTTGGGTCTTGATGCCCGCTCTGTTGAGTGGGTGCGGGCTTCCGCCGGCTGTCATGATCGCTTCCTACGCAGCCGATGGCGTGAGCTACGTCGCCACGGGCAAGAGCGTCTCCGACCATGGGATCTCCGCGGTAACCGGCCGCGATTGCGCGCTCTGGCGCGTCATCAAGGGAAAATCCATCTGCAAGGATGAGCCCGTCCGGCGCGCGGATCCGGCTCCCGTGGAGGTGGGCCAGCAAGCAACACTGCCTCCCGAGACCGATCCCGCCAAGAGCGCTGCGCGCCATCGCTACCTGGTGATCGGTAGTTTTGCTAGTCGCCGCAATGCCGAGCGGCTCGCCGACGATCAACATGAGGGATCGGTTGCCGTGGTCACGGCGAGCGTAGACGGCAGGGTCACCCACCGCGTGGTTGCAGGCCCGCTCAGCGACGGTGAGGTGGCACGTTTACGGCTGCGGCTGGCCGAGGAGAATCAGCCGCGCGCTTGGGAAATCGCGGCTCTCCCTCCGGGCTCCTGATCGGCGCTTTGTCTAATCGGTTCAACGAGGCATTCGCCCGAACAACGCTTGCGCGAAGTGCCTGATCCCCTCATGATCGCTTTGCGGGACGTGGCTCGTCGTGCTGGAGGGGGAACGACGGCATGCAGCGGCACCGATATCTATTTGTCCTGGCTCCGATCTTCCTGAGCGGCTGCGCGATACCGCCGGCCATCAGCATTGCGTCCTATGTTTTGGACGGCATCAGCTACGCCGCCACGGGCAAGAGCGTAACCGACCATGGCATTTCCATGGCTGCCGGGCGCGATTGTGCGACGTGGCGGCTGCTCAAAGGGCAGAACCCCTGCAAGGGTGACCCGACCGAGCGGAGGGAACCGGCCCCCGTTGACGAAGGCCAGCAAGCGACCCTGCCCACAGGAGAAGCGGCTCCGCTCGTGGCGGGTATGTCACCTGCCGAAGCGCCTCGGCAGCGTTATCTCGTGCTCGGGAGCTATGAGAGCCGGGGCACGGCCGAGGAGGTCGCCAGTGGCTTCTCGGACGCCAAGGTCGTCGTGTTCGATGTGCGGGTCAATGGGCGCACGGCCCATCGGGTGGTCGCAGGCCCGTTAAACGACGCCGAGGTCGCGGATCTGCGCCAACGGCTCGTGACCCACGATGGTCAGCGCGCTTGGGAAGTCAACCAGCTGGCCTTAGCTCCGGAAGGTTCGAGCGCCGATCCTCTGATCGAACGACACTGAGGCACGAGACGCGGCGGCGCTTTTCGTCGTACATCGCCATATCGGCCCGGTGCAGCAGAACTTCCTCGGTCTCGCTGCCGTCGTATGAGACCACGCCGAAGCTCGCTCTGATCTCGACGCGTGCGTCCTCGATCAGGAGATCTAGCTTCGCGATCGCATCCTCCAGGCGTGCCGCCTTGGTGATCGCGCTCGCCAGGGTCGCGCCGACCAACAGAAATCCGAATTCGTCACCGCCGAGACGCGCGACCGCATCGGTGCGCCGCACTTGCCGGATCAAGCTCGCCGAGAGCTCGCGCAGTACGCGGTTGCCGGCATTGTGGCCGTGACGGTCGTTCACCGCCTTGAACCCGTCGAGATCGCAAATCAACAGTGCGCCCGGCGGTCCGCCTGTGCGGGCGCTCTTCAAGGCCTGCGACAGTTCCGCGAGAAAGCCGCGGCGATTGAGCAATCGTGTGAGCTCGTCTGTGACGGTGAGGCCCTCGAGATAAGCGAGCCTCGCCTCCAACTCGGCGACGCGCCGCTCGGCAGCCGCCATGCTGGCGAGTGCCCAGGTGAGCAGCAGATGATGGCCGTCCGGGGCTGGCATCCGGGCGACGTGAGGGAGCTTGGTCCGTCGCTTGATCGGCGCGGACATCGGCCAGGTCTGTGCGGGCGATCCCATGACAAGGTCTCCTTGGCGGCAAGCCGGGCGCTGCACGCGGTATGCCAGGGGTAACCCATTGAAAAAACACCAACGGCTGTCGCCGCCACGGCAATTATTGCCGCGGAGATCGAGGGCATTTGATCGATTGTGCCGGGCTTGTCGCTATGCGCGAATTAGGCGATCCGGTCCCTGGGTGCCCCGCCTGCGAAGTAGGCGTCGAGATTATCGAGGGCACGGAATCCCATGGCCTCGCGGGTCTCTCGCGTGGCGCTGCCAAGGTGAGGTAGCAGGAAGGTGTTTGGGAGTGT
>DASZHJ010000431.1:0-12731 GCA_035938015.1 Allostellaceae bacterium
TATGCGCGATTGAGGCTCCCGCTGCATCATCCCTGAAGGAGGACCCGCCATGCTGCTGCGATTGACGCTCCTCGGCTTGTTGGCCGCGCTCCCGGCCGCGTGCGCCACTCCCCCGGTCATCGCCATGTGGAACCCGACGACCGGCGAATTCCATGACTGCAAGACCGCCCAGGTTTCCTACCTGATCGAATGGCACCCCGCGACGGACTGCGCGGCGGATTACCAGGCAAAGGGTTGGCGAGTTTACTGACGACGACGGGCTGCTGCCTTCCCCCTTTCGCGCTTGCGGGGAGGCGAAGCGTCTCTCCGCTGCACACACTGCGCCCATCATCGACACCCACCTCACCTAGCCTCTCCGCCCTGAAGGGCGGAGAGGAATTTCAGGTGCCGACCCGCGCATATCCCTACGAGGCGTCCGAATCCCGCTCCACCATCGCGAACACGTCGATCTCGATCATCATGCCGGGATAGGCGAGCTTGGGGAGGGGGATGCCGGTGGTGGCGGGGCCGGGGTCGCGGAAGAAGGACGAGCGGATCGCGAGGTTCGCGTGCAGCTCCTCGGCGGAGGAGTCGGCGGCGTAGACCGTGGTCACCTTGCAGACATGCTCGTAGTCGGCGCCGAGGTCGCGCAGGATGGTGCCGATATGGGCCATGGCCTGGCGGGTCTGCTCCGTGAGCTCGCCGGGCCGCACCGCGTTTCCCTTCTGGTCGAGCGCCACCTGGCCGCCCAGGAAGATCATCTCCTCGCATTTGAGGCCGTGCTTGTAGGGCAGATGCACGTGCCAGTCCCAGAGCCCGTCCGGCCAGGAATGCCGGCGCGGTAGGTGGCGGCCGTCCTCGCCGAGCATCGCCACCGCCTCGATCTTGATTTCCTGGCCCGGTCGGGCGTGGCGCGGGATCGGCACGCCGGTGGCGGCAGGGCCGGGCTCAAGGAAATGCCGGGCGCAGGCGAGCGCCGCGGGCTCGAAATCCGCCACGGTGCCCTGGCCCGCGTACCAGCGATTCACCTTCACGACGTCGTCGAAGCCGGCGCCGAACTCCGCCAGCGCCGCACCCACCTGCTTCATGACCTGGTTCGTCTGTCCGACGATGTCGCCGGGCCGAATGAGCTCGCCCTTGCCATCGACGGGCGACTGGCCGCTGACGAAGATCATCTTGCCGCAGCGGAGCGCTTGGGCGAAGCGCGCGGGGAGCGGCGAGAGCGCGGGCGTCGACGCGTATTGTCGCGGGAGCGGCCGGCCGTCCTCGCCGCGCATGGCGTAGGCCTCGATCTCCACCATCATGCCGGGATAGGCGAGATACGGCACCGGCACCGCCGTCACGGCGGGGCGCGCGGCCTCCGGCAGCTCGGCGGCGACCGCCTCCAGAAACCGCGTCTCGTCGACCGAGCCGTCGTTCACATAAAAGCAAAGCAGCTTGACGAGGTCCGCGGGCTCGGCATCGAGCCCCTCGAGGACGCGCTGGAGATGGCCGATCACCACGGAGATCTGCGGCCAGAGCGCGCCCTGATGCAACACCTCGCCGGACGAGGTCAGATCGACCTGGCCGCCGATCCAGATCATCTGCCCGCTGCGCAGCCCATGCTTGTGCGTGACCTCGATCGGCCAAGCCCAATGACCATCCGGCCAGACGTGACGCCGCTTCATCCTTGCCTCCTCGATCTCTGTCCTGCTTTGAGCCTTGGTGGTTTAAAGGTCTAGCGCCGAGGCGCCAAGAACGCCAAGCAGGACTGCCGAGCCCGGCTTGCCGCGCCGCCTCGAACCGCTCATCATCGGCGCCGAAACAAGATTGGGATAGCCATGACGCTGAAGATCTACGGCATTCTGCGCTCGCGCGCCTCGCGCACCGTGTGGCTGGCGAAGGAGGCGGGGCTGGCCTACGAGCAGATACCGGTCATCCAAGCCTATCGACTGACCGACCCCGAGGCACCGGATGCGCGGCTCAACACGAGCTCGCCCGCGTTTCGCGCCATCAATCCGAACGGGCTCATTCCCACGATCGACGACGATGGCCTGATCCTGCACGAGTCGCTGGCGATCAACCTTTATCTCGCCAAGCGCTACGGCGGCCCGCTCGGACCCAGAGACCCGCGCGAGGATGGGCTTATGACCATGTGGGCGATCTGGGCCGTGACGGAATGCGAGCCGCGCACGATCGAGATCCTCTATCACCGCGTCGAGCATCCCAAGGGCGAGCGGAATCCCGCGATCGCCGATGCGGCGGTGGTGGCGCTGGAGCGGCCATTCGGCGTGCTGGAAGCGGCCTTGCGGGACGGCGGCGGTTGCGTGGTGGGGCGGCGCTTCACGGTCGCCGACATCAATCTCGCCGAGGTCTTCCGGTATGCGCAGCCGGCGCCGGAGCTGTTCGCCGCGCATCCCCCTGTGAAGGCCTGGATCGACGCGTGCCAGGCGCGGCCCGCCTTCAAGGCGATGATGGCGGAGCGGATGGCGGAGCCGGCCTAGAGCGATCATAGCCCGCTCGCGCGCGAGTGCAGTCGCGCATTCCCTGCGGCGCAGCCATTGGATCCGACCATGAGGATCATCCGCTCGAGCGAGTATCGCCGGATGCCCTGGAAGAACGGCGGCGGCGAGACCGTGGAGGTCGCGGCGTGGCCGGCGGGCGCCGCGCTCGACGCCTTCGATTGGCGCGTCAGCATGGCGCATGTGGCATCGAGCGGACCGTTCTCGCGGTTTCCCGGCGTCGACCGCACGCTTGCGGTGCTGGCGGGCTCCGGCATTCGGCTGCGCGTTGCGGGCCACGGAACGGTGCCGCTCGACGCCGACGCGCCGCCGTTCTCGTTCCCGGGCGATGCGGCCGCGGAGGCCGAGCTCATCGCCGGCGCGGTGGACGATCTCAACGTGATGACGCGGCGCGCGAGCCATCGGCACCGGCTCTCGCGTCTCGCCGCGGCGACGCCGGTGAGCCTGAGACGGGACGGTGATTTTCTGCTCGTGCTCGTTCGCGCGGCCGCGGCCAGGGCGATCACGAACGGAAAGGAGCACGCGCTCGCCGCCGGAGATAGCCTGCTGCTGGACCGAGCGGACGAGCCGCGGATCGAGATCGCGCCGGCCGGCGCGGCGCAGCTCTACGTCGTCGAGCTCTGGCGCCTCTGAGACTCAGTTCCGCTGGAAGGTGTAGTTGCAGATGCGGGTGCCGCCGACCCGCGTGCCGGTTCCGCGCGAGCCCTTGAAGGTGGCGGTCACGTCGTATGCGTAGGGGGTCGCGGGTTTGACCTTCGCCTGGGTGAAATCGGAGTCGCCGGTGAAGCCCTTGGCCGCGAGCTTTGCGCTGCCATCGGGCTGGATCGCGCCGTCGAGCGTCATGGACGCTGGCTTCCCCTCGGTGCCATAGAGCCCATGCAGCACGCCCCCTTTCACCTGCGCCGCAAACTGGAGCGTATAGCCGAAGGCACCGTCCGCGGTCGACGGACAGAGGGCGATCACGCTCCAGCTGCCGTCGAAGGCGGCGGGGTCGGACGCTCCCGCCGCCACCGCGGGCGACGCAGCCGAGGCTACGAGCATCGCACTCAAGATCAGTCCGAGCGCCGCCACACGCATCCTAGAAGTCCCCACCAGGAGCGGCGCCGCGCCATCGCGGGCCTCTGCCCCGCGACATCCTGCCATATCCGCCGTCATCGAGTGAACGCAGTCGTCCGTCTTAGCGGGCCGGACCGCGCTCCAGCTCGGCGCGGCTCCAGCGAGCAAGGTCGGCGGCGCCGGCGTAGGTGCTCTGGCAGAACTCGAGCAGCCGGTCGTCGGGTGCCTGGTCCTCGCGGACGCGGTCATAGGGCAGGATGAATTCCCCCATGTCCTTGTCCCAGTAGGCGCCTGCCGGACGAACCGGCGCGCGGTCGAAACCCGTCGGCTCCGGATAGGCATAGGCGTAAAAGGCGGGCATCGGCACGGTCTCGTCGCCGGGCCAGAAGCCCACGCTGCTGACCTCGTGGGAATAGGCCTCGCGCATGACCCAGTTGGCGACATGGGGCGCGGTGCCCGTATGCGGCGGCGCGCGCCGACCGGAGAAGCGCGTAACCGCGAGATCGAAGCTGCCCCAGAAGAAATGCACCGGGCTCACCTTGCCGAGAAAACCCGCGCGGAATCTGGTGAGCACGCGCTCGCACTGCACCAGGATGCGCCAGAACCGGTTGGCGGCATCCCGGTCGTAGGAGGCATGCGTGCTGTCCTGCTCGAAAGGAATCGCGCCCGCGATCTCCACCGGCATGGTCCAGATCTTGACGGGCAGATCCAAGGACGCGAGGCGCGCCATCAGCTGACGATGGAAAACCGCGACCGAGCGCGGCTCCAGCGCCAAGCTTGCGGTCGCGCCGTCGCCGGCGGCGATGACCAGCCGATGGTCGATGAAATCGAAGTCGATCTGGAAGGTCCGAGTGCCGTGGGGCATCGGCGAGGTCGAGAGCCCGCGCGCCGTCACGTAAAGCGGCACCTGCCACCAGTGATTGATCAGCGGCGCCTGGGCGAGCCGGATCTTGCCCACCACCTGTGTCCAAAGATGGAGCGTGGCGCGGGTGTCGCGCCAGTTTGCAAACGGCAAGCTCGGCCAGGCCTCGATGATGCCGGTCATGCGCACTCTCCCATCACGCCAGATCGAACAGCAGCACCTCCGCCGGGATCATCGCCTCGATGGTCAGGCGCGGCTCCCCTTCGATCGCGGCGCCGTCGCCCTCGCGCATCTCGGTATCGTTGAGCGCCACGATGCCGCGAGCGATCTGCAGCCAGGCGCCGCGGCCAGGCCGCAGCTCATGCGATAGGCCGGCGCCCGGATCGAGCTTCGCCGCGTAGACGAGCGCGTCCCCATCGATGCCGACGGCGGCGCCAGTGCCTTCTGGTCCCGCGGCGAGAAGAAGCTTGCCGCGCGCGGCGTCGAGGGCGAGCGGCTTCTGCGCGTAGCCGGGCGGCGACCCCGCGCGCTCCGGCAGGATCCAGATCTGCAGGAAATGCACGGGGGCGTCGGCGGACGCGTTGTACTCGCTATGCGTGATCCCGCTGCCCGCGCTCATGCGCTGCACCTCGCCGGGAGATATCACCGAGCCGTTGCCCAGGCTGTCCTTGTGCATGAGCCGGCCCTCGAGCACATAGGAGACGATCTCCATGTCGCGGTGACTGTGGGAGGGAAAGCCCGCGCCCGGGATCACCCGATCCTCGTTGATGACTCGGAGCGCGCGAAAGCCCATATGGTCGGGGTCGTGATAGCCAGCGAAAGAGAAGCTGTGCCGACTGTCGAGCCACCCGGTCCGCGTGCGGCCGCGCGCCATCCGGTCACGAAATTTGATCAGGATTGCTCTCCCAGGTTGGACGATGTCGGAGCCGTACCGCAATGAAGTATCATTCCGACAGGGCTTGGCCAACACCCCTCGGCCGCGCCCGGGCAAGGAGATGACGGGCGCCGTGCATCAGCATGACGATGACGCCACGGTCGTGGCCCGGAATTTCGAGACGGTGTTCGGCCGACCACCCAATCTGCGCAACCCCACCACCTTCAACGAAAAGATCATTTATAAGATGATCCACGACCGCCGGCCGATCCTGACGCGCATGGCCGACAAGCTGCAGGCGCGCGACTACGTCGCCGAGCGGATCGGCGCGGACTATTTGACCAGGATCCATCAGGTCTGCCGGTCGCCGGCCGAGATCGATTGGCAGACACTGCCGGATCGGTTCGCGATCAAGGCGAACCACGGCAGCGGCATGAACGTTCTGGTCCTGGACAAATCCGCGGTCGACGTGAGGTTGATCTCGTCTCACCTCGAGACATGGCTTGCGATGAATTTCTATCGCTCCTTTCGGGAATGGGCCTATCGCGACATACGGCCCGCGATCTTCATCGAGGAACTGCTGACCGACCGCAGCGGCGCGATGGCGGCCGACTGGAAATTTTATACCTTCGACGGCCGCGCCGAGTTCCTACAGGTCAACCTCGATCGCTTCGGCCGATCGACGCGGAACGACTATGACCGGCGCTTGAACCGCCTCCTCTTCAGGGGCCCGCATCATCCGCGCTCGCCGACCGACCCGAAATTCCCGAGCAATCTCGAACTCATGTTCTCGCTGGCGGAGGCGCTCGGCAGCGGTTTGGATTTCATCAGGGTCGACATGTACAACCTCGAGGGCCGGATCGTCTTCGGCGAATTCACGTGCTACCCGGGTGCCGGCCTTGACCGGTTCGATCCCGCCGAGTTCGATGAGCTCTACGGCAGCAAATGGCGCCTGCCGCCGCGGTATGGCTGAGAGGCGGGGTGCCATGACGGCAGCGAGACTGCTGCGCCGTCCGCACAACGCGAACGGCAAGATCGAGCCCAACCGGAACCGATGAGCCTGTTAGACCTGATCCATTGGGTAGGCGGTTTCGTGCCTTCACGAATCCGCCGGCTCGATATCTTTCGGCGGCCGTACGAGCGAGCGGTGATCGGACGAAATTTCGAGAGGGCTTTCGGCCACCCGCCCGATCTGAAGGCTCCGACGACCTTCAGCGAGAAAATAATCTACAAGATGATGTTCGACCGCCGGCCGATCCTGACGCGCATCACGGACAAGCTGCGGGCACGCGAGTACGTCGCCGAGCGGATCGGCGCACGCTACCTGACCAAGCTCTACCAGGTCTGCCGCTCGCCGGCCGAGATCGATTGGCCAACACTGCCGCGGCGCTTCGTCATCAAGGCCACGCACGGGACGGGCATGAACATTTTCGTGCGGGACAAATCGGAGATCGACGTGCCCGCGGTCTCCGCGCGCCTTGAGACGTGGCTCACCCAGAACCTCTATCACCGCCACCGGGAATGGGCTTACCGCGACGTCCCGCCGGCAATCCTGATCGAGGAAATGCTAACCGAGGACAGCGGCGCGCTGGCTGCCAACTGGAAGTTCTTCACCTTCGACGGCCGCGCTGAGTTCCTGCGAGTGGATCTCGACTGGCATGGCCGACCCGCGATCAACAACTATGACCGGGACCTGACCCGGCTCCATCTCCGCGGGAGGTATCAGCCCAACGCAATCACGGATCCGAAGTTTCCGGCCAATATCGAGCTCATGTTCTCGCTGGCGGACCGACTCGGCAGCGGATTGGATTTCGTGCGGGTGGACCTCTACAACGTCAACGGTCGCATCGTCTTCGGCGAGCTCACCAGCTATCCCGCCGCCGGCCTGGACCCGTTCTACCCGGCCGAGTTTGACGCGGTGTTCGGGAACAAGTGGCGCCTTCCGGCGCGCTACGAGAAAAGCTAACTCACCGACGGCAGTTTGAGACCGTGCTCGCGCGCGCGATGGCGCTCTCGTAGCCGACGTCCGCGTGGCGCATCACGCCCGACGCGGGGTCGTTCCAGCGCACGCGCTCGATCCTGCGCGCAGCCTTTTGCGTGCCGTCGCACACCACCGACGGTCACGCCGAATTCGTGCGGGCCGATCTGAAGTGGGCTGGCCAACCGGCAACCAACAGTTATGACCGGCGCCTGAACCGCCTGAAGTTGCGACGAGGTCCTTCCGACGCGCCGACCGACCCGCTGTTTCCGTACAACGTCGACGTGATGTTCTCGCTTGCGGAACGGCTGGGCACAGGCTTGGATTTCCTCCGCGTCGACATGTACAACATCAGCGGACGCATCGTCTTCGGCGAGCTTACTAGCGATCCCGGTGCCGGCCTGGATCGGTTCCATCCGCCCGAGTTCGACGAGCTCTTCGGCAGCAAATGGCGCGTGCCGCCTCGCTATGGCTGAGGGTTAGGGTTCCATGAGCGCCGACTTCATCGCCTTCCATGCCATCGAGCGTCCCGATGCCGTGGCTCTCGTAGACCACGGGCGGACCGTAACTTTCGCGGCCTGCAACCAAGACATCCGGAACCTCACACGGGCGCTGGGCGAGCTCGGCGTGCCGCGAGGCGGCTCCGTGGCGCTGGGTTGCGACGAGTTCTACGCGCAATGGCTGCTGTTGCTCGCCCTCGAGCGCCTCGGCATCGCCACGGCATCCTTCGGCGCGGGCGAAGGAACGGCCTCAGCTTCCTTGCTGGCGAGCGTGGATCTCGCGCTCTCGGAGCCGCATTTTCCCGCCGTGGGCGCGCGCCGGCATCACGCCATAACCGGAGAATGGCTTACCCATGTCCTCGCGCTCGACGCGGATGACCACGTGCCTGCGCTTCCTTGCTCGCCCGACGACCCCGTACGCATCCTGCGCACCTCGGGCACGACCGGAAGCCCGAAGCGGCTCTTGCACCCGCGGTCGCTGCACGACGCGTGGGTCACCCGCTGGATCGTACTCACCGGCTTGACCCACCGCTCCCGCCTTCTGCTCACCATGAGCTTCACGGTGAACGGCATGTATGCGTGCGCCACTGCGTGCCTGCGCGCCGGCGGCACCGTGGTTGCCGTGGACCTCCAGGAGCCGCGGGATATCGCGCTGGCGATCTCCGGGCACGCGATCACCACGCTGATCTTGGCACCCATCCAGATCGCGCGGGTGCTGGACGCGTTGCCGGAGGGCTTCGTCAAGCCGCCGAGCCTGACGATCTGCTCCTTCGGCGCGGCGGTCTCCAGTGCTTTGCGCAGCCGCGCGCTGACGCTGCTCGCCACCGAGCTCATCGATATGTATGGGTCCAACGAGGCGGGATTCATCTCCTCCACAAGCTCGAGGCGAGACGATGGGATCGGAGCCGTGTGGCCCGGCGTACGCGTCGAGATCGTCGACGAGCGGGACGTTCCGCTGCCACTCGGGCAAATGGGAAAGATCCGAGTCAAGACCCCGGACATGGTTCAGGGTTACCTCGGGGATCCCGAGGCGACTAGCCGCATGTTCAAGGACGGCTGGTTCTATCCGGGCGACCTCGGCATCCTGCACGAGTCCCGTCGGCTGCAGATCATCGGGAGAGGCGACGATCTTCTCAACTTCGGTGGACACAAACTTCCTCCGGAAGCTCTGGAGCGGGCGATCCTCAAGACGGTGACGCTCGGCGACATCGGAGTGTGGTCCGTTCGGAACGCGGACGGGATCGAGGAACTCTTCGTCGGCGTCTGCGATGCTGGATTTGACGACCGGGAACTCCTGACGCGCGTCACCGAGGCACTCAGGCCGTTCCATGTCGGAGGATTTCATGCGGTGCGACTGCCGCGCATTCCACGCAATGCAAACGGCAAGATCCAGCGCGATCTCCTCAAGAGTATGGTTGCAAGCGGAACGACATTCTCGCCGTGATCGCTGGTTTCCTCCGGCGGGCCGGCTTTACCCGACCGACGGTAGCTTGAGACCGTGCTCCCGCGCGCAGGCGATGGCGCTCTCGTAGCCGGCGTCGGCGTGGCGCATCACGCCCGACGCGGGGTCGTTCCAGAGCACGCGCTCGATCCGACGCGCGGCCTCTTGCGTGCCGTCGCACACCACCACCATGCCGGCATGTTGGGAGTAGCCCATGCCGACGCCGCCCCCGTGGTGGATCGAGACCCAGGTGGCGCCGCTCGCGCAATTGAGCAGCGCGTTCAAGAGCGGCCAGTCGCTGACCGCGTCCGAGCCGTCCTTCATGGCCTCGGTCTCGCGGTTAGGGCTAGCGACCGATCCGGAATCCAGATGATCGCGGCCGATCACGATCGGCGCGTTGAGCTCGCCCTTGGCGACCATCTCGTTGAAGGCGAGACCCACGCGATGGCGGTCCCCGAGGCCGATCCAGCAAATCCGCGCCGGCAGGCCCTGGAACGAGATTTTTTCCCTCGCCATGTCGAGCCAGTGATGGAGATGGCGGTCGCCGGGCATCAATTCCTTCACCTTGGCGTCGGTGCGGTAGATGTCCTCGGGGTCGCCGGAGAGCGCCACCCAGCGGAAGGGGCCCACGCCGCGGCAGAACAGTGGCCGGATATAAGCCGGGACGAAGCCTGGAAAATCGAAGGCGTGGTCGACGCCGACATCGCGCGCCATCTGGCGAATGTTGTTGCCGTAATCGACGGTGGGTACGCCCGCCTGATGGAAGGCGAGCATGGCGCGCACCTGGACCGCCATGGAGGCCTTGGCCGCGGCAGCCACGCCCTTGGGATCGCTCGCGCGCCGCGCCTCCCACTCTACGATGCTCCAGCCCGCGGGCAGATAGCCGTTGCCGGGATCATGGGCCGAGGTCTGGTCGGTCACGAGATCGGGATGCGCCTGGCGCCGGACCAGCTCCGGATAGATTTCCGCGGCATTGCCGAGGAGCCCGATCGAGACCGGCTTGCGCTCGCGCCCCGCGCGCTCGATCATCGCGAGCGCCTCGTCGAGGCTTTGCGCGCGGGCATCGAGATACCGCGTCCGGAGCCGCATCTCGATCCGCGACGGCTGGCATTCGATCGCGAGCAGCGAGGCACCCGCCATGGTGGCGGCGAGCGGCTGCGCGCCGCCCATGCCGCCGAGCCCCGCGGTCAGAATCCACCGCCCGCCGAGATCGCCACCGTAGTGCTGGCGGCCCGCCTCCGCGAAGGTCTCGTAAGTGCCCTGCACGATGCCTTGGCTGCCGATATAGATCCAGGAGCCTGCGGTCATCTGGCCATACATCATGAGCCCCTTGCGATCGAGCTCGTTGAAGTGGTCCCAGTTGGCCCAGGCGGGCACCAGGTTCGAATTCGCGATCAGCACGCGGGGCGCGTCCATGTGCGTGCGGAAGATGCCGACGGGTTTGCCCGATTGCACCAACAGCGTCTCGTCCGCCTCGAGCCCGCGCAGCCCTGCGACGATCCGATCGAAGCTCGCCCAGTCGCGCGCGGCGCGCCCGATGCCGCCGTAGACCACGAGCTCCTGCGGCTTCTCGGCGACTTCCGCGTCGAGATTGTTCATGAGCATGCGCAGCGGCGCCTCGGTGAGCCAGCTCTTGGCCGAGATCGTGGGGCCCCGGGGCGCGCTCACCGTGCGCTGATTGGCGAATCTCGGGTCTGGGGCCATCTGATCCTCCCGCCTATATCACCATGCGAGCATGCCGGTCGCGCGCGCCGAGCGGAAGTGCCTTGGCGTCTTGGCGCCTTGGTGGTTCAACTTTCTAACCGCCAAGACGCCAAGGCGCCAAGGCATGGTACAACTTGGCCCAACGCCCCTTTCTCATGGTGACCGTGATGAAGCGAGAGTTTGCCTACCCCGAATTCGCGGATCCGATGGTGCGGCCGCGGTATTTGGGGATACCCACGTTCATGCGCGCGCCCATGGTCGAGGATCTTGCGTCCATCGACATCGGCCTTGCGGGCATACCCTTCGACGGCGGCGTCACCAACCGGCCCGGCGCCCGCCACGGACCCCGCGAGATCCGCAACCAATCGAGCCTGATGCGAAAAGTGAACCAGGCGAGCGGCCTCAATCCCTATGCGCTTTGCAGGGTTGGCGACGTCGGCGATGCTTGGGTCGAGAAGCCCTATGAGCTCACCGGCGCCCTCAACGAGATCGCCGAGTTCTATCGCGAGCTCCATGCCGCCGGTGTGGTGCCGGTCTCCGCCGGCGGCGACCATTCGGTGACACTCGCGGTGATGCGCGGCATCGCCAAGCACCGCCCGGTCGGCATGGTGCACTTCGACGCCCATTGCGACACCGGCGACGACTATCTGGGATCCAAGTTCCACCACGGCGCGCCGTTCCGCCGCGCGGTCGAGGAAGGCCTGCTCGACCCCAAGCGCACGATCCAGATCGGCATCCGCGGGCCCGTGAACGATCCCGACATCTGGAAGTTCAGCCACGACAGCGGCATGCGCGTCGTCTACATGGAGGAGTTCTACGACCGCGGCCCCAAATCCGTGATCGAGGAAGCCCGCACCATCGTCGGCGACGGGCCCACTTATGTGAGCTTCGACGTCGACGGGCTCGATCCCGTCTTTGCGCCGGGCACCGGCACGCCCGAATGCGGCGGCATCACCGTGGTGGAGGCGCAGATCATGCTGCGCCGGCTCGCCGGGCTCAATCTGGTGGGCGGCGACGTCGTCGAGGTCGCGCCGCCCTTCGACCCCACCGGCAACACCGCGCTGGTGGGCGCCACGCTCATGTACGAGATCCTTTGCGTGGTCGCAGAGTCGGTCGCGCGGCGGAAGCGGCGCTGAGCCTTACGCCTTCGGTCGATCGAGCGCGGGAGGATCGAGCGCGCGGGTGAGATAATCCCGCATCTGCGGCTCATAGGCTTGCCAGAGTGCGCGGAGCTTGGCGATCGGCCCGTCATCTGCCCAATCGATCCGCAGATTGACGATCGACCAGGCCTGCTCGTGCGCGACCAAGAGGCCCGCCGAGTGTACGGGCCCATGCTCGCCGCCCGCGGCGAGCCCCGCCTCGAGCGCCCGCAGCAGGCGCTCTGCCAAGTGAATGCCGGTCTCGGATTCGAAGCGCCGCGCCATGGCTACGGGCACGTCGGCATTGGCGAGGATGTTGCCGGCGGCGACACAGTCGCGCCCGATCTGCGAGGCCGCGACGGGCGAGGCCTTGCCGCCGGTGTAGTGGCCGGTCCCGCCGTGCCTATCGATCGCCGAGAGCTGACGATAGGCCCCATGGGGATTCTCTGCGGCGGCTTGCTGGACAGCGCGATCGGCCGGCGTGCCCGCCGCCATCAGATCGAGGATGCGGGGCCCGAGCGCGGGGTCGGTGATGTTCTGGGTGGCGACCGCGCCGACCTTGCCGCGCACCCAGACGCAGCGCCCGGTCACCGCGATGCTCGAGGTCGAGATGCCCATTCCGACCATACCGGTGCGCGCGCAGCGGCCGACGATTGAGAAGGTCATGCCTCGTCCCCGGGGATCACCGCGTCCACGT
>DASZHJ010000432.1:0-3815 GCA_035938015.1 Allostellaceae bacterium
GTCGAGCCGTCCGAACTGCCGCTCCAGTAGCTCGATACTGCCGAGAATCGCGGTGAGGAGATTGTTGAAATCGTGCGCTATCCCACCGGTCAGTTGGCCGATCGCTTCCATCTTTTGCGACTGCGCGTGCAAGGCCTGGGCCTTCTCGCGCTCTTCCTGCTGTCGGCGCCGATCGGTGATGTCGCGGGTGATCTTCGCATAGCCTACGGGCTTACCCGAGGCGTCGAGGATGGCGTCGATCGCGACGGAGGCCCAGAAGCGGCTGCCGTCCTTGCGCACGCGCCAACCCTCGCCCTCGTACTTGCCGGTGCGCATCGCCGTCACCAAGCCTCGCTCGGGAATGCCAGCAAGCCGATCCTCCTCAGTATAGAACCGCGAAAAATGCAGCCCGATCGCTTCCGCGGCGGAGTAGCCTTTGGTGCGCTCGCCGCTTGGATTCCAGCTCGTGACGACGCCGCCGGGATCGAGCATGAAGATCGAATAGTCGCTGATGCCCTCGATCAGAAGGCGAAAACGCTGCTCGCTCTCGCCAAGCGCGATCCGCGCCCGTCGGGACCGCAGCATTCCGAGGGCGACCAGCCAGCCGCCGAGCACCATGACCAAAAGCGCCAGCCCGATGACCACGAGGTTCGCCTCCACGCGGGCGCGCCGACCCTCGGCGAGCCGCTGCTGCCGCTCGGTGAGCAGCCTGCCCTCCGCCTGAATAGCGAACCCGAGCAGTCCCGTGATCTCGCGCATGGCGTCGCGGCCGACATTGGTCTGCACAATCGCGCGCGCCGCCTCGAACCCACCCTGTCGCCGCGCGTCGATCCCGTGCTGAAGCTCGCCGAGCTCGATGTCGAGCTGCGTCCCCAGCATCGCGATTCGCTCTTGCTGCTCGAGGTTGTCGGCGGTGAGCCGGCGCAGGTCGGCGAGCCGCGTTGGCGCGTCCGCAACGCTTCGCCGGTAGGTCTCGAGTTGCGTCTCATCGCCGGTGATCAAGTAGTTGCGCTGTCCGCGCTCGGCGTCCTGCACGGTCTGATCGAGAGCCTGCGCGGCCGAGATCCCCTGGAGCGTATGCACGACCAGCTCTTGGGCTTGGCGCAGATCGGGCGCGATCTCGGCCACGTTGTAGAGTTCGATCCCGATCAGCGCGACCGTCGGCACGACGACCAGCGCCAGGCTTCCAGCGATTGCCCTTAGCATAGTGATTGCTCGCCCATCGCGCGCCCCCGGCGGACAGCATGAGGTCTGAGCCTTTGGCAAGCAACATCGATACCGTCGGCCGCCAATTGCCTCAGCGGTGGTCCGAATTCTTACAGCTCGCCCAATCAGCGCGTGAGGTGACAAGCCGTTGGAAGGCACGCGCCTCTAGCGCGGCATTTCTTCCGGCGGTTTCATCTCGGTGAGGGGCAGACCCGCCGCCTCCCAACCGTCCGAACCGTCGCGGTACCACTGCGCGCCGATATAACCCCAGGTAAGCGCGCGCTTGGTGGCATTCCAACTCATCCAGCAGTCCGCGCGACAATAAAATACCAGCGATGCGGCTTTGTCGCCCACGCTGATCCGCTCCAGGCTCAAGCGGAACCAGGTTTCGAGCGGCTCGGTGAGGGCCCCGCGACCCACCTCGGGAAGCCACTCGCTGCCGGGAATGTCGCGCCGTGGCACCGGCGCCCAGATCGCCCGCGGCGCGAGGTTGTCGGGACGGCGCGGCACCGAGAGCACGTCAATGAACGCTGCGGCATGCGTTTCCCATAATTTCCGCGCCGCCGTCGTGTCCAGAGCGGCGCGGCCCTGAACCGTGAGTGGCGTTCCCGATTGATAGTCGCCGAGCCGATACCCGTCAGGTTCTCCGGCCGAGCTTCCCGCAAGGGCCGGAGCGGCCAGCAACACGCCGCAGGCAAACACTAGGCCGCTCCGAGTCAAACCGGCGCAGCCCGTCATCGACGCGCTCGCGCTGCGTCAGGTCCCGGGCTTAACCGGCCAGCGGCCTTCGAAATGCCGATTGTTGCTGTCGTCCGCCTCCACCTTGAGCTCGCCGGCCTCGGTGCGGGGCACGAAGGCGAAGGTGAGGCTCGGATCCTCGCTGATCGAGATATCCGACTCCATGGTGATGACGGACTCGCCATTGTAGGTGACCTTCATCTCGCGGATGAAGTTTGCGGGCACGTAATTGCGGGTCACTTGATCCATCTGCATGCCGGAACTGTTGGGATGGCTGACGAGCAAATGGGCCTCGACGGGCACTCCCGCGCGCGGGTCGCCGCGCAGCGTCATCCTCATCTGGCCGAGGCGGCTCATCGCGACGCCTTGATCCTTGGCGGCAGGCGCGGAGCAACCGCCGGCTGCCTTGATGAAGCGCGCGACGCCATAGAGCTTGCCGTCCCGGGTCTCCGCGACCGCATGCAGATAAGTGTAATCGTCGACCCGCACGCGTGTCGCGAAGTCGCTGGCATCCGCCGCCTTGCCGAACGTGACATGCGCGGCGAGCGGCGAGGGATTGTCGTCGATCACCAGGTAGAGCCCCGTGATTTTGTCGCGCAGCGGTGCCGCGAGCTCGATCTTGATCGGCACGAGCGCGGCATCCTCGGCCCGATCAGGCGCGCCGATCGAGACCAGGCCCGCGCCGTCCTCGATGGCGCGCTCGCCGAAGATCTGGGCACTGAGCTCGACCCAACGTGCTGCCCGCGTTGCTTCGTCCGCCTCGGCCGAGGCCGGTGGTGCGCTCGCAGCCAGCGCCAGCAATCCAGCGCCGAGGGCAATCGAAAGTCGCCGCATGGGTCAGATCCTCCGAATGCGCGAGACCGGGCTCATTCCCACTCGAGCTCCTTGTAAGCGGTGGTCACGTTGCGCGGGTGGTAATCATCGAACAGCACCCATCGGCCTCGCTCCTCCTGAGCAACATGGCGCCAGGCGTCCGCGATGTCGATACCCTCGCGAATGGCGGCCCGAGTGCCCGTCAAAACCGCCTGGAGGTAGCGAATTTCGGCCTCGGCGCCTGCGGGCCAATCGACCACGGCGGGCCCGTGTCCCGGTATCGCTCGGAGCGCCGGAACGGCGCGGAGACTCTCGAGCTCCCGCAGCCAGCCAATCACGCTGCCGTCGATGACCGGGATGCGCTCGACGAAGAGCAAGTCGCTCGCCCAGAGAGTCCGGGTCAGTCGATCGTAGAGCGTGAGATCGTTGTCGGTATGCGCGGGTCCGTGGGCGTGGACGTCGACGAGGCGGTTACCGAGATCGATCACGAGCATCTGCGAGACAAGCAGCGTGGGCACGATCACCTCGCTCCCCGCCGACTTGTCGCCGAGGCTGCGCTCGAGCGTGCGAAGATAATAGGTGCCGCGCCCCGCCAGCGCGCCCGGCAGTCTCGCATGACCCACGAAGGTCGGATGGTCCGCCGTGAAGGCGGCCGCACCGAAGATATGATCGGGGTGGACGTGGGTCAGCACCACATAGCGGATCGGCTTCTGCGTCGCCGCCTGGACGGCCTCGCGCAAAGCTCGGCCCTCAAGTGCGCTGCCTCCGGGATCGATCACCATGACGGAGGCGTCACCGACGATGAACCCGATATTCGCGATCGCATCCTCGTTGGCGGCATCGGCGTCTTCCTGCACCCCCGCATGCACATAGATGCCGGGCGCCACTTGCAGCGTCGGCAAGGCTGCCGCGATCGCCGAACCGGCGAGGCCGATCAGAAACGAGCCAAGTAGAACCGCGAGGCGCATGGGGCACAACCGAGACCGGACATGACCGCCGAGACTCTAACGCAAGAGACCGGATCGGAGTTGAGAATCATCAGCCGACGATCCCCGATTAACCCCAGCACAAGCAGGCGC
>DASZHJ010000433.1:0-4162 GCA_035938015.1 Allostellaceae bacterium
CCCCAACACGATCGGCGTCAGCAACTGCACGCCGCTCACCCCGATATTGCCGCCGGCCGCGTTCAGGCCGAGCGCCCAGCCCTTCATGCGGTCCGGATAGAAAAAGGAAATATTGGCCATGCTCGAGGCGAAGTTGCCGCCACCGAGCCCCGCCGTCGCGGCCACGATCAGCATCATCCAGAACGGCGTCTCGGGCTGAGTCACGAAATACGCGAGCGCAATGGTCGGGATGAACAGCACCGCGGCGCTGAAGATCGTCCAGTTGCGGCCGCCGAAGGTCGTCACCGCAAACGTGTAGGGAAACCGCATGAGCGAGCCGATCAATCCCGGCAGCGCCACGAGCTGGAACAGCTGGTCGGTGGTGTAGTGGAAGCCAGCCTGCGGCAGCTTGGTGGCGACGATGCTCCAGATCAGCCAGATCGAAAATCCGAGATGCTCGGCGAAAATCGACCAGATGAGGTTGCGTTGGGCGATAAATTTTCCTTTGGATTTCCAGAATGTCTCGTCCTCGGGATTCCAGTCCGAAATCCAGGTCGGGTTCCGCGTGGTCATCAATGTGTTCCTTTCCGGCCAGGCATGGGTCAATGCCGCCGGGGCTCCCTCGCAAACCCTGTGCCAGCCTTATGTCGCTGAAAAACCGTCGGTTTTATCGACGGCGCGGCGAAAACTGCGCGCTTTGTAGGCGCCGCGATGGAAATTTGTGCAGTGCAATATCTTTAGGCAGCGGCCCCGGCGCGGTCACCCGGCGCGGGCGGCGGCGGCCTCCGGCGTTGCGGCGAGCAACTGAATCAGCGCGCGCTTGATCGCCGCCTGGCGGGTGGGCGAGACGATCTGCGCGCCGAGCAGATCGGTCACGTAGAACACGTCGACCGCGCGCTCGCCGAACGTCGCCACGTGCGCGGACGCGATGTTGAGGCTGAGCTTCGACAGCGTCGTGGTGAGCTCGTACAGCAGGCCCGGCCGATCGAGCCCCGACACCTCGACCACGGTGTAGCGGTTCGACCATTGATTGTTGATCAGCACTTCCGGCTCGATCGCGAAGGCCTTGAGCCGCGGCTTCTGCGCCGCGCGCTTGGCCACCACTTCCGGCAGCCGCAGGCTCCCGCTGAGCGCCTGCTCGATGCCGTCGGCGATGCGCGCGGCGCGCCGCACCTCGTCGTCGTCGCGCTCGAACTCGCGCGACAGCGAGATGGTGTCGAGGGCGAGCCCGTCGGTGGTCGTGTAGATCTGCGCGTCGACGATGTTGGCGCCGGCCGCCGCGCAGGCGCCGGCGATGCTCGACAGCAGCCGCGGGTGGTCGGGCGCCAGCACGATCAGCTCGACCACGTAGCGCGCGCGGTCGAGATCGACCTCGGTGGCGAGCGCCTTGCCCGCCCGGGCGGCGGCGCGCACGAAGCGCGCGTGCGCGAGCTTGTGCGGGAGATCGACCTTGAGCCAGTAGGCCGGATAGTGGCGCGCCACGTAGGCGTCGAGCTCGGCGGGCGGCCAGTCCGCGAGCTCCGCCCGCAGCTCGCTCTGCGCCATGGCCACGCGCTGGGCGCGATTGACCTCGGAGAACCCGCCGGTCAGCACCGGCTCGGTCTCGTAATAGAGCGTGCGCAGCAATTGCGCCTTCCAGCCGTTCCACACGCCCGGCCCGACCCCGCGGATGTCGGCGGTGGTGAGGATGATCAGGAGCTTGAGCCGCTCGAGCGACTGCACCACGGCGGCGAAGTTCTCGATCGTCTTGCGGTCGGACAGGTCGCGCGACTGGGCGATGGTGGACATCACCAGGTGATTTTCGATCAGCCACGCCACCGTCTCGGTCTCGGCGGGCGAGAAGCCGAGGCGGGGACAGAAGCGGCGCGCGATGCGGGCGCCGGCGATCGAGTGGTCCTCGACGCGGCCCTTGGCGATGTCGTGCAGGAACAGCGCCACATACAGCACCGTGCGGTGCTGCGGCTGAATCGTGTGAATGAGCTCGCTCGCCAGCTTGAACTCGTCGTTACCGCCGTGCTCGATCTCGGCCAGTATGCCGATGCAGCGCAGCAGGTGCTCGTCGACCGTGTAGTGATGATACATGTTGAACTGCATCATCGCGACGATGCGGCCGAACACGCGCACGAAACGCCCGAGCACGCCGGCCTCGTTCATGCGACGCAGCACCCGCTCCGGGTCGTTGCGGGAGGTGAGGATCTCGAGGAAGAGGCGATTGGCCTCGGCGTCGTGGCGCAGCGCCGCATCGACCAGCCCGAGCGAGCGCGACACCGCCCGCATGGCGTCGGGATGAAACGACAGCCCATGGCGGTCGGCGAGATGAAAGATGCGGATCAGGTTGACGGGATCGCGGCGGAATACGTCGGGGTCGGCCACGTTGATGCGGTTGTTGTCGACCACGAAGTCCTCGGTCTCGCTCAGCGTGCGGCGCCCGCTCGGGCGGAACCGCGCCATCACCCGGCGCAGCACCGGCAGCGCCTTGGCCTGACGGTCTTCCAGCTCGGCGCACAGGATCGCCGTGAGATCGCCGACCTCCTTGGCGATCAGGAAGTAGTGCTTCATGAAGCGCTCGACGTCCTGCAGCCCGGGGTGCCGGGTGTAGCCGAGCCGCACCGCGATCTCGCGCTGGATGTCGAACGACAGGCGCTCCTCGGCCCGGCCGGTGAGGAAGTGCATGTTGCAGCGAACCGACCAGAGAAAATCCTCGCAGCGGCGGAAGCGCTGGTACTCCTCGCGGTCGAACACGCCGTGATCGATCAGCTCCTCCGGCTGGTGCACGCGGTAGACGTACTTGGCGATCCAGAACAGCGTGTGCAGATCGCGCAATCCCCCCTTGCCGTCCTTGACGTTCGGCTCGACCAGATAGCGCGATTGACCGGCCCGGCGGTGGCGCTCCTCGCGTTCCCCCAGCTTGGCGGTGACGAACTCGCGCGCGCTGTTCTGCACGATGTCCTTGGCGAACCGCGCGCTCATCTCGTCGAACAGGTTGCGGTCGCCGAGCAGGAAGCGCGCCTCCAGCATCGCCGTGCGCACCGTCATGTCGGCCTTGGCCTGGCGGATGCATTCGTCGATCGAGCGGGTGGCGTGGCCGACCTTGAGGCCCATGTCCCACAGGCAATAGAGGATCGTCTCGGCGATCGACTCGCCCCACGCCGTCTGCTTGTAAGGCAGCAGGAACAGGAGATCGATGTCCGATCCGGGCGCCAGCAGCCCGCGTCCGTAGCCGCCGGTCGCCACGATCGCCATGCGCTCGGCTTCGGACGGGTTGAGCGCGGGATAGAGATGGCGGCCGGCAAATTCGAAGACGACGCGGATCACCTCGTCCTGCATGAAGCACAGCCGTTCGGCGCAGCGGCGGCCGTGGCGGTCCTCGCGCAGCAGGCGCTCGGCCGTGGCGCGGCCGGCGGTGAGCGCCGTCTTGAGGCGCTGGGCGACCGCGGTGCGCAGGTCGCGCTCGCGGCCGCGATGGACCTCGACGAGCGCGGCCAGGTCGGCCGCGATGGCGGCGGCATCGAACAAGCCGGCGCCGCCGTGCGGCTTTACGTCGGCAATATCGTTCATGGCATCACCGATAGCCGAGGCGCAGGGCCGTGTCACGGCCGCGCTGGCGGGGCAGGAAACGTTTGGCCTGCCGGCGCCCTCCTGCGGGGAACGGCCTGCTCCATAAGGCATCGGCCGCGCCAATACTTTCTCGTTGACGCCGGCCGCCGGGGTTCTTAAATCACCGCCAGCGCCGATTTGAGCGAGCAGCTTGCGGGCGCTTAACAAATGCAGCTAAAGCGCGGGGCCCGCCCCGCCGCCAGCTGACGGCGGGCCAATCGTCCCGCCTCCATCAATCGACGGCTTGCGCGGCCGGGACCGTGCGACCGTGTAGCGTATGGAGGTCGCCATGACCCTTTACTCCCGACGTTCGATCGTTGCCGCCGCCCTGGTCGCGGCGCTGATGCCGGCTGCCGCGCATGCCGCCGACAAGCCGAAGGAAATCGTCATCGACTGGGCGACCTACAATCCGGTCTCCATGGTGCTCAAGGACAAGGGCCTGCTGGAGAAGGAGTTCGCCAAGGACGGCATCGGCATCCGCTGGGTGCAGACGCTGGGCTCCAACAAGGCGCTCGAGTTTCTCAGCGCCGGCTCGATCGATTTCGGCTCGACCGCCGGCGCGGCGGCGCTGGTCGGCAAGATCAAC
>DASZHJ010000434.1:0-19221 GCA_035938015.1 Allostellaceae bacterium
GTGCGTCTCGGCCTCACGCCCCACCACAGGTTGTCGTTCCAGCCCTCCCGCGACCTCTTTGGATTCGAGTCCAGGGAATCCCCATAGAGCGTTGACTCTCCAGAGGTATTGACGCATCGAGTCGCGGTCTCCACAGTGCGCCCCTGACCTTGGGGAGGGGGATGTGCTGGCGCTCCGCGATAACTGCGTGCTGATCGGCGACTGCGTTGGGGAAGTGGCGCGGCTGCCAGACGCCTCGGTCGACCTCGTCTTCGCCGATCCGCCCTACAATCTACAGCTCGGCGGCGAGCTGCTGCGCCCGAACAACACGCGGGTCGACGGCGTCGATGATGCCTGGGACAAGTTCACGGGCTTCGAGGACTACGACCGATTCACCCACGGCTGGCTCGCGGCCGCGCGCCGTTTGCTGAAGCCCGACGGCGCGCTCTGGGTGATCGGCAGCTATCACAACATCTACCGTGTGGGCGCGATCCTGCAGGACCTCGGCTACTGGATCCTCAACGACATCATCTGGCGCAAGACCAACCCAATGCCGAACTTCCGCGGCCGTCGCTTCACGAACGCACATGAGACACTGCTGTGGTGCGCGCGCTCCCGGGACTCGCGCTACACCTTCAACTACGAAAGCATGAAGACGCTGAACGAGGAGCTGCAGATGCGCAGCGACTGGCTGATGCCGCTCTGTGGCGGCAGCGAGCGGCTCAAGGGCGAGGACGGCCGCAAGGCGCATCCGACCCAGAAACCCGAGGCGCTCCTGCATCGCGTGCTCATGGCCTCGACCCGGCCCGGCGACCTCGTGCTTGATCCCTTCTTCGGTACCGGGACTACGGGCGCCGTTGCCAAGCGCCTGAGCCGGCGCTTCATCGGCATCGAGCGCGATCCCGGCTATGCCGCGCTCGCGCGCCAGCGCCTTCACGCCGTCACACCAGCCGACCTTGACGATGTCGTGGCGCCCCAGAAGCGCGAGGAGCCGCGCATCCCCTTCGGCGCGCTCGTCGAGCACGGGCTCCTCAAGCCCGGCGAGGTGCTGTTCGACGCGCGCCGCCGCTGGACCGCCAAGGTGCGCGCCGACGGCACCGTGATCTCCGCCGACGCCCGCGGCTCGATCCACCGCGTCGGCGCCCACGTGCAGGGCGCTCCCGCCTGCAACGGCTGGGCTTTCTGGCATGTCGAGCGCAAGGGTGCCGTGGTGCCCATCGATGCGCTCCGCCAGCGCATGCGCGCGGAGATGGATGGTAGCGTCGTTTAGTTGATCTCACGCGCCGGAGCACTATGTCGCTCCTTCGTGCGCACCCTCGTCCTCGCTATAGCTGTGAGCATTCTGGTCACGCCGGCGCCGCGCGCTCGAGCCGACGATGCGTGGACCGGCAGTATCGTCGAAGAAGATGATTTCTGGGCGCCGGACAACCGCGACCGGCACTATACGCACGGCATTCGGTTCTCCGCCACCAGCGGTGACTTGCACGATCCCAGCTGGCAGGCACCCTTCGATTGGCTCGCATCCGGTCTGCCGATCTTCGGCGGCGGGACCGATCCCGACGTGGCACGCCGCTACAGCCTCGTCCTAGGGCAGAACATCTACACGCCCGAGAACGGCGGGCTGGTCAATCCGGACCCGCGCGACCGGCCTTATGCGGGTTGGCTCTATGGCGGCGTCGGCCTGATGCAGGATTCCCACGGCGAGGAATTTGAGGAGCTTGGGCTCAAACTCGGCATCGTGGGACCGGGCTCGCTTGCGAATGAGACCCAAACCAAGTTCCACCTCCTGATCAACGTCGCGACATTCCGAGGTTGGCACGCGCAGTTGCGCGACGAGCCCACGCTCGATCTCTTCTATACGAGGAAGTGGCGGTACTGGCAGCCGATCGATAGCGAGCACGACTGGGGATGGGACGTCATCCCTGAGGTCGGCGGTCGGATCGGCAGTGTCTACGATTACCTCGCCGGCGGCGGCATGATCCGCCTGGGACGGAACCTACGCGTCGACTACGGCCCGCCGCACGTCGACCTCAACATGGGCTCCGACTACATTAACCCGGACCGAGCCGATACCGGTGGCGTCGGCTTCTACGTCTTCGCAGGCGCCCAAGGCCGGGCCGTCGCCCGCAACATCTTCCTCGACGGAAACAGCTTCAAAGCGAGCCCGAGCGTGGACAAGCTGCCGCTGGTCGGCGATCTCCAGAGCGGCCTCGCGGGCACCTGGGGCCATTTCCGCCTCGCCTACACTTACGTCTATCGCAGCGAGGAATTCGTCCACCAACACGCGCCCGACCACTACGGCTCGCTCGATCTGACCTTCCGCCAACCGTTCTGAACGGTGCGCCTCACCGTCGGCTCCGCCGCGCGACACCGAGAGCGTGATTAACCACCTTCTTCATCACCGTCGGCAGTGCTTGTTCCGATAGCCGGTCGAGCGGAACCCAATCGCCCGTCACCGTCTTCGCTTTCCCGTCGGTCTCGCCCGCGAGCACGGCCAGCTCTAGGTGGAAATGCGTGAAGGTGTGGCGGACGGTACCGGGGAGCCGGACCCAGCTGGCGCGCACCGGTGCCTGTTTCCGCGCGGCGACGTCCGATATCGCCTGTTCCCGCCATTCGGTCGAGGGCACCTCGATCATGCCGCCGAGCAGTCCCTGCTCGGGCCGCCGGCGCAGCAGGACCGACCCGTCGGGCCGCACGGCCCAGAATGCAATTCCGCGCCGCGTTGGCCGTGCCGTCCGCGCGCGCCGCCGCGGCAACGTCTCCGCCAGTCCAAGCGCGCGGCCACGGCAGAACGCCTGCACCGGACACAGGATGCATTTGGGCGCGCGCGGCGTGCAGACGGTTGCGCCCAGATCCATCAGCGCTTGTGCGAAGTCGCCCGCTCGCCGGTCGGGCAGCAAGGTTTCCGCAAGGCGCCGCAGCTCCGGTTTGGCCGCCGGCAGGGGCGCTTCAACGGCGAAGAGCCGCGCCACTACGCGCTCGACGTTGCCGTCGACCGCGGCGGATTTGCAACCGAAAGCGATGGCCGCGACCGCGGCGGCGGTGTAGGCGCCGATCCCCGGCAACGCGCGCAAGCCGTCGACGGAGTCCGGGAGGATGCCGCCATGCAGCGTCACTACGTCCCGCGCGCAGGCGTGCAGATTGCGCGCGCGCGCGTAGTAGCCAAGCCCCTGCCAGGCATGCAGCACCTCGTCGAGCGGGGCGTTGGCGAGCGCCGCAATGCTTGGAAACCGTGCCACAAAGCGGTCAAAATAAGCCCCTACCGTCGCAACCGTGGTTTGCTGCAGCATGATCTCGCTGAGCCAGACGCGATAGGGATCTGGCGCGTCGCCGGGCTTGGCGCGCCAGGGCAGCACGCGGCGATGGCGGTCGTACCAGCGAAGCACGTGCGGCGCGAACGTTGCGCCGTCCACGGCGGCCTCGGCTGCAGTCGGGCTCATCGGGGTCGGGCGCTCGGCTCCCTCGGACGGATTCCTTCGACGGCGGCGTGACCCACCGCTACCATCGCATGGGGCTTGGAGCGTGGCCAGATGGCAATCACACACAGCGAGCGACGACGAGGAAGGATGCGGGCGGTGGGCCAGGAGCTGCCGCGCATCGCGGGCCGCGTGCTGGGGAAGCGCGGCCTCGGCGAAGCACAGCTGCTGGCGGAGTGGAGTGCCGTGGTGGGAGACGAACTTGCCGCGGAAACCCTGCCCCTGAAGCTCAGCTTCCCCGCGGGGGGCCGCAAGAACGGCGTGCTCAGACTCCGAGTCACCTCCGCGGCAGCACTTTTGGTGCAGCACCGCGAGCCGCAGATCCTCGAGCGCATCAACGGCTTCTTCGGCTATGGCGCGGTAGCGCGACTCGCGCTCATGCAAGGCCCCATCCCCAGCAAGGTCCGAACCGGGCCCCCACCGCGCCGGGCTCTGACCCCTACAGAGGCCGCGGCGCTTGCCGCACAAACGTCGCAAGTATCTGATCCTGGCCTTAAATCTGCGCTCGAACGCCTGGGCGCGGCAATCCTGAGCGAGCGGCGGCGCTGAACTATCCCGCCCAGCTTGCTTTGCCGGGATCCCGGACCTAGCATCAACATCTAGTGGTTTGGAGCGTCAGATGTCGAAGATTTGGACAGCCTTAGCCGCGATAGTCGTCGTTTTCGGCCTGTCAGGTGGGACGCCCGCCCTTGCCCAATCAACGCCCGAGCCGGCGCCCGGCGACCGGATCCTCGGCAAGGCGGACGCACCCATTACGATCTACGAGTATGCCTCACTCACCTGCCCGCATTGCGCGGACTTCGACGCGAACATGCTACCCAAGCTGAAAGCCGATTGGATCGACACCGGCAAGGCGCGGCTCATCTTCCGCGATTTTCCCCTCGACCAGGCAGCGGTGCGCGCGGCGACGCTCGCGCGGTGCGCGCCGCCGGAGCAGTTCTATGCCTTCGTCGACGCGCTCTTCCACAGCCAGTCCAACTGGGCCACGAGTGGCAAGATCGACACCGCGTTGAGCAATCTCGCGAAGCTAGCGGGCATGAGCGACGAGCAGTTCGCCGCCTGCATGAAGGACGAAGCCGCGCGGAAACAGGTGCTGGACTCCAGGCTCGAGGCCGAGCAGCAGTACAAGGTGGAATCGACGCCGACTTTCTTCATTAACGGCGTCCGGGTCGTGGGCGTGCAGCCCTACCCCGAGTTCGAGAAGTTACTCAACAAAGCGGCCTCGAAGTCATAAGACGGCGGGGCCGCAGGGAAGAAACCAGCGGGACGCGATAGGGGCATCGTGCAGTTCTCCAAGTTGCGGTTGACCGGGTTCAAGTCGTTCGTCGACCCGACCGACCTCGTAATCGAGCCGGGGCTCACCGGCATCGTCGGACCGAACGGCTGCGGCAAGTCCAATCTAGTCGAGGCCCTGCGCTGGGCGATGGGCGAGACCTCGGCCAAGCGCCTGCGCGGCGGCGAGATGGATGACGTCATCTTCGGCGGCACCGGTACGAGGCCTGCGCGCAACGTTGCGGAGGTCGGGCTTCATCTCGATAACGCCGGCCGCACCGCGCCCGCGCTCTACAACGAGCACAGCGAGATCGAGATCGTGCGCCGGATCGAACGCGGCACCGGCTCCGCTTACCGGATCAACGGCAAGGAGGTGCGCGCGCGGGACGTGCAGTTGCTGTTCGCCGACCTCGCGACGGGCGCGCACTCCACTGCGATGGTGAGCCAGGGTCGGATTGGCTGGATCATTGGCGCCAAGCCGATCGAGCGCCGCGCGCTCTTGGAGGAAGCCGCTGGCATCTCGGGCCTGCACGCCCGCCGGCACGAGGCCGAGCTACGCCTCAAAGCCGCCGAGGCCAATCTAACGCGTCTCGAGGACATCGTGCGCACCCAAGAAGAGCAGCTCGAGGCGCTGAAGAAGCAGGCGCGCCAAGCGGGCCGTTATCGCCGTCTCTCCGATCACATCCGCCGCGCCGAGGCGATGGTGCTGCACCTGCGCTGGCTCAAGGCAAACGCCGAGCTCGAAGCGGCGGTCGAGCGCCTCCATGCGGTCGAGGGCGAGGTCGGCGAGCTCACCATGTCCGCGCTGGCGGCCGAGCGAGCTCGAGGGCAGGCGGCGAGCGTCTTGCCGGGATTGCGGCAGAGCGAAGCCGCGGCGTCCGCTGAGTTGCAGCGCCTCACCCTCGCGCGGCAAACCTTGGAGGATGAGGAGCGGCGCATCGCCGAAGCTCGCGCGGCAGCCGAGGAGCGCCTCAATCAGGTGACGCAGGACCGTGCGCGAGAGGCCACGCTCGCCGCCGACGCGCAAACCGCACTAGCCACCCTGGCATCCGAGCGCGAGACCCTAACCGCGGCACAGACTGGCGAGGCCGACGAGCAAGCCGCCGCCGCAGAATTCCTACGTCTTACCAATACCGAGGTCGCTAGCCTCGAAGCCGAGATCGAAACCCTGACCCAGCAAGCCGCGGCACTCGAGGCGCGCCGCGAGGCGCTCGCGCGCGAGGAACAGGATATGGCCGCGCGACACATGCGGTTGGTCGAGCGCGGCGCCGAGCTCGATCGTCAGCGGGCGGTACTCGCGTCCGAGGCGCTGCCAAGCGGTACTCTCGAGGCCGCCACGGCGCTGGTCGTTGCCGCCGAAGTCGAGATGTCGCGCGCGAGTGCCGCCGCCGATGCCGCTGAGCAAGCGCTGCGAAGCGCGGAAGCGGCCGAGCAGGCGGCGCGCTCGCCGTTCGAGGCCGCTCAAAGCCGGCGCCAAAAGCTCGACACCGAGGGCCAGGCGCTTTCGGAATTGCTGGCGGCAACCGCGAGCCCCCATGCGGCACCACTCATCGACGCGCTTCGGGTCGAGACGGGTTACGAGGCGGCGCTGGGGGCCGCCTTGGGCGACGACCTCGCCGCTCCCCTCGATCCAGCGGCGCCCCTGCACTGGACGACCTTGCCGCCCTACGACGCACCGCCCGAGCTGCCGGAAGGTGTGGAAAGCCTGTCGGCATATGTGGCTGCACCGCCGACGCTCCACCGCCGCCTGGGCCAGATCGGGCTGGTGCCCAATGCCGCCACCGCCGAGCAACTACGCGAGCGTCTGCGTCCGGGTCAGCGGCTGGTGAGCCGCGACGGCGCACTATGGCGTTGGGATGGCCTGACGCGCGCGGCGGGCCTGCCGACCTCCGCCGGCCAGCGGCTCCGCCAGCGCAACCGCCTCGCCGAGATATCTGAGCAGCTCGCCGGTGCTGCGCGCGAGGTGGAGCAGACGCGGCGTGTCCTCGAGGCCACCCGCGCGGAGGTTGTCACCGCGGCCATCACGGCGCGGGATGCTCGCTCCACGATGCAGGACACCGTGCGCATGCTCGCGGTCATGCGTGAGCGCCAGGCCATCTTCGCCCAGCGCCAAGCCGAGACCGATTCACGCCTCGCATCCCTTAACGAAACCGCGAACCAGATTTCAGCGGATCTTGCCGAGACCGAGACGCGGCAGACCATCGCTCGAGAGACGCTGGCGACGCTGCAGGCGCCCGCGACTGCCCGGGACCGCGCCGGCACCTTGCGGGTGGCGCTCGCAGAAAAGCGCAGCCATCAAGCGATGCAACAGAGCGAGGTTGATCGACTGCATCATGCGGCCACGGCCCGCCGCACGCGCCTCGAGGCCATCGCCATCGAGGAGCAATCCTGGCGCGAGCGCGCGGAAGCGGCTGCGCGCCAGCAGGCCGCACTGGAGGAGCGCCGGCTGGCGCTCACTCAAGAGATCGAAGCGCTGGTCCGAAAGCCGGAGGAACTCGCCCGTCAGCGCGAGGCGCTGGCGGAGTCGATCGCCCGTGCTGGCGAAAAGCGGAGCCATGCCGGAGACGAACTCGCCGCCGCCGAGACTCGGCTCGCCGAGGCCGAGAAAGCAGCCAAGGCCGCCGAGGCTGAGCTTGCGGCCGCCCGCGAGGAGCGGGTACGGGCCGAGGGCGTACGCGATCAAGCCTCTCATGGCTGCGACGAGGTGGCGGCACGGGTCGCGGAGCGTCTCGGTACCACGCCCGACCGCGTGCCGGAAGTCGCAGAAATCGAGCCCGACGAAGCCTTGCCAGAGCTCGCCCACGCGCAGACCCGGCTCGAGCGTCTGGTGCGCGAGCGCGACAATATGGGCCCCGTGAACCTGGTTGCTGAAGCGGAGGCGAATGAGCTCGAGCAGCGCGTGGGCAGCCTCAAGGCGGAGCGCGAGGACCTGCTCCAGGCGATCGCGAAGCTGCGCCAGGGCATCGGCGCCCTCAATCGCGAGGGGCGCGAGCGGTTGATCGCGGCCTTCGCCAAGGTGAACGAGCACTTCCAGGAGCTGTTCGTGCGGCTCTTCGGCGGTGGACGCGCACACCTCGAGCTGCGCGAGCCCGAGGAAGGCGGCGAGAAGGACCCGCTGGAATCAGGCCTCGAGATCATGGCGAGCCCCCCGGGCAAGCGCCTGCAGGGCCTGTCCTTGCTCTCCGGCGGTGAGCAAGCGCTCACCGCCTTGGCGCTGCTCTTTGCCGTGTTCCTCACCAACCCCGCACCGATCTGCGTGCTCGACGAGGTTGACGCGCCGCTCGACGACGCCAACGTCGATCGGTTCTGCCGCCTGGTCGAGGAGATTGCTCAGAGCGCGCTGACCCGCTTCCTGATTATCACGCACCATCGCATCACGATGGCGCGTATGGATCGGCTGTTCGGCGTCACCATGGCCGAGCGCGGCATCTCCCAGCTGGTCTCGGTCGACCTCCAGGCGGCGGATCAGCTGCGCCAGACCGCCTGAGGGTGCGGGCCGGCGGCAAAGCCCGGGAGGCAGTGCTGGCTTTCCTTTCGCCGGAGCGGTTCCCGGCTGCATGGTGCCGGCTGTCCACCGACATCGCGCCCTCTGATCTCGTTCGATAAATCGGCTCTGCTATGCCACGGTGAAAATTTTCGTGGGATTCCGCCCCGAAGCGGTTGAGGGTGCGGGTGCCCTCCTGCACATTCAACCGATTCGCCGCAATCTGCGCCACGCTCGCCATCTCTCGCTCCTCTGCCGATCGGGGGCTCGGCACAAGACAACTCCCGTCGATCGACAGTTGACCATCGGACTGTTCATGTGCGCTGAACAAAAGCGCTGCCCGTCCCTCGACGCGCGCCCCTTCGGGGACCGATCGCACCTGAACGAGAAGCGCGCTACCCGCGTCCTTTGGAACCTTGACACCGGGGTTAGCCGGCACCTAAGGTTTGCGCCGTTTCGGCGCTCCCGGCGCTCGGAACAGGGGGCGATTTGCACAGGCAAAAGGCGGTCGCGATGACCGAGCCCGAGCGGCCCGATCCCCTTGCTGCGCTGGGAGAGCGCCTTGAGCGAGCGCGCCGCGCAAGAGAGGGTGGGCGTCGCGCTATCAATGAGGGAGCCGATCCGTCGTCTCGAGCGGCGATGGGTCTGGGCTTTCGCATCGGGCTCGAGCTGGTGGTTGCGGTCTGTCTCGGTGTCGCCATTGGGTGGGCGATCGATCGCTGGTTCGGGACGCGGCCCTGGGGACTGCTGGTGTTTCTCTTCCTCGGCATCGGCGCGGGCATGACCAATGTCTACCGTGTCGTCAAAGGCCTCGGAATGACCGTGGGATACAAAGGTGACGGGCGCAGCGGCCCCGAGCCAGGTAAAGGCGAGCAAGGCAACGGCGACTGGGACGAGGACTGACGTGGCGGCACCGGAAGCGAGCCCTCTCCATCAATTCAATATCGAGCACCTCGTCGATATTCATATCGGGCGGCTGGATTTCTCCTATACGAACTCCTCGCTGCTCATGACGATCGCGGCTGTGCTGATCACGGTGCTGATGGTGGCGGCGACGCGGAACGCGGCGCTGGTGCCCGGCCGGCTGCAGTCACTCGCGGAGATGCTCTACGACTTCGTCGCCAAGATGGTCGACGACAATGTCGGCGAGGAGGGCCGGCAGTATTTCCCGTTCCTCTTCACGCTTTTCATGTTCATCCTGTTCGGCAATCTGCTGGGGATGATTCCCTACAGCTTTACCTTCACCAGCCACATCGCGGTGACCTTCGCGCTGGCGGCGACGGTGTTCATCGGCGTGACGCTGATCGGCGTCGCTCGCCACGGCTTCCATTTCTTCAGCCTGTTCGTGCCGCACGGCGTGCCGAAGGTGCTGCTGCTGCTTCTGGTGCCCATCGAGCTGCTGTCCTATTGCATCCGTCCCTTCACGCTGTCGATCCGGCTCTTCGCGAACATGGTCGCGGGCCACACCATGCTGGTGATCTTCGCGGGCTTCGTGGCGCCGCTGGGATTGTTCTTCTTCGCGCCGATTGCCATGGACGCGGCCCTCGTACTGCTCGAATTCCTGGTCGCGGTGCTGCAGGCCTATGTCTTCACCATCCTGTCGTGCCTTTATCTGCGCGACGCCATCCATCTTCACTGATCACCGACCAACTCAGAGAGAGGACTGTCCCCATGGATCTCGCATCGGCCAAAATGATCGGCGCCGGCCTCGCCTGCATCGCGCTGGTGGGTGCGGGCATCGGCATCGGCAACGTGTTCGGCTCGCTTATCAACTCGCTCGCCCGCAACCCCGCGGCTCAGGTGACCACATGGGCGTTCCTTGGCTTCGCGCTCGCGGAAGCGACTGGCCTCTTCGGGCTGCTGATCGCGTTCATGATCCTGTTTGCGTTCTGAGCCCACTCTAAGCCGCCCAGTCTGGCGCTCGCGCGATGCCACAGCTCGACCTCTCGACCTTTCCGTCCCAGCTCCTCTGGTTGGCGGTGACCTTTCTGCTGCTTTACCTGCTGATGTCGTGGGTGGCATTGCCGAGGGTGAGCGCTATGATCGTGGCGCGGCGAACCCGGATCGAGGGTGATCTCGAGCGGGCGGCGCAGATGAAGGCCGAGGCCGAAGCCGTGATAGCGGCCTATGAGCGCTCGCTCGCCGACGCGCGCGCCCAGGCCCAGGCAACGCTCAAACAGGCTATGGACCGCTTCGGCGCCGAGGCTGCGGAACGTCAAAGGAAAGCTGCCGAGGCATTGAGCGTGGAGACCTCGGCGGCCGAAAGGCGGATCGCGGAGGCGAAGACGCAAGCGCTCGCAAGCCTGCGCGCCGTCGCGATCGATGTCGCCCGCACCGCCACCCGCAGGCTCGTCGGCACCGATGTCGACGAGAGCAGCGCCGCCGCCGCGGTCGATCGGGTCATGAGAGAGCGCGCCTGATGATCCGCGAGATTTTCCATGATCCCGAGCTTGCAGTCGCGGTTGCATTCATTATCGCGATCGTGCTGACAGCGCGGCGTGTCTGGGATGCGCTCTCGGGCATGCTCGATGCCCGTGCGGCCAAGATCAAGGCCGAGCTCGACGAGGCTCAGCAGCTCAAGGACGACGCGCAGAAGACGCTGGGTCAGTTTCAGCGCAAGCAGCGCGATGCACTCCAGGAGGCCGAGGCCATTGTTGCCCATGCGCGCGCGGAAGCCGCTCGCTTTGCCGAGCGCGCCAAGCGCGAACTCGAGGCCGCTATCGACCGCCGCCAGCGCCTTGCCGCCGAGAAGATCGCGCTCGCCGAGGCGAAGGCCGTCACCGAGGTGCGCAACACCGCCGTTGATATCGCCATCAGCGCGGCCCGGCGGGTGATCGCGGAGCGCCTGGGTGACCACCAAGGCCAAGCTTTGGTCGATCTGGCGATCGCGGAGCTGCCGCAGCGGCTCAACTGATCGGCCACCCCTTCACGGGGCCGGATAGTGAATCCCATGGTTCATGGCGATCTGCTCCATCACGGGTCCCAGCGATACGGCGGGGAAATAGGCAAGGCCTCCGACGATCAGCACGATGCCGACCAGCAATCCCACGAATTGCGGGCTGTGCGTCGGAACCGACCCGGCTGACGGCTCCATGCGCTTCTTCTGCGCCAACGATCCCGCAACCGCCAGGAGCGGGATCACATAGATGAACCGTCCCATCAGCATCGCTGCGGCGAGCGTTGTGTTGTAGAAGAAGGTATTCGTGGAGAGTCCGGCAAACGAGCTGCCGTTGTTGCCGGTAGCCGATGCGTAGGCATAAATGATCTCCGTGAATCCGTGCGGGCCGGAGTTGGCAATGCCCGCCAACCCCGGCGGCGCCACGGCCGCCGACGCAGTCCAGCCGAGTATCGACAGCGAGTAGCTCAGGAGCGCAAGGATCGTCATCTTCACCTCCTTTGCCTCCAACTTCTTGCCGAGATATTCGGGTGTGCGCCCGACCATCAGCCCGGCGACGAACATGGTGACGGTGGCGAATGCCAGCATGCCGTAGAGGCCCGATCCCACGCCTCCGAAGGCGACCTCGCCGAGCAGCATATTGACGAGCAGCACCATGCCGCCCAGGGGCAGGAAGCTGTCATGCATCGCGTCGACCGCGCCGCCGGCATCGGTGGTGACAGTCGCGTATAGCGCGGACGGTGCGATGCCGAAGCGGGTTTCCTTGCCCTCCATGTTGCCCCCGGCCTGAAGAGCGCTCGGAGCGGCATCGACATTGAACTCGGCAAAGGCGGGATTGCCCCGCGCTTCCGACCAATAGACCGTCGTCAAACCAATGAGAAGCAGAATGCCCATCGCGGCGAAGAGCGCCCAGCCCTGGCGCTCGTCTTTCACCGTGCGGCCGAGCACGTTGGTGAGCGCGGCGGCGATCGCGATCAGCAACAACATCTGAATGAGGTTGGCAACCGCGGTCGGGTTCTCGTAGGGATGCGCAGAGTTCGCATTGAAAAACCCGCCGCCGTTGGTGCCAAGGAGCTTGATGACCTCCTGCGAGGCGGCCGGCCCTTGAGCGATGAGCTGCTTGCCGCCGTCGAGGGTCGCAACCTCCGTATAGGCGCTCAGATTCTGCGGCGCGCCCTGCCACACGAATATGAGCGCCACGACGACGGATATCGGCAGCAGGACGTAGAGCGTGCCGCGCGTCAGATCGACCCAGAAATTACCGATGCCGCTCGCTTCGCCTCGGGAGAAGCCGCGAATCAAGACCAACGCCACGGCGATGCCGACGGCGGCCGAGATGAAATTATGAACCGAAAGCCCCGCCATCTGGACGAGGTAGCCCATCGTGGTTTCCGGCACGTAGGACTGCCAGTTCGTGTTAGTGACGAAGCTGATGGAGGTATTGAAGGCCAAGACCTCATCGACCCCGGTCCGCCCCTGCGGGTTGAAGGGCAGATACCACTGCAGGCGCTGAAGCGCGTAGAGCGACACGAAGCCCGCGATACTGAAGAGCACCATCGCCACGGCATAGCTGCGCCAGGACTGCTCCTCGGCTTCGTCCACGCCGCAGCACCAATATAGAAGGCGCTCGACCGGCCGCAGCAGCGGGCTCAGAAATGTGCGCTCGCCGAGGAATACTCGAGTCATGTAGCCGCCAAGCGGCCGCGTCATCGCGACGACCAACAGGCCAAACAGCGCGATCTGCAGCCATCCGCTACTGGTCATCGAAGACTCCTGGTAGCTCTCTCGAGGCCGGCCGCCCAAGCAGCTGGGGGAACGGAGGCTCCCCGGGGACTTCCGGTATCGGTGTCCCGGCGGACCCGCACAGGCTAGGATACGGCCGGAAAAAGCGGCATCCGATCCGCTGGTTCATCAGCCCGACCCCTATGCCCGACGCCGCATTCGTACTCATCGTCATCGCCGCGTTGCTGATCATCGTTGGTTTTTGCCAACCGCTCGCCGCTTACCTGAAATTGCCGCCGCCCGTTCTGCTCGGGTTGATCGGGGTGTCCCTGGGTGGGTTTCCGGCCGTCATGTCCGCGCTCGGCTGGTCCAACGCCAATGTGTTCGCCGACGCCTTCGTTGCGCTGCCCGTGAGCTCTGGCACCTTCATCTATGTTTTTCTGCCTCTCTTGGTGTTCGAGGCGGGCATCGCCACCGACGTCCGGCGCATGATGGAGGACGCGGCGCCCATCCTGCTACTGGCAATCGTCGCGACCCTGATCACGACCGCGGTGATTGGTTTGGCGTTATGGCCGCTCGCCGGTGTTCCTCTCGTCGTCTGCCTGCTTCTCGGCGCCATCGTCGCGACCACCGATCCTGCCGCTGTAATCGCCATATTTCGAGATGTGGGTGCACCGGGGCGCTTGACTAGGCTCGTCGAGGGTGAGGCTCTTCTAAACGACGCCGCGGCAATCGTGCTGTTCGCCGTGCTGCTTGGAATGATCCTGACGGGCCGCGAACCCGACATCATCTCGGGGCTTGGCGAATTCTTTCTGTCGTTCATCGGCGGCGGCCTGTTAGGCGTCATCGCGGGCCGAGTTTTGCTTCGCGCGATCGCCTGGGTGGGTGACGACCGCTTGGCGCAGGGCACGCTGACCCTGGCGCTCACCTATGGCGTCTTTGTCCTCGCCGAGCGGGTATTTCACGTCTCGGGCGTCGTTGCGGTGCTCGGGTCCGGGCTCACCGTCAGCGCGCTCGGCCGCTCTCGGATCGCCCCCTACAACTGGTCGTTCCTGGCCGATCTCTGGGACCAGATCGCGTTCTGGGCGCGCTCCCTCATATTCATTCTCGCCTCGATCCTTGTGCCGAGGCTGCTGGCCAACGTCGGACTCCGCGACCTGCTGCTGGCTGGCTTGGTGGTGGTGGCGGCATTCGCGGCTAGAGTACTGGTGCTGTTCGCTCTGATGCCGCTGCTGGAATATCTCAGGCTGACCCAGCCGATCAGCTCCGCCTATAAGCTTGCGATCATCTGGGGTGGCTTGAGAGGAGCGCTGACCCTGGTCCTGGCGCTCGCCGTCACGGAGAACCCCGCGCTCGACCCGCAGATCCAACGCTTTGTCGCAGTGCTCGCGACCGGACTCGTGTTGTTCACGCTCTTCGTCAACGGCACGACTTTGCGCGTGGTCATCACTCTCCTGGGGATCGACCGTCTCTCGCCGCGAAATCAGGTTCTGCGCGACCGTGTTCTCGCGCTCTCTTACGCCGAGGTGTGCGATTCGATACAGCGGTTGGGGCAGAATCATGCCCTGGCCCCGACTGCCGTCGACCAGACAGTCGAGCCTTATCAAGCCTGGATCGCGGCGGCGAATACCCGCGACGCGGAACAGCACCTGACCGATCGAGACCGGCTGGCCATCGCTCTCGTCGCCTTGGCAAGCCAGGAGCGCGTGCTCGTCCTCGAGACTCGCGCCGCCCGGAGCGCGTCGCCGGCTACCATTCAGGCGCTCTTGCGCAATGCGGATGCCCTCGTCGAAGGCGCACAGGCCGAGGGGCGCCTCGGATATCGAAGAGCGGCGGCCGCCGCGTTGCCGTTTCCCGCCATATTCCGGGCTGCCTACCATCTGCATCGGCACCTCGGCATTCATCGATTTCTGGCCGGGCGTCTGGCGGACCGTGTCGAGTTGTTGCTGGTCACGCGGCTGTTGGTCGACAGGCTCGTAGAATTCAGCGGCACGCGCCTGCGCTCGATCATCGGCGAGCGCATCACCGAGCTCACGGGCAGGATCGTCGAGCATCGCCGGAAAGACCTGGACGATGCCTTCGACGCCCTGCGGCGACAATATCCCGACTACATCGCGGCTCTCGAAGCGCGATTCCTTCGGCAGTCGGCCCTGCGGCTGGAACTGGGACGGTACCAGGCGCTGTTCCAGGAAGGCCTGATCCCGCAGGAGCTCTACGAGGACCTCAAACGCAGCGTCACCGGCGCGCGGAGCGCCGAGCAACGCCCGAGATTCGACATCGGCTTGGACTCGCGTCGTCTGATCGAACGCCTCGACCTGCTGTCGGCACTGGACAATGTGCAGCTCGATCGCGTGGCAAAACTGCTCCGCCCGCGATTCGCTATGCCGGGTGAGCGCATCATTCGCATGGGAGATCGTGGCGACGCCGTGTTCTTCATCGCGTCCGGCGCGATCGAGGTCAGATTGCCGGCGCACCCGGCGCGGCTCGGCAGCGGCGAGTTTTTCGGGGAAATGGCCCTGTTGACCGGCCGCCCGCGACAGGCAGACGTGGTGGCTCTGACCTACTGCCGGCTGCTCGTGCTGCGAAAAGCCGACTTCGAGCGCTTCGTGGCGTCGAACCCAGAAGCGAGAGCCGCCATCAATTGCATCGCGGAGATGCGCCGCTCGACGAACCAGAGTCTGGCCGACACCGATCGGGCGAAGGGAGCGGTACCGCTTTAGACCAGGAGGAGAAACCTGCACGGCAAACACCCGAGTGCGCCAGGCGCCGTGGCTGCCGGCTGGCATCGGCTCGGGTAATTCAACTAGCCGCCGTGAGAAGCCAAGAACGAAGGGCAAGCAGCCCGACACCGACGAGCCCGATGAAGACGGGAACACCGGCGAGAGCCAGGGCGCCGGCGACGCGGCCAGCGACCACCCGGGCCCTTGCCCTGGCGTGCTTGCCCCGCGTTGAAAACGGATGGTCTTGTGGTCCATGCCGGAAATAACCGAGCGCAATCAAGGCACCACCTCTCCTTGGTTTCGGAGCTGCATAGAAGATGTCATTCGGCCATAAAAGTTCGAGAGGCGAATGAATACCCGAGAATAAAGATCTCATAAGGGCTTAAGCGCTCGTTGATTGCGTCAAGACTGCTGGGCGCGACGGATCAACCTTTGCGCAACCCGCAAAGGCCCTCGGCTCAAGACGATGCGGAGCCGCGGCGTTCCCAGACAAAGCTTGGCCTTAGGCCGGCCGAGGCCCGCAATCAAACGTAATAGTCGGCCGGGCGCGTCGCATCGTCGCGCGCACGAGATCCCATGGCATTGAGGACGAAGGTCAGCACCGCCGCTAGCGCGAGATTCAGGATCAGCGTGTAGAATGCCGCGTAGCCCGGCATGCCGAAGCCCGCGATGTTCAGGGGATAGGTGGGTGCGGGCGGATTGACCGAGAAGAACATCCATGTCCCCAAGAGCGTGCCGGCGGCCCAGCCGACGAGCAACGCCCAGGAGTTGAACCAGCGCGTGAAGAGGCCAAGGATCACCGCCGGCAGCGTCTGGATCATCCAGATGCCCCCGAGCAGCTGGAGCCAGATCGCGTATTGCAGCGGAATGAGTAGGACGAACACCAGAGCCCCCGCCTTGACGACCAGCGAGACCCACTTGGCCATCTGCGACTCCTGGGTCGTCGTACAGTTCGCGTTTATGAACTCCTTGTAGATGTTGCGCGTGAACAGGTTTGCCGCCGCGATCGACATGATGGCTGCGGGGACCAGCGCGCCGATTCCAATGGCGGCGAAGGCAATGCCGACAAACCACGCGGGGAAGAAGTGGAGGTAGACTGCGGGCACCGCGAAATTGTTGCCGAATTGCTTAAAGCCGGCGGCGAATTCCGGGAGCTTGTCGGCGCCGATGGCGATCGCCATGAAGCCCAGAAGCGCCAGCAGTCCCAGCATCAACGAATAGCCCGGTAACAGCGCGGCGTTGCGGCGGATCGAATTCCGACTGCTGGCCGCCAGGACGCCGGTCATCGAATGCGGATAGAGGAAGAGCGCCAAGGCCGAGCCAAGTGCCAGCGTCGCGTAGGCCCCGTAAGCACCCCAACTCCCGGGCGGAGGCATCGCGAGTATCAGCTTTTGCGGCGGCACCGCCGAGAATACCTTGCCATAGCCCCCCATCGCGACCGGCACCGCGATGATCGCCGCAAACACCGCGATATAGATCAAGATGTCCTTGACGATCGCGATCGCCGCGGGTGCGCGCAGTCCGCTCGTATAGGTGAAGGCCGCGAGAACCACGAAGGCGATCACCAGCGGCAGGTCGCCCAGCAATCCCGCGCCCCCGACACCCATCGCACCGATCACAACCTGAAGCCCGACCAGCTGGAGCGCGATATAGGGCATGGTCGCAACGATACCCGTGATGGTCATTGCGAGCGCCAGCCAGCGGTTGTCGAATCGCCCTTTCACGAAATCCGCTGCGGTCACGTAGCCATGCTTGTGTGCTACGGACCACAGGCGCGGGAACACCAAAAAAACGATGGGATAGACGATGATCGTATAAGGAACGGCGAAGAAAGCCACCGCCCCCGCGCCGAAGGCGAGTGCGGGAACCGCGATGAAGGTGTAGGCGGTATAGAGATCGCCCCCGAGCAGGAACCAGGTGATGACCGTGCCGAACCGCCGGCCGCCGAGGCCCCACTCATTGATCAGGCTCAGGTCGCCCTTGCGCCAATTGGCCGCAACAAAGCCGAGCCAGGTGATCAGGCCGAAGATTACGACGAAAATGACCAGCGCGGTCCAATTGATGCCTTCCACGGTATCCCCCTCCCAGTGAGCGTGCGGTCGATTTCAGGTGCCGCGTTTTCCGTCAGACCCGCCCTAGTGGTCCGTTGCGAAATAGACGATCGCGTTTAGGACGGCGCCAATCAGGATCCAGAGGAGTTGATACCAATAGAAGAAGGGCACGCCAGCCCAGGTCGGCTCGACCGAGTTGTAGAACGGCACCCAGAGCACCGCGACGAACTGCACGACGAATAAAAGGTACCACCAGTGGCTGCCTCGGCTCTCGCGACCCGACTCTTCCATCGAGGTGTTCTCCCCTGTAGAAGGACCGTTGGGCCCGCCGAGACGGGCCCCGTTCCCCCTTGGTTTCCGCGGATTTCAGTATAACAAAGTCGTAACAGTCGACCAGTGCCCATGAAGGCTCCAAGCGCGGCGATGACGAAAAAGGGATGACCGCAACTGAGCGGATCCGCGCCAAGGGAGCCGCAAAGGCGCTCAGGCGGCAATCGCCTGATCGGCGGCCAGATACTCGAGCTCGAGGTCGCGGGCGACGGCTGCGTGCGTGATCTTGCCGCCGTGCACGTTGAGCCCGTTGCGCAGATGCGGATCGTCCGCGAGCGCCTTCCGCCAGCCTTTTTCGGCCAGCGCTACGCAGAAGGGCAGCGTCGCGTTGTTGAGCGCGAAGGTCGAGGTGCGCGCGACGGCGCCGGGCATATTGGTGACACAGTAGTGGATGACGCCGTCCACGCTATAGGTGGGATCGGCATGGGTCGTGGGCTTGCTGGTCTCGAAGCAGCCGCCCTGATCGATGGAGATGTCTACCAGCACCGAGCCCGGCTTCATCTTGCGCACCATGTCGCGGGTGACCAGCTTGGGCGCCGCCGCGCCTGGCACCAGCACCGCGCCCACCACCAGATCCGCCGACAGAACCTCGCGCTCGATGTTGTCGAGCGTTGCAAAGAGCGTGTGCAGCTGCGAGCCGAACTGCATATCGAGCTCATTAAGCCGGTGCAGCGACTTGTCGATCACGGTCACATAGGCCTCGAGGCCCATCGCCATGCGCGCGGCATTGGTGCCAGAAACGCCTCCGCCGAGGATCACCACCTTGGCGGCGGCGACGCCAGGCACGCCGCCCAGCAGCATGCCCATGCCACCCTGTTCTTTCTCTAAGCAATGCGCGCCCACTTGGATCGACATCCGGCCGGCGACCTCGCTCATGGGCGCCAGCAGCGGCAAGCCGCCGCGCGCATCGGTCACGGTCTCGTAGGCGATCGCGGTGACGCCTTGGCGCGAAAGGCCCTGCGCCTGCGCCTTATCTGCAGCGAGGTGAAGATAGGTGAAGAGCACTTGGCCTTTGCGCAGCAGCGCGATCTCCTGGGGCTGCGGCTCCTTCACCTTGATCACGAGGTCGGCCTCGCCGAATACCGCGGCGGCGCTCGGCAGCACTTTCGCGCCGATGGTGAGGTAGGCTTGATCCGGAAAGCCAATCCCGGCACCCGCGCCCGTCTCTACCATCACCTCGTGACCGCGATGAATGAGCTCGCGCGCGCTTCCGGGCACGAGGCCGACGCGATATTCGTGTGTCTTGATCTCCTTCGGCACGCCGATGCGCATGGGTGTGGCCCTCCTCAGG
>DASZHJ010000435.1:0-22231 GCA_035938015.1 Allostellaceae bacterium
TTCCTGCGGGAATACGGCCGGCACTTCTCGGTGAACCGCATGCTGAGCTTCGACAGCGTTCGGCTCCGGCTCGAGCGTGAGCAGCCGCTGTCGTTTCTCGAGTTCAACTACATGGTGCTGCAGTCCTACGACTTCCTCGAACTCGCTCGCCGACACCACTGCATCCTGCAGATGGGCGGTTCCGACCAGTGGGGCAATATCGTCAGCGGCGCCGAGCTCGGTCGCCGGATCGAGAACCGCGCGCTCTTCGGGCTGACCTCGCCCCTGATCGCGACCTCGTCCGGGGCCAAGATGGGCAAGACCGCGCAGGGCGCAGTCTGGCTCACCGATGACCGGCTGAGCGCCTACGAGTATTGGCAGTTCTGGCGCAACACCGAGGATGCCGACGTCGGCCGCTTCCTCCGGCTCTTCACGGACTTGCCGCTGGAGGAGATCGCGCGCCTGGAGCGCCTCGAGGGCAGCGAGATCAACGACGCCAAGCAGGTTCTTGCGACCGAGGCAACCGCGCTCTGTCACGGCCGCGCCGCGGCCGAGGCGGCTCATGAGACCGCGCGGCGCGTCTTTGCCGACGGCGCGACCGGGAGCGCGCTCCCGACGGTGGACCTGCCGCGGGGTGAGCTCGAGCGCGGGCTCCCCGCCTTCGAGCTTTTCGTGCGCGCGGGACTCGCGGCTTCGAAGGGCGAAGCGCGCAGGCTCATCCGCGGCGGCGGCGCGCGACTCAACGATACCGCGCTCGCGGAGGAGACGCGGGTCATCACCGCGGCCGATCTCAACGCGGACGGCATCATCAAGCTCTCCGCGGGCCGCAAGCGCCATGCGCTGGTGAAGCCGGCCTGATCGGCGCGGGCTATTTGGTATCCTTGGACGTGTCGGAATATGGAGTTTGGGAGCTGGGCGAGGCGCTGGGCGGCGGCGCGTCGAACAAGAAGAGCTTCCGCACGAAGCCTGGCGCCATCATGCCCAGCGGATTGACCGACACCTTGGGATCGTCGGTCTGGCCCTGAATGCGGAAATTCGCGGCGAAGACGCCCTGCCCCTCGCCGCCGACCAGGAGGTCGCCGAGCACGGGAATCCGGCCGAGGAGACTGTTGACGGTATAGGCCGGCGCCAAGGTGCCGCTGAGATCGATGGTGTCGGCCTTGAGATCGAGCGTTCCCTTGCTCACGTTGATGCCGATCGCCCCGCCGAGCGCCTTTGCGTCGGTAACCGACAGTTTGCCGTCGCCGAACGTGTACTTCGCGGCGAGGCGATCGAACGGAATGCCCTCGCCGGAGAGCATGCTGTTGACAGCCGCGAAGGATGCCACCGAGAGCACGCGCGCGACCAATGGCGCATGCACCACCTTGTAGTTCTCGCCATCGGCGATGCCGGAGAACACGCGCTGGTCGCCCTGGTCCTCGGCGGTCCCGGTCACGACGAACGTGCCGCCGACCACGTTGTCGCTGACGCCGAGCAGCTTGAAGGCCGCGCCCATGTCATCGGTTCCCGCGCGCAGCTGTCCCGGCGTCTCCCCGAAGCGCACGCTGAGCTTGCCGCCTCCAGCAAGAACAGCGTCGGCTACCACGGTCTGCCAATGGTGGCCGTCATCGACGAAGCGCAGCGCCAGATTTTTCACCTCGCGGTCATTGCTGAGCATCACCCGGTCGAGCTTGGCCTCGAGAGTGAGGGGCTGCGTCCGCTGGTCGCTGCCTTTGCCCACGTCTTTCAGGAGCTTGCTGGCATCAAGGCTCTTTCCCGCGACGGTCGCGGCCCAGCCTCCCTTGGGCTGACGCTGGATCGAGCCCGAAAGATCAGTCTTCCCGAGCACGAGCCGGCTCGCCTCGATGTTCTGGATTTCCGACCCGACGGGCTGCATGCGGATTGCGAGCGCGGCATCGATGCCGTCGCCCTTGATGGTGGCTTGCGGAATCTCGGTGATTTGATCGCCGGCGAAGGCCACGCGAAGCTGCGCGGTGGCCGGGACGCCGATCCGCTTGCTCCAATTGAGGCGATCGAACGAGAGCGCCGCATCCTTGAGGTCGAGGCCGATGTCGGCTTCGCCGCTCGCTTTCTGGGTGGTGGAAACCACGTCGACCCCGATCACGCCGTTCACGTATCCCGCCAGGAAATCGACGCCGAAATGCTTGCGCGCGGCATCGTCGAGCCGCGCTTTGAGCGTATAACGGCGGGTGGCATCGCCCGCCTTCAAGCTTTGCATCCAGCTTACCGTCGCCGGCACGCCGTCGATTTCCGAGGTGCCCTGGATCCGGAACGCGGCGCGGTCGAGGTCGAGCTTGAGATCGCCCGTTCCGAGATCATGGCCGCTAGCGAGGCCGGGAATCGTTACGTCCTGGAGCACGGCCTTCGCGCCATAATCCACGTTCGCCATCTTGAGATCGTTGATCAGCGGAAACCGGAACGTCAGTTGCGTGTCCGCGGTCCCGGAGACCTTGTCGGGATCGATGCCGACAGCGCGTGCATAGCGAAGCGGCGGCGTGTCGATGACCTGCAGCGTGTCGCGCAGCGGCCCACGTACACCCAATAAGATCGCAATGGTCTCGTCGTTGGTGTCGAGCTTGGTCATTTGAATCGACGCGCCTCCGACCCGAAGGCCCTGGAGCACTCCCGAGGTCGCCACCAGCTCGAAAGTTGCGCGGTTGAAGGTGCCGGTGCCATCGATCTGGTGCACCTGAGGCAGCGGCGGGAAGTAATCCGCCGTCAGATTGTGGAAGGCCAAGGTCCCTTGCAGATAGTCGACCCGGACGGGCTTCAGCACGCTGGGATCGAAATCGACGGCGAGATGAATGTCCGCCTTGCTCTCGTTGACGATGCCGTCGCGCAGGTGCGTGGTGACCCAGCTCCGGCTGTGCGGGCTCAGCGCGTCCGGCCAATAGCGCGCGAGGCTGTCGATGCTCACTTGGCTCAACGAAATCCGGCCGCCGATGTCGAGACGCTGCAGCGATCCACCGCGCAGAAATCCCGGATCCACCCCGCCGACCTGTCCGGTGAACGAGAGTACGGGGCCGTCGGTCTGGAGCGTAAGCTCCTCGACGGTGACGCGGGCGGTCGCCGGATTGTAGCCGAGGCGAGCCACCCCGCCGGTGACCGGCAACACGCCTTGCGCCAGGCGGGCATCCTCGATCCGTCCGGCCCCGATGGTGACGTCGGCGCGCGCGCCTTCGACGTGCAGGCTCGCGGTGTCGATGCTGAACCCTAGGCGGCCCGTTACCGGCACCTTGAGCGCTTGTAGCGGAGCGAGCGGCGCCGCCGCGGCCGCAAAGCGGGCCGGCACAAGGTCAGTTATCCCCAGCGCGCCGGTCAAGCGACGCTCGGCGTCGGCGTATTGGAAGTCCGCGTGAATGCTCGCCTCCTGGTCCCCCGCGAGAATGGCGACCTGAGCATCCCCCGAAAGGCCTTGCTCGCTCCGAAACAGCGTGACGTCGGCACGGCGTGCTTGCCACGTGATGTGCAAGGCGCGGTCGTCGAGCGTGAGCTGCGCGTCGCGGATCGCGACCTCTCTGAGGTAGCCCAGCGGTCCCCGCTGGTTCGGTCGCACCTCGAGATCCGCGAGCACACCGCTCGCGAGATCCTCCGCCCCTGCGCCTTCGCCGAGACCGAGGTGAATAGTGCCGTCCGGCTGCCGTGTCAGGTGCAGCTCCGGAGCCATCAGTACGACGCGGGTCGGGGCTAGAGCACCGGAGAGAGCAGCACGCACGCTGAGATCGAGCGCCACGCGTGGCAGCACCACCTCGGCGCTGCCGTCGGCGCGCCGGAGGTGCACGCCTTGCGCCACAAGGCCCACCGTGCTGCTGCCGGGCTCATGGCTGAGCACGGTGTGCTCGATCGATACGTTGATACCATGCTCAGGGTCGGAGAGCGCCTGCTGCACCCATGGGGTGATGAAATCGAGCGAGATCGGTCCGCTGGCGATGCGCCAAACCAACACCGCCCCTGCGATCGCGAGCCCCGCGAGGAGCGCCGCCGTATAGCGCAACAATAGCAAGCAGCCGTGCCGGGTGACGTGCCAATGCCAGCGCACGACATGCCAGTGCCAGGACGCACGGCGGGGCGCTTGACCCCCAGGATCGGGGCGCGCAGTGTCGCGGTTCTCTTCGCGCTCGTACTGAGAATCCATGCGATCGCCGCTACCGTCGCTCGATGTTCAAGGGTTGCCCGAGCCCGCGGATCGCGGACTCGCGGAGCTCGGCCTCGCGCGCTGGCGCGAGCGCGCTGGCGAGATCGACGACGCGGGGCTCGCGGCGTCGATGATTACCTTCGCGGACGACGCGAATGGCGCCCGGATGCTGGCCTCGCTGTTCGGCAACAGCCCTTTCCTCACGTTATGCTGTCTCAGGGAGCCGGACTTTTTGCTGCGCCTCGCCCGCCTCGGCCCTGACGCCACTTTCGCCGAAGTCGCCGACGGGCTCAACCGCGATCTGACAGCCGACCTCGATCGCGCCGCTCTGATGCGCCAGCTCCGCACATCCAAGCGGCAAGCGGCGCTTCTGGCGGCGCTCGCGGACATCGCGGGCCAATGGCCGCTCGAGCGGGTCACCGCAGCCCTGACCGAGCTTGCGGACGCCAGCCTTCGTGCCGCGCTGCGTTTCCTGCTCCGCGCCGCGCATTATAGCGGGGAGCTCGAGCTCCCACACCTTGAAGATCCCGAGCGTGACAGCGGCGTCATCGTGCTCGGCATGGGCAAGCTCGGTGCGCGGGAACTGAATTACTCCAGCGACATCGACCTCATCGTGCTGTTCGACACCGAGCGCGTGTGCTACCGGGGCCGGCACAGCCCGCATCAACTTTTTGCGCGCATGGCTCGCGATCTCGTGCGTCTCATGGATGAGCGCACCGAGGACGGCTATGTCTTTCGCACCGATTTGCGGCTCCGTCCCGATCCCGCCTCGACACCGCCAGCGCTGTCTGTGCTGGCGGCGCTGACTTATTACGAGAGCGCCGGGCAGAACTGGGAGCGCGCCGCCTTCATCAAGGCGCGCCCCGCCGCAGGCGACATCGCGGATGGCGAGCGCTTCCTCGCAGAGCTCCGACCGTTCCTGTGGCGCCGGCATCTAGACTTCGCGGCGATTCAGGATATTCACTCGATCAAGCGGCAAATCCAGGCGCACAAAGGCGGCGGCCGCATCGCTGTGTTCGGGCACAACATCAAGCTCGGCCGCGGCGGCATCCGCGAGATCGAGTTCTTCGCGCAGACCCAGCAGCTGATCTGGGGTGGGCGCTTGCCGACCGTGCGAGTCGCCGGTACTTGCGCCGCGCTCGAGGCGCTCGCAGGGATCGGCCGCATCACGCCGGGCGTGGCGGACGAGATGACCCGCGCCTACCGGTTCCTCCGCCGCGTCGAACATCGCCTACAGATGACCGAGGACCAACAGGTGCACTCCCTGCCGGCCGACGAAGTCGGCCTTACGCGGCTCGCGATTTTCCTCGGGTATTCCTCGGCCGCCGAGTTTACGGCTGAGCTGCTGCAACACCTCGGCACGGTCGAGACGCATTACGCGCATCTCTTCGAGGAGGCGCCGTCGCTGTCGGGCCCCGGCAATTTGGTGTTCACCGGCAGCGAGGACGACCCGGAGACGCTCGGCACGTTGCGCGGGCTCGGCTATGCCGAGCCTTCGGCGGCCGCGGCCATCGTACGAGGCTGGCACCATGGCCGCTATCGCTCCATGCGAAGCCAACGGGCCCGGGAGCTGATGACGGAGCTCATTCCGGGTCTGCTCGCCGCTTTCGGGCGCACCCCCAATCCCGACATAGCGGTCCTGCGCTTCGACCAATTTCTGGAGCACCTGCCGGCGGGCGTGCAGCTGCTGTCGCTGTTCTATGCGAACCCGAAGCTGCTCGACATCGTGGCGGAGATCATGGGCGGCGTGCCGCGGCTCGCGGAGCAGCTGGCGCGCCGCCCGAGCCTCCTCGATGGCGTGCTGAGCGCCGAGTTCTTCGATCCCTTGCCCGCGCGCCCGGCGCTTGCCACGGAATTGGGCCGACTTCTCGACGGCGCGCGCGACACCGAGGACCTGCTCGATCTCGCGCGCCGCTGGGCACACGACAAGCGCTTCCAGATCGGCGCGCAGATCCTGCGCGGACTGCTTGACGGCGCTACATCGGGCGCGGCCTTCGCCGATGTGGCCGAGAGCGTGATCGCGGAGCTGCTGCCACGTATCGCCGCCGGACATGCGGTTGCGCACGGCACGGTCCCCGGCGGCGAGATGACCGTGCTGGGCCTGGGCAAGCTCGGCGGGCGCGAGATGACGGTGACTTCGGACCTCGACCTGATCCTGATCTACGACGCGCCTGAACCCGTGGAGGCCTCCGACGGCCCCAAGCCGCTGCCGGTCTCGACCTATTACATGCGGCTGTGGCAGCGGATGGTGAACGCGCTCACGGCGCTCACGCCGGAGGGGGCCCTCTACGAGGTCGACATGCGCTTGCGGCCTTCCGGCACGAAAGGGCCGCTCGCCACCAGTTTTGCGGCGTTCCGACGGTATCACGCGGAGTCCGCTTGGACTTGGGAGCACATGGCCCTCACGCGGGCGAGACGCGTGGCGGGCTCTCCGGAGCTGGCGGAGCGAGTCATGGCCGAGATCCGCCGCGTTTTGGTTCAACCGCGCGAGGCCGAGCGTCTGGTGGTCGACGTCGCGGACATGCGCAGCCGCATCGCCGGTCAACACCGGAGACCGACGACCTGGGATGCGAAGCACCGCCGAGGCGGCCTGATCGATATCGAGTTCATCGCGCAATACCTGCAGCTGCGCTGGGCCCACCAGTGCCCCGAAATACTGCGACAGAACACCGGCGCGGCACTGGCGGCGCTCGGCCGCGCCGGCGTGCTCGACGCCGGCGCGGCGGAAGAGCTCGATCGCGCGCTCACTCTCTGGAGGAACGTCCAGGGCCTGCTCAAGCTGACGGTGGAGGAGCCGTTCGACGAAACCGCGGCGCCGCCCGCGCTGCGCGCGATCCTGGCGCGGGGTGCCGCCGCGATTGACTTCGAGCGTCTGAAATTGGATATGAGCGGCGCGGCCGCGCGAGTCCGCGCCCGATATTCGGCCTGGGTGTCGCGGCCCGCGTCGCGCTCGCGCCGTCGGCTCGGCATCCTCGAGCCGGTCGCGGCTGAGATCACGGAGGAAGAAACCGCATGAGCCTCGAGATCGGCGACAAGGCGCCCGACTTCACCTTGCCCACGGACGGCAGCGGCAAGGTGTCGCTGAAGGAGCTCAAGGGCAAGACGGTGATCCTCTACTTCTATCCCAAGGACGACACCACCGGCTGCACCGCAGAGGCCTGCGGCTTTCGCGACGCGCTGCCGAATTTCAGCAAGACGGGCGCGACCGTGATCGGCATCTCCAAGGACAGCCCCGCCTCCCACGACAAGTTCAAGAAGAAATACAAGTTGCCGTTCACGCTGGCGTCCGACGAGGACACGGCGGTGGCCAAGCGATATGGCGTCTGGGTCGAGAAAAGCATGTACGGGCGGAAGTACATGGGCATGGACCGCTCGACCTTCCTGATCGACGGCAAGGGCGTGATCCGCGGCCTTTGGCGCAAGGTAAAAGTGCCCGGCCACGTCGACGAGATCCTGAAAGCGGTGAAGGCGCTCTGATTTCTGAGCGCGTCGCTCCCCGATAGTCTGACGGCAGCGGCCGTCTCCGTCCTCACAGCGCCGGAGCCCGTCGCGAAGATTGCGCTCTCGCATGCCTTCGCCGGGGCGTGGCGGAACGGCGTCCTCACCGCGATCGGGGATAGGCATCCCCCGGATAGACCGGAGCGGCCCGCGCGACCGCTCCTGCTGCCACCCCGGGAAATGCCGAAGCGACGAGCCGGCGGTGAGCGCGAGAACCGCGTGGCGCTGCTGCACGCGCTCGCGCACATCGAGCTCAACGCCATCGATCTCGCCTGGGATTTGATCGCACGCTTCGCGGGTGAGAATCCGCCCCGCCGGTTCTTCGACGATTGGGTCGCAGTCGCGGATGAGGAAGCGACACATCACGGACTGCTCGCGGAGCGCCTCGCCGCACTCGGCGCCGCCTATGGCGATCTTCCCGCGCATGACGGTCTGTGGGAAGCGGCTGCCGTCACCGCCGGGGATTTGCTGGCGCGCCTGGCAGTGGTCCCGCTGGTATTGGAGGCGCGCGGTCTCGACGTGACGCCGGCGATGATCGGCCGGCTCGAACGCGCCGGCGACGCCGTGAGTGCCGCCGTGCTGCGCCGAATCTACAACGATGAGATCGCCCATGTCGCGGCCGGACGGCGCTGGTTCGACTGGGCCTGCACGCGCGAAGGGCTATTGCCGCCCGAGACCTATCACGACCGCGTGCGCCGGTATTTCAAGGGCGCGCTGAAGCCGCCCTTCAACGAAAACGCTCGCTCGCAAGCGGGCTTGCCCGCCGTCTTCTACGCGCCACTCGCTTGCCATCCCCGCGAAAGCGCCGCAAAATAGTGGCACACCAGGGGGAGCCGCAGGCGGCTGAGAGGCTCCGAAACGGAGCGACCCCTAGAACCTGATCCGGGTCATGCCGGCGGAGGGATGGGGGTCCGTGCATCAAACTCCGTTTGTCTCAGCGTCGCCCGATCGCCCCTCCCCCGTTGAGGGGCAGGCTTGGGAGGGAGGCGAGCCTCCTAACGCACCGCATGACTCTCGGCCAGCGGCTTCGGGACATGGAGCCACTATCCCGCTGCTGCCGCGACGCGGCCCCCCTCCCTATCCTCCCCCTCAAGGGGGGAGGGGCAAAAGCTTCTCTTCGCATCTGGCATCGTCATGACCCCGCTGGTGATCGGCCTTGTGCTCTGCGCCGCGATCTTGCACGCGAGCTGGAATGCGATATTGCGCGGCGGCTCGGACCGGCTCTGGTCTGTGACGGTCATGAGCTTCGCCGCCACGGCGGTCGCGATTCCCGCGGTCTTGTTGCTGCCGCCACCGGCGCCCGCGAGCTGGCCTTACCTGAGCCTCTCCGGCGCGCTGCAGGTCGCCTACAGCGCGTTCCTCGTGTTCGCCTATCGGCATGCCGACCTCGGGCAAATCTATCCGATGGTCCGCGGCTCTGTTCCCCTGCTGGTAACCTTGGGTGCGGCCATTTTTGCGGGCGAGCATCTAAGCGCGCTCGCGATCGCGGGTATCGCGCTGGTCTCGCTCGGGATCATGAGCCTCGCGCTCGGCAAGGGCCGCGCGCAGCCGAAAGCCGTGGTGGCGGCGCTTGCCAATAGTCTCGTTATCGCGACATACACGGTCACCGACGGCATCGGCGCGCGGCTCTCAGGCAATTCCTTCGCGTATGTCAGTTGGATCTTCCTGATTTACGGAGTCCTGATGCCCGCGGCTTTCCTCGGCGTGCGGCGCAAGCTCGTCGTGCGCTGGAGCGCACCCGAAACCCGCACGGCGCTCATCGCGGGCGTCGTCCAGCTCGTGACCTACGGCACGGTGATCTGGGCCCTGACGCTCGCCCCGATCGGTCCGGTCTCGGCGCTGCGCGAGACCAGCATCGTCTTCGCGGCGCTGATCGGCCGCGTGTTCCTGAGCGAGCGCCTAACCGCGAGCAGGCTCGGCGCCTGCGTGGTGATCGCCGCGGGTGCGGCGTGCCTGGGGTATCGGGCCTAGCAGCTAGGCCTTGCCGGCCTCCGCCGCCGCGTCCGCGCCTTTGATGCGCTGGGCGAGCGAGGCCTCGAGGAAGCGGTCGAGATCGCCGTCCAGAACTTTGTCGCTTTGGCTGGTCTCGATGCCCGTGCGCAGGTCCTTGACGATCTGATAGGGCTGCAGCACGTAGGAGCGGATCTGGTGGCCCCAGCCGATGTCTGTCTTGGTGGCGTTCATGGCGTCGACCACGGCCTCACGCCTCTTGAGCTCGATATCGTAGAGCCGCGCCTTCAGCATCGCCATGGCGTGATGGCGATTCTGGTGCTGCGAGCGCTCGCTCTGGCATGCCACCACCACGGGCTCAGTGCCGGGGAGCGTATAGGTCAAGCGCACCGCACTGTCGGTCTTGTTGACGTGCTGGCCGCCGGCGCCCTGCGAGCGGTAGGTGTCGACGCGCAGGTATTTGTCCTGCACCTCGACCTCGATCTTGTCGTCGACCACGGGATAGACCCAGACCGAGGCGAAGCTCGTATGCCGGCGCGCGTTCGCATCGAAGGGCGAGATGCGCACCAGGCGATGGACGCCGCTCTCGGTCTTGAGCCAGCCATAGGCATTCTCGCCGCTGACCTGGAGCGTCGCGGACTTGAGGCCGGCCTCCTCGCCCGGGCTTTCCTCGAGCCATTCGACCTTGTAGCCGTGCTGCTCGGCCCAGCGCGTGTACATGCGCAGCAGCATCTCGGCCCAATCCTGGGCCTCGGTGCCGCCCGCGCCCGCGTGCACCTCCAGATAGGCGTCATTGGCGTCGGCTTCGCCCGAGAGCAGGCTCTCGAGCTCTCGCTTACCGGCCTCCTGGCGCAGCCGCTGCAGCGTCGCCTCGGCCTCGGCCAGGATCGCCTGGTCCCCCTCGGCCTCCGCGAGTTCGATCAGTCCCAGCGTATCCTCGAGCTCGCGCTCGATCCTACGATAACCCTCGATCCCCCGCTCGAGACGCGAGCGCTCGCGCAGCAGCGCTTGCGCCGCCGCGGGCTTCTCCCAGAGGTTCGGGTTCTCGACGAGGGAGTTGAGCTCGGCTAGGCGCCGGACCGATTGATCCCAGTCAAAGATGCCTCCTCAGCAGCGCCAACGAACGTCTGATGTCGTCGGCCGCCGCCTGGTGTTCCGCGCGCATGAGCTATAGCTCCAGAGAAGATCGCTCGCTTAGGAAACGTGTGCGGTCAATATAGACCGCCGGTACCTGTTGCGGGAGTGGTCCGCGTCGGCCTGGGTAGGGGCATGGGCAGAGGCGTGATCGTCGCCCCCGGGGGCGCCGTGCCCGGCGGCAGAGCCGAAACACCGCCCGCATCGCCGCCATCGCTCATGCCCGGCGGTGGTAGCGGCGCGTCCGGGCCGCCTCCCCACTCCGGCACGTCGCCCACGGTGACCGCAGGCGCGTCGTCACTGGGCTCGCTGCCGGGCTTGAACGCCTCGAAGATCACGGCTTTGTCGCCGGGCTCGGCGAGCCGCCCGGTGGTGGCGTTGACACGGACCAGCCGGACGCCTGGCGGCACCCGGAAGGGGACACCCGGCATGTCCTGGAGCGCTGCCGCCATGAAATCGCGGAAGACGGGCGCCGCCACGGTGGCACCCTGCTCTCGGGATCCCAGAGGCACCGGCTGATCGAAGCCAACGAATACGCCCACGGCCATATTGGGCGAGAAGCCCACAAACCACGTGTCGTTCGGGCCGTTGCTGGTTCCGGTCTTTCCGGCAAGCGGCTTTCCCACCGACGCGACGGTGCGACCGGTGCCGCGCTCGACCACGCCCTCCAGAATGTGCACGATCTGATAGGCGGTCGTGGGATCCTCGATCTGCGCGCGGTTGTCCGGCAGCTCCGGCGGGTCCTGGTTCAACCAAGCGATATTGCTGCAACCCTCGCAAGGCCGCTGATCGGCGCGATAGATCGTAGCGCCGTTGCGGTCCTGCACTCGGTCGATGAAGCTCGGGGTGATCCGCTTGCCTCCGTTGACGATCATGGCGTAGGCAGTGGTGAGCCGAAGCACCGTGGTTTCGCCGGCGCCCAGCAGCATCGAGTACTCCCTCGGCATATGGTCCATGATCCCGAATCGCTCAACAGCCCCGCCGACGGCGTCGAGACCGATCGCCTGACCCAGGCGAACGGTCATGAGATCGTGGGATTGCTCGAGACCGACCCGGATGGTCGTGGGTCCGAAGACCTTGTTGTCAAAGTTCTTGGGCGTCCATGGCGGTTGGTCCGGTCCAAGGTCGATCGTAATTGGGGCGTCCAGCACGACCGTCGAGGGCGTATAGCCCTTGTCGAAGGCGGCCATGTAGATGAATGGTTTGATCGCCGAGCCGGTTTGCCGCTTGGCTTGGACCGCGCGGTTGAACTGGCTCATCTCATAGCTGAAGCCGCCAGTCATCGCGAGCACCCGGCCCGTATGCGGATCGAGTGCCACGATCGCGCCGGAGACCGCGGGGATCTGCCGCAAGCCGAAGAGCGGTTCCTTCGGTGCCGGCGGCGCGGGAGCGGCTGTCGCCGCGGCCACCTGCTGCGCTTTGGGCGGCTTGCTGTCCTTGGGCAGCTCGGCTTTGACCGGCTCGACCAGGATCACATCGCCGGCAGCAACCACCTCGCCGGCATTGCGCGGCGGCGGACCCACCTTAGCCTCATCGAGCGGCTTGCGCGCCCATTCCAGCTCTTTGAAGGGTATGCGGCCCGTGGAGCGATCGCCGAAGGCGATACTGGCCCCGTCTGCGTCGGTGCCCAACACAACCGCGAGTCGCCAGCCGACTTCATCGGCTCCCGGCGGCAATGCGAGAGCCGCGAGCCGTGTCCACCATTCGCTCCGGGTGTCGATGTGGCCGAGTGCACCCCGATACCCGTGCCGGCGATCGTAGGAGATCAAGCCCTGGCGCAAGGCCCGATCGGCGAATCCCTGAAGCTTGGGATCGAGGCTCGTGCGCACGGAAAGCCCGGCCTGATAGAGATCCTTGTCGCCGTAGCGGGTGACCAGCTCGCGCCGGGCTTCCTCGGCGAAGTAGTCGGCCTTCACCACTTCGGTCTCGTCCCGCTTGTGCAGCGCGATCGGCGGCTCTTGCGCTCTGCGCGCCTCATCGGCGGTGATGAACCCCGCCTCCACCATACGATCGAGCACCCAGTCGCGCCGAGCCTTGGCCGCCTCCTGGAAGCGGGCGGGGTTGTAGTTGTTGGGCGCCTTGGGCAAGGCGGCCAGGAAGGCCATCTCGCTCAGACCAAGATCGTCGAGCGACTTGTTGAAATAATTGAGCGCGGCGGCGGCGACGCCGTAATTGCCGCCGCCCAGATAAATCTCGTTCATATAGAGCTCGAGAATGCGGTCCTTCGACAGCACCTTCTCCATCTTGAGCGCCAGCAGCGCCTCGCGGATCTTGCGCTGCACGGACAGCTCGTTGCCGACCAGGAAGTTCTTGGCGACTTGCTGGGTGATGGTGGAGGCGCCGACCGGCCGGCGGCCCGCGAAGTGGCGCACCACGTCCATCACCCCCGCGCGCAGCATGGCCTCGAAGTCGACGCCCGGGTGGCTATAGAAATTCTTGTCCTCCGCCGCCAGGAACGCCTTGATCACCAATGGCGGCATGGCCTTCACGGGCACGAACACCCGCTTTTCCGTGGCATATTCGGCCAAGAGCCGACCATCGCCCGCTTGAATGCGGGTCACGACCGGCGGCTGATAATCGCCAAGCTGCGTGTAATCCGGTAGGTCTCGGTTGAAATACCAGAGGGTGAGGGCGATGAAACCGGCCGCCCCCAACCCGCCGAGAAGCACCAGTCCGAACAGGAACCTGAGGAGTCTCATGCCTTTCGCCGCCGTCGCTCGATGCCGCCAAGGGGTATCGTGCGCCACTAATGTAGCCCATATATGGCGTCATTGCGGCAAGAATGCCGGGGCTTGGTTACAACCTCTTGGCTAAGTTCCCGCGCATTCACGGGATCGCCGGTCACAAGAACCGATTGTGGTCCGCCGATCCCCCGTTTATCTTGAGCGTGCGAAATACCGCGGTCCGTCCGGGAGGGCTTTCGAGCCATCGGACGGCGTCGCGGCGGGATTTTCGAGTTCGGCGCCCTCAGGGGGCGTCACCGCTTCCCGTCCGGGACGCTCGCGACCGATCGGTCATCACGAACCCCGAAGCCACAAGGAAGCAACCCAACCCGATATGGCCATCGCTCAAGCAATAGCGCCGCTCGACGGAGTGCCCGGAGGTTGCACTGGCTTCGCCCAGACTGAGATAGCGCCGTCTTCCGTCTTTCGCGCGGAGTGTCCGGTGCGCTCCGGAGTTACGCCCTCATGGCCAAACGCATGCTCATCGACTCGACGCACTCCGAGGAGACTCGGGTGGTCGTCGTCCACAACGGCAACCGTCTCGATGAATTCGATTTCGAGACGTCCACCAAGAAACAGATCAAAGGCAATATCTACCTCGCAAAGATCACGCGGGTAGAGCCCTCGCTCCAAGCCGCCTTCGTCGACTACGGCGGCAACCGGCACGGTTTCCTGGCTTTCAGCGAAATCCATCCGGACTATTACCGGATCCCCGTCGGTGACCGGCCGCCGGACCGCTTCCGGCCGCAGGAGCGCACGCCGGAGCCCGAGCCGGGCGCCTCCCTCGAGGCTGAGTCGGCAGACGAGCCGGTGCCCGAGGAACCGTCCGAGCCGCGCCTCGAGCCCGACGAGATGCAAGAGGTCACCGCCGGCGAGGCGATGGCACTCGAGCCCGCGCCGGAGCCGGACACCCCGGCGGAGCCCGTGGTCTCTCCGCAGGATGAGCCGCCCTTCCCGTCCGTCGCCGTGGCGCGCATCGAGGCGCCTACGCTGCGCGACGAGCCGCCGAGCATCGACGCCGGGCCGCCGCCCTCGCAGGAAAACGGCGAGCTGGTGGCATCTTCCGCCGCGGAACTCAGCGCCGCTGGCGAGCCTGCCGCATTATCCGGCGAGACAGGCGCGGCGGTGGAGCCGGTGCCGGAGTCGCCGCCTGCCGCCGAGCCGATCGAGACCATCGGCGGCGACGAGATCGAGGATGTGAGCCGTCAGCGCGCCCGGCGATATCGTCCTTACAAGATCCAAGAGGTCATCAAGCGGCGCCAGATCCTGCTGGTCCAGGTGACCAAGGAGGAGCGCGGCAACAAGGGCGCCGCCCTCACGACGTATCTCTCGCTCGCCGGTCGCTATTGCGTGTTGATGCCGAATACGGACCGCGGCGGCGGCGTCTCGCGCAAGATCACCAACATGGCCGACCGCAAGCGCCTCAAGGGCCTGGTCGAGGACCTGCAGATCCCCGAGGGCATGGGGGTGATCGTGCGCACGGCCGGGAGCGAGCGCTCCAAGGCCGAGATCAAGCGCGACTGCGAATATCTGCTGCGCCTCTGGGACGAGATCCGCGAGCACACACTCAAGTCGACGGCGCCGGCTTTGATTTACGAGGAAGGAAACCTGATCAAGCGCTCGATCCGTGATCTCTACGCGCGCGATATCGATGAGGTGATTGTCGAGGGCGAGGAAGGCTACCGTACCGCGAAGTCCTTTATGCGGATGCTGATGCCGAGCCACGCCAAGCACGTGCATCTCTACCGTGATCCGACCGCGCCGCTGTTTCAGCGCTTCCAAATCGAGAGTCAGATCGACGCGATCCATTCGCCCGTGGTGCAGCTCAAGTCGGGCGGCTACATCGTGATCAACCAGACCGAGGCGCTGGTCGCGATCGATGTGAACTCCGGGCGCGCCACCCGCGAGCGCAACATCGAGGAGACCGCGCTCAAGACCAATTGCGAGGCGGCGGACGAGATCGCGCGCCAGCTGCGCCTCAGGGATCTCGCGGGCCTGATCGTGATCGATTTCATCGACATGGAGGAGCATCGCAACCAGATCACGGTCGAGCGCCGGCTCAAGGAGGCGATGAAGCACGACCGGGCACGCATCCAGGTCGGGCGCATCAGCCCGTTCGGTCTGCTGGAGATGTCGCGCCAGCGCCTGCGGCCGTCGATCGTCGAGGCGTCGACCCAGCCCTGCCCGCATTGCGGCGGCACCGGCCATATCCGCTCGACGGAGTCGACCGCCCTCCATGTGCTGCGCGCCATCGAGGAAGAAGGCATGCGCCGGCGATCGGCGGAGATCTCGGTCGCTGTGCCGACCAGCGTCGCGCTGTATATCCTCAATCAGAAGCGCGCGATGCTCGCCGCCGCCGAGCAGCGCTATCACTTCCGTGTCTCCATCACGCGAGACGACACGCTGATCCCGCCGAACATGAGGCTCGAGCGCGTGCGCGCGCTCACCGCCGAGGAAATCGCGGCCTTGCCGCCTCTGGCGGTCTCCGAATCTGCCTACATCGAGGAGGAAGAGGAGGCACCCGAGGACACTGCTACGGAGGATGTCGGGCCAATCGCAGAAGAGACCGCGGCGCAACCGCGGCAGGAGCGTCATCGCGAGCCTGAGCCGCGGTCGGAGGGGGAGGAGCCGCACGGGCGCCGCCGTCGGCGCCGCCGGCGCCGTGGGCGACGCGGCGACACCGAAACGCCGCGCGAGGCTCAGTCCTTGCCGGAGGCGCGCGATGGCGGCGCCTTCAACGAGGCCCACGACTCCGCGACGGAGGAGATCGCGGCTGGCGACGCGATGGATCCGAACATCGACCAAGGCGCTGTCGAATCGGTGGCTCCGCCGCACGAAGACGATGACGCCCGCGACAATGGCGACGGGCAACAACGAAAGCGGCGGCGACGCGGCCGACGCGGCGGGCGCCGACGCCGGCGTGGCGGCGGCTCGGAGGGTTTCCGCGAACCGATCGCAGCCGATGGCGCGGACGCGGCATCCGGGTATCATCGCGAGCCCGAGCGCGCAGCTGAGGCCTCTTGGACCCGTGAGCCTGAGACGCGACGATGGTCCGAGAGTGGTCAGGCGAGTGAGGATGCCGAGGCAAGCGCTCCGCACCACGAGCCGGAGTCCCGGCCCCCGGCCACGCCGGAATCGCCGCCCGCACCTCAACACGAGCGCGCGGCCGCAGAGAAACCGGCCGAGACCGGACCCGGCGCCGCCGTCAACGTGACGGCCCCTGTCACGGTGGCGGAGCGACCCGTCAACCCCAAGCGCGGCTGGTGGCATCGCCTGACGCAATCGTGATCACGTGTGGAAAAGCGATCGGCGCCGCCGCAACGCTCTATCGCATTGACGGTGGGGTCGCCGCAGGCTCATGGTGATGCTGCTACCTATGAGATCGACCGGGACGAGAGCCGTGTTGCGCATCTCCTGCCGTTTCCTCGGCCTGCTCTTAGCGGTGTTGCTGGCGAGCGGCCGCGCTTGGGCAGATGTCGGCTACATCCGCGATGCCGAGATCGAGAGCACGCTCCGGACTTTTTATACGCCGATCCTGCAAGCCGCCGGCCTCGAGCCGTCGGCCGTGCACATTTATATCGTCAACGATCCCACGCTTAACTCCTTCGTCGCCGGCGGCCAGAACATTTTCATCAACACCGGCACGATCATGCGCAGCGAGACGCCGAACCAGTTGATCGGTATCGTCGCGCACGAGACCGGCCACATCGCCGGCGGCCATCTTGTGCGCAGCGAAGAAGCCATGAAGAGCGCCACCATCAAGGCGATTATCGCCATGGTGCTGGGCGCGGGCGCAGCCGTGGCTTCTCACAATGCGGGCGCCGCTGGCGCCGCCATGCTCGGCGCCGAAGGCGTAGGGCTGCGATCCTTCCTCTCCTTCTCGGTGGGGCAGGAGGCGAACGCGGATCAGGCAGCCTTGCGCTTCCTCGACAAGACCCATCAGTCGTCTCGCGGATTGCTCGAGTTCTTCCAGATCCTCGAGGGGCAGGAAATGCTCACGGGCATGCACCAGGCGCCCTATCTGCGCACCCACCCGCTCACCACCCAACGCATCGAGTACGTTCGTCAGCACGTGGAGCAGTCGCCCTATTCCAACATTACGGATTCATCGGCCTGGGTCGAACTGCACAAGCGCATGAAGGCGAAGCTCATCGCGTTTCTCTACCCGCCCTCGCAAGCCCTGCCACAATTCCCGGAGACAGACATGTCGGTCTCCGCGCGCTATGGCCGAGCCGTCGCCTACTACCGCATACCCGAGCTCAAGAAAGCGGTGGCGCTGGTCGATGGGCTCATCCAGCAAGAGCCTAACAACCCTTACTTCCACGAGCTCAAAGGGCAGATGCTGTTCGAGAATGGGCGCGTCGGCGAGGCGGTGGGGCCCTATCGCGAGGCGGTGCGGCTGGCACCTGATGTAGCGCTGTTGCACGTCGAGCTCGCGCAGGTCGAGATCGAGGCCGGAGACAACTCCCTCAACAACGACGCGCTCGCCAACCTCAAGAGCGCGGCGCAGTACGAGAGCCGCAACGCCGACACCTGGCACTTCCTCGCGATCGCCTATGGGCGCAGCGGTGACATGGGCAACAGCGCGCTCTCGCTCGCGGAAGAGGCGATGGCCCAAGGCGACAAGGCCCAGGCAAAGGGCCAGGCTCAGCGCGCCCTCAAGCTGCTCCCGGCAGGATCGCAGGCGCGACTGCGTGCCGAGGACATCCAGATGGAGGCGGGGCGCAAGGAATGAACATCTGCCGATGAAGGCGAAGATCGACCGCCAGATCGACACGCCACGGACGCGGGTCACCCGCTATCGCTTGGCGCCGGGCGCCACTACCGGCGCCCATCGTCATGAGCACGACTACGTGATCGTGCCGGTGACCTCCGGCCGCTTGCGCGTGGTGGCGAACGGCCAGGAAGCTTTCGCTGATCTCGCGAGCGGCGTCAGTTACGCGCGGCCAGCCGGCGTCGAGCACGAGGTCTTCAACGCGGGCAGCGGCGAGATGGTCTTCGTGGAAGTCGAACTCAAGCCCTAAGCCGGAGGGCCGCAGCCTCATTGCTCGGCCGCCGGCCTCGGTGCAAGATGATGATTCCATCCGCAGCAAGCGTGCTTTCCACCATGCCACACCGCTGGATCTCCATACTCGGCTGCGCTTTCCTACTCGCCGCCGTATCGCCGGCAAGCGCCGCGGAGATGTCGGTGTCCCCCGATCGGCAGGCGATCGAGCAGATCATTCATGACTACCTGATCGCGCATCCCGAAGTAGTGATCGAAGCACTCAAGGCCGGCGATGCCAGGGCGAAGGAGCAAGAGGCGGCCGAGACGCGCGCCCAGATCGTCAAACACCAGGACGAGCTCGTGCGCGACGCGAAGTCGCCCCAGGGCGGCAATCCCGCCGGCGACGTCACGATCGTGGAGTTCTTCGACTACCGTTGTCCCTACTGCAAGCAGGTCGAGCCCGCGCTCGAGGCGCTCCTCAAGGAGGACAACCGGCTCCGCGTCGTCTATAAGGAATTCCCGATCCTCGGGCCGCAGTCTTTGATCGCGAGCCAGGTCTCGCTCGCGGCGCTCAAGCAAGGCCCGCAAAAATACGCGCGACTGCATATGGCGTTGATGAACGCCAAAGGCGAAATGAGCCAGGAATCAATCCTGAAAGCCGCGGAGAGCGCCGGGCTTGATGTCGCAAAGATCAAGGCAGATATGAACGGACGGGATATCGACGCCCTCATCAAGCGCAACTACGATCTCGCGGAGGCTCTGAACATCCGCGGTACGCCCGCCTTCATCATCGGCAACGCGATCACCCCCGGCGCCGTCGACTTGCCGACCTTCAAGAAGATGGTGGCGGATGCCCGGAAGACCGAGTGAGCGGTGCGGAAGGCACGCTTAGGCCTCTCTCACGGAGGATGCAAGCATGAAGGCAGTCTTGAAAGATCGCGTGATCGCCGACAGTAAGGACGTCGTCGAGGTCGGCGGCTATCAATACTTTCCGCGCTCCGCCGTCCATACGGAATGGCTGGAAAAATCGCCTAGGACAGCCTCGGACCTGGAATGCCCACACGGCGTCCAGTTCTACGACGTTGTGGTCGATGGGGCACGCCACCCGCGCGCCGCCTGGTCCTACGAGGCGCCTCTTCCCAAGATGAAACAGGTCGCCGACCGCTTCGGCTTTTGGGAAGACGTCACGGTGGGTTGACGGGCCGAGGGCCCGGCTTCGAAGGGGGGCGTGTCATGATCCTGGGCATGTCGACAGCCACCTTCACGCTCCAGCACGTTGTCTTGGGTCTCGTCGGGATTTTCGCCGGGATCATTGTCGCGATCGGCATGCTCGGCGGGAAGACACTCCCTGGCTGGACTGCGGTCTTTCTCACAACCACGGTCACGACCAGCGTGACGGGATTCTTGTTTCACTCCTCGAGTTTCCTCCCATCCCATGCTGTCGGCATCGTATCGCTGGTGACGCTTGCGAGCGCCATGCTGGCGCTCTACCTGAATGTTTTTGTCGGGGTCGTGCAGGCGTTCCAGAAATTGCCCTTCCTGCAGCCGCTGGCGCCGACTCAGTCCGAGCCGCCCTTCTTGGCGGCGCAACTCATTGTGCTGGCGGCATGCCCTTGCGCTCGGCATCGCTGGGGTGAAGCGGTTTCACCCCGGGCCAAAGGCCGTCGCGTAGATCTGGGGGCTAGGCGACCACCTCAAGCCCCACGGGCTCGATGAGGCCCGCATCATCCGGCGCGGCCGCGTTGACGCGCGTGCTCACGAGGACATAGGCGAGCAGATCCTCGGGCGCGGGCCTGAGCAGCGCCTTGAGCTCCGCCTCGCTCGAGGCGCGGTCGAGCCAACGCAGACAATTCTCGGGCGCCAGGATGACGGGCATGCGCTCGTGGAGTGGCTTCAGCAGCGCGTTCGCTGCGGTGGTCACGATAGTGAAGCTGTCGATATAGGCGGGTTCGGGAGGCTGGGTCTTCGGAACCCAACGCTCCCAGAGACCCGCGAACGCGATGGGTGCGCGGTCGCGGCGCTGGATCAGATAGGGCTGCTTCAGCCTACCCTCGGTCCGCCACTCGTAGAACCCGTCCGCCGGCACCAGACAACGGCGCCTGCGAAAGGCTTCACGGAACGACGGCCGCTCCGCAATCCCCTCGGCGCGCGCGTTGATGAGCTTGGCGCCGCCTTTCATGTCCTCTGCCCAGGACGGAATGAGGCCCCAGCGCAGCAGCTGCAGGGTGCGCTCACCCTTGGGCTCGCGCCGCTCGCGGATGACGGCCGCGTCTTGCGTCGGCGCGATGTTGTAGCGCGGCATCAGGTTCGGCTGCTCGACGAAGCCGAAGGCTCGGCGTAGTGCGTCGGCCGGCGCCTTCAGCAGGTATCGCCCACACATAGCGGCTTTCCGAAAAAAGAGGGTTGGTGAGGCTTGATGGGGCCCCTATCTTAGCCCGCACACTCGATCACGCCACCCGATGGGCTTCCGGATGAAATTCCTCGCCTATCCCATGCATGTGTTGGTGCCCGATACCGAGCGCTGGTTCGTCCGGACCGTGCGCGCCACCGAGTGAGCGCCGCGGAGTTCCAGGCGCTTCTTGAGATCGCGCGCCGCGCAGCGCATCGCGCGGGCGTTGCCATTCTCGAGGTCTACAACGCCGTCGATGCGCCGAGCGTCCGGCACAAGGCGGACGATTCTCCGGTGACCCGCGCCGATGAGCGGGCCGAGGCGATCATTGTCGAGATCCTCCGCGCGGCCGCGCCGGACATACCCGTGATCGCCGAGGAGACGGCCGAGCGCGAGGGCTTGCCGGCAGTACCGCCACCGCGCTTCTGGCTGGTGGACCCGCTGGACGGCACCAAGGAGTTCCTGCGGCGGAACGGCGAGTTCACCGTCAACATTGCGCTCATCGAGGGCGAGCGTCCCGTGCTTGGCGTCGTCCATGTACCGGCTCTCGCCGAGACCTTCTCCGCGGCGGGCGCGGGCACGGCCTTGCGCCAGCTCGGCGAGGCGGCGCCTCGGGCGATCGCTGCGCGTCCAGTGCCCCCGCGCGGCGCCGTCGTCGTGCACAGCCGCTCCCACGAGAACAACGAGAAACTCTCGGCCTATCTTGCGACGCTGGACGCGCCCGCCACCCGCATGTCCGGGAGCGCGCTGAAATTCGGTCTCATAGCCGCCGGCGAAGCGGACCTCTACCCGCGCTTCGGTCCAACGATGGAATGGGATACGGCTGCTGGCCAAGCCGTGCTCGAGGCTGCCGGCGGCGGCGTGACAACGCCGGAGGGTGCACCCTTTCGCTACGGCAAGCCCGGCTTCCGCAACGCCGGCTTCCTCGCCCGTGGACGCTGAGCATTCATGACTGAACTCTGGAGCCCCGACCGGCTCGAGGATGCCGCCCGCGCGCTGCGTGAGGGCGAGCTTGTGGCGTTTCCGACCGAGACCGTTTACGGGGTTGGCGGCGACGCCACCAGCGATCTTGCGGTCGCCCGCATCTTCGAGGTGAAGGGTCGGCCGCGTTTCAATCCGCTCATCGTGCACGTGCGCGACCTGGCCAGCGCCCGCGCGCTCACGGTATTCGACACACGCGCGGAGCGCGCGGCGGAGCGCTTCTGGCCAGGCCCGCTGAGCCTGGTGCTGCCGCGCGCGCCGCGCTGCCCGATCTCACTGCTGGCGAGCGCCGGGCTCGATACCCTTGCCATTCGCGTGCCCGCGCATCCGCTCGCGCTGGCGCTGCTGCGTGCCGTCGACCGGCCGCTTGCGGCACCGAGCGCCAACCGGTCAGGCCGTCTGAGCCCCACCAGCGCCGGCGACGCGGTGACGGAACTCGGCGGCCGGATCGCCGC
>DASZHJ010000436.1:0-2846 GCA_035938015.1 Allostellaceae bacterium
CGAAGTTCCCGGGCAAGCGCGTCATGTATTCGAAGGCCAATGGCGGCGCGCTCGAGGCGGCGCTGCTGGCCGACGGGGTCGCCGCGGACAAGCTCTATCCGCTCGATGTGGACCGCGCGCTGAAGAAGCTCGACAAGATCAAGGACGATGTCCTCTGGTACGAGACCAACGCCCAGGCCGTGCAGTTCCTGCAGGACGAGCACGGCGTGCTGGGCTTGGTGGCGGACGGGCGTGCGAAATTCATCCAGGAGAAGGGCGCGCCGGTTGCGATCGAGTACCACCAGAGCCAGCTCACCTGGACCTCCTACGTCGTGATCAAGGGCGCACCCAACAAGGCGAACGCCATGAAGCTCCTCGCCTTCATGACCAGCCTCGACGGGCAGAAGGCGATCGGCATGGCCTACACCTATGGCTTGGTGACACCGAAGGCTTACGACATGCTGCCGCCCGGTCGAGCCGAGCAGCTGAGCAACGGTCCGCAACAGCAGGGCAAGACCGTGCTGATGAACGAGAAGTGGTGGGGCGATAACCTCGAGAAGACACAGGAGAAGCTGGACACCTGGCGCCTGACCTGATCGTTGGCGCCCGGGTGAACATGGCGGTTAGCGGCGCCGCCCTCGGGTCCGGCGACCGCGTCTCAGCGTCGGCGCGCCTCGATCCGGATCGGCGCCGGCTGACGCGGTTCGGTCTCTTGGGACTGCCGGCGCTCCTCTTCATTGCCATCTTCCTCCTCTATCCGTTGGCGCTGCTGATCGAGACGAGCTTCCACGCGAAGACCGGGGCGTGGAGCCTCGGGCAGTACGCGCGGATCGCGACGACGTCGGTTTATGGCGTCGTCCTCTGGAAGACCGCGTGGGTCGCCGGCCTGGTGACGCTCATCGATTTTGTCGTGGGCTACCCATTCGCGGTTGCGTTCACCCGCGCCCGCGGCTGGTGGCGGCTCGTGCTGCTTGCGGCGGTGCTGATGCCGTTCTGGACGAATCTGCTCGTCCGCACCTACGGCTGGATCGTCGTGCTGCACCCGAGCGGGCTATTGAACACCCTGCTGCTCCACGTTGGGCTCATCTCCGAGCCGATCGAGCTCGTGCAGAACACCGTGGGCGTCCTGATTGGCATGACGCAGATCATGCTGCCCTACATGGTCCTGCCCATCGCGGCGCAGATCGAGAAGATGGACCGTCGTCTACTGCAGGCCGCGCGCAGCCTGGGCGCCTCGGCTCCGCGCACCTTCTGGCACGTCTATTTCCCGCTGACCTTGCCCGGCGTCTTCGCGGGCGCGCTGGTTACACTCGTCTTGAGCCTCGGCTTCTTCGTGATTCCGGCGCTCCTCGGCGGCCGCCGCGACGTGCTCATCGCGCAGCTCATCGATTTCAATCTCACGAAAGTGCTGAACTGGGAATTCGCGGCGGCGCTCGGCACGATCCTGCTGGCGGTCACCATGGGCCTGTTCGTGGCGGCGCATCGCTGGTTCCGGCTCGATTCTCTTTGGACCGAGGCACGTTGATGCGGCGCTCGCTTGGACCGGCCGCGCTCGCGAGTTTCGCAGGGCTCGTTTGTCTTTTCCTCGTACTTCCGAGCCTGATTGTCGTGCCCATGTCGTTCAATGCCGACAATCTGCTACGCTTTCCGCCGCAGGGATTCTCGACGATCTGGTACAAGACCTATTTCGGCGCCGAAGATTGGCGCGCAGCGAGCTGGCACAGCCTTGTGATCGCCTTCTCTGTGACGCTTCTTGCAACCGCTCTGGGCACGGTTGCCGCCCTCGCGTTGATTCGCGGCCGGATCGTCCTCCGCACGCTCTACATCTATCTGATGCTCACGCCGATGATCGTGCCGCCGATCGTCTCGGCGGTATCCATGTACGGCGTCTTCGCGCAGTTCGGGCTGATCGGCACCTTGCCCGGCATGGTGCTGGCCCACACCGTGCTGGCGCTTCCCTTCGTGATCATCAATGTCGCTGCGGTGCTGCAGCGCATGGATTGGCGCGTGGAGCAGGCGGCACGGAGCCTCGGCGCCTCCGCGCTCGAGGCGTTCTTCCTGGTGACGCTCCCGTTGATCCGGCCGGGTCTCATCGTGGCGGCGATCTTCGCCTTTATCACCTCGTTCGACGAGGTCGTGGTGGCGCTCTATATCAGTGGCTCCGGGGCGATCACCCTTCCCGTGCAGATGTGGAGCGGTCTCCGGTTCGAGATCAACCCGGTCGTCGCGGCGGTCTCGAGCCTGCTGCTCGGCATCTCCGTCGCTAGCCTGCTCGCGATCGGCCTGCTCCGGCGTATGACGAACCCAAACCGTGCGGCATCATCGCCTTGACCGTTGCGTCTGCAATTGGCGGTGAGATTCGTCTCGTTGATCTCAGTCGGAGCTTCGGCGCTATCCGCGCCGTCCACGACATCAATCTGCTCGCCGAACGCGGCGAGTTCCTAACTCTCTTGGGAGCGAGTGGGTCAGGCAAGACCACGACGCTCATGATGATCGCGGGCTTCGTTACGCCCTCGGCGGGCGACATCCTGGTCGATGGTGTCTCGATCCTCGGCGAGCCGCCGGACAAGCGAAATCTCGGGGTAGTCTTCCAGAGTTATGCGCTCTTTCCGCACATGACGGTTGCCGAGAACATTGCTTTCCCGCTGCGCATGCGTCGGCTCGGCCGCGCGGAGGCACGGGAGCGCACAGAGGCGGCCCTCGGCATGGTACGGCTCGAAGGATATGGCGAGCGCCGCGTCACCGAGCTCAGCGGTGGCCAGCAGCAGCGCGTGGCGCTCGCTCGCGCGCTGGTGTTCCGGCCACCGGTGCTGTTGATGGACGAGCCACTGGGCGCCCTCGACCGCAAGCTCCGAGAGCAGATGCAG
>DASZHJ010000437.1:0-21743 GCA_035938015.1 Allostellaceae bacterium
GTCGGCGCCGGGCCGATGCGGCGATCGGCGCAAGCGGGAGGAGGCGAGCCATGACGGGTCGATACATCACGGTGCGCGCCAAGGACGGCGGCAGTTTCCGCGCCTATCTCGCCACACCCGAGAAGGGCAGCGGTCCCGGTATCGTGCTCCTGCAGGAGATTTTCGGGATCAATTCCTACATCCGCGGCGTCGCCGACTATTACGCCGAGGAAGGCTATGTCGTGCTGGCGCCCGACCTGTTCTGGCGGATCGAGCCCGGCATCGAGCTCGGTTTCACTGGCGCCGACCGCGAGCGCGCTTTCGAGCTCTACGGCAAATTCGACGGGGAGCGCGCGGTCGAGGACATCGCCGCCACCGTCACGGCACTGCGCGCGCTGCCGGAGTGCAAGGGCAAGGTGGGCGCCCTCGGCTTCTGCCTCGGCGGATTGCTGTCTTATCTCGCTGCCGCCCACGCCGGCGTCGATTGCGCCGTCTCCTATTACGGCGTTGGCGTCGAGAAGCGGCTCGGCGACGCCGCCAAGGCGAAGTGCCCGATCGTCTTCCACATGGGTGCGCTCGACAAGTTCACGCCGCCCGAGGTGGTGGAGGCGATCCGCGGCGCCTTCAAGAGCCGGAGCGACGTCGAGATCTACGTCTATCCCGGTTCCGATCACGCCTTCGCGCGCAAGGGCGGCGACCACTACGACAAGCCCGCGGTGATGATGGCCCACACGCGCTCGATCGCGCTCTTCCGCAAGGTGCTGGGCCCCTATTACGACCTGAGCGCGCTCTGGGATCAGCACTGCTATTTCGAGTTCGCCACGCGCGACGTGCCCGCCACCATGAAGACCATGGTTTCCGAGCCCTACGTCAACCATGTCCCCACCATGACCGGCGGCGTGGGCGCCAAGGAGCTCAGCCGCTTCTACAAGCACCACTTCGTCAATTCGAATCCGGCCGACACCAAGCTCATTCCGATCTCCCGCACCATCGGCAGTGATCGCGTGGTCGACGAGATGATCTTTTGCTTCACTCACGACCGCGAGATCGACTGGATGCTGCCCGGCGTGAAGCCGACCGGGAAATACGTCGAGGTGCCGCTGCTTGCCGTGATCAATTTCCGCGGGGACAAGCTCTATCACGAGCACATCTACTGGGATCAGGCCTCGGTTCTCGTGCAGATCGGTCTGCTCGATCCCAAGCTGCTGCCGGTGGCGGGACGCGAGACTGCGCAGAAGGTGCTGGACGAGACCCGGCCCTCCAACACTCTGATGAAGCGCTGGGCCGAGAGTGCCAATGCCGGATAGGGAGGCCTAGAGCCATGATGCAAGACAATCTCCGGGACCTCGGCCGGTTCGTGGAGCCCGACCGTGTGCACCGCACTCTCTATACCGATCCCGCGATCTTCGAGCGGGAGATGGCGACCATCTTCCACAAGGTCTGGACCTATGTCGGCCACGAGAGCCAGGTGCCGAAGCCCGGCGACTATCACACCCTGCTGATCGGGCGGCAGCCCATGGTGATGGTGCGGCACTCGGACAACCGGATCTACGTGCTCTACAACCGCTGCGCCCACCGCGGCGCCATGGTCTGCGGCGCGCTCCACGGCAATACCGGCAGCACCTTCACCTGCTCCTATCATTCCTGGCAGTACCGCACCGATGGCACGCTGGAGAGCATACCCTTGCCCAAGGGTTACGAGGGCACGCGGCTCTCGCCCGGCAGCCCCGAGTTCAACATAAAGCGCGCGGCGCGCGTCGACAGCTACCGCGGCTTTTACTTTGCGAGCCTCGCCGCGGAGGGGCCGTCGCTGCTCGAGTATCTCGGCGACGCCAAGATCGCCTTCGACGACATGTGCAACCGCGCACCCGAGGGCGAAGTGGAAGTCGTTCCGAATTGCTTCCGTGTCATTCAGCACTCCAACTGGAAGATCTTTCTGGAGAATCAGCTCGACGCGCTGCATCCTTCCGTGACTCACGAGTCCACGGGACGGGCCGCGCTCGAGGTCGAGCACGATATCGAGAAGCGCAACGGCAAGGCGCCGCTCGACTATCATTATCTCTCGGCCTTCACCACGCCCTTCCACAAGTGGGACACCGTGCAGACCGTGAATTATCCCAACGGCCACTGCATCCTGCAGGGCTACATGGGGTTGCGTCCGCAGGACCCGGATACGCTCGCCTACGAGGCGGTGATGCGGAAGCACTATGGCGAGAAGCGCACCGAGGAGATCCTCGGCGTCAACATCCATCACGTGCTGCTCTATCCGGGTCTTTCCGTGCAGTCGCCGCTGCAGCAGCTGCGGGCGGTGCGACCGCTCTCGGTCGATCGCACGCTGACGGAGATCTGGCATTTCCGATTGAAGGGTGCGCCCGAGGCGATCTATCGCCGCGCGCTTGGCTACTACAACCTCGTCAACTCGCCCTCGACCATGGTGAACGCCGACGACCTCGAGAATTTCTGGCGCTGCCATCAGGGCCTGGCCTCCGAGGGCGGCGATTGGGTGAGCTTCCATCGCCACGCCGGCCAGGACGACGAGAAGGACGGCGTCATCCTCTCGCGCTGGGGTACCAGCGAGGCGCCCATGCGCAACCAGTTCCGCGCCTGGACGCACTACGTCGCGGGAGGGCGCTGATGGCGCGGACGGCGAAGAAGAGCGCGCCGAGACGAAAGCGCGCCAGTGCCGCGACGGGAGCGCCGATCAAGCGCATCGTCAAACCGAACGGGGTCCGCGATACGCTGCGCGAGGTCGAGCAATTTCTCTTTCGCCAGGCGGATCTGCTGGACGAGCGGCGCTGGGGCGATTTCATCGAGCTCTTCGCCGACGACGGTCTCTACTGGATGCCCGCCTCGCCCGAGCAGACCACGGGCGAGGGCGTGCCCTCGATCTTCTACGAGGACCGCAATCTCATGACGGTCCGCATGAAGCGCGTGACCCACCCGCACGCCTGGTCGCAGTCGCCGATGTGGGGCACCAGCCACCTGGTCTCCAACGTCGCGATCGAGAAAGATGATCCCCGCACCGGCGAGATCACCGTGCGCTCGCGCTTCCACATGATGGAATTCCGCCGCGACGTGTCGCGCCACTTCGCCGGCACCTACCGCCACCGCCTCGCCAAGACCAAGGACGGCTACCGCATCAAGCTGCAGCGCGTCGACATGGTGAACGGTCAGGGGCCGTACGATTACGTACTGCAGGTGTGGGTGTGATCAGAGAGCCGGCGGCGTCTCCCCCATATCCCAGAAAATCCCCGTCATCATCTGCAACCCCTCGCGCATCAGCGGCGCGAGCACATGCTCGTTGGGTGCGTGCTGGGAGCAGCCAGCGTAGGAGTGGGGGACCCAGATGGTGGGCAAACCCAGAATATCCGTGAAGCAGTCGTTGGGGAGCGAGCCGCCGAGGTTCGGCAGCATCGCGGGCTTGTGGCCGGTGGTGCGCGCGATCGAGGCGGCTGCCCAGCGCGCCGCGGGGTGATCGGGGTCGAGGCGGGTCGCGGCGAAGAAGCCCTTGTCCCAAGGTTCGATGGTGACTTTCTCGAAGCCGTGCGCGTCCAGGTGCTTGCGGAGCGCCGGCAGGAACGTGCTCGGGTGGACATCGACGGTGTAACGGATCTGACAGGCCGCCACCGCCTTGGGCGGGATGGCGTTGACGGGGTTCTCGGGGTTGCCGGTGCGGAAGGCCAGCACCTCGAAGGTGTTCCAGGCGTAGACCTTCTCCGCGGGCGTCAGGCCGGGCTCGCCCCACCAGGTATCGATCGCGGGCCCGTTCTCGCCGGCCTCGATCTCGCAATCGGCGAGCGCCGCGCGCACGGAGTTCGGAATGGCCCGCGGAAGGATGTCCCTCGCCTTGACGCGGCCCTTCTCGTCGATGATGGAGGCGATGGCGTTGGCGAGGATGGCGCCGGGATTGGCGAGCAGGCCGCCCCAATTGCCGGAGTGATGCCCGCCCTCGCGCAGATCCACGACGAGGTCGAAGTTCATCGCGCCGCGCGTCCCCATATAAATGGTCGGCCGTCCCGGCGTGAGGCGCGGCCCGTCGGAGCCGATCAGGAGATCGGCGGCGAGTGCCGCTTTTTCCTGCGCGCAGACCTCGCGCAGGCCCGGCGAGCCGATCTCCTCGCCGGTCTCGATCAAGAACTTGCAATTGAAGCCGAGCCGGGCGCGCTCGGCGATCACCTGCTCGAGCGCGAGCATGTTGATGAGGTGCTGCGACTTGTTGTCGGCGGTGCCGCGGCCGTACCAGCGCTCGCCCTCGACGGCGAGCGTCCAAGGGTCGAGCCCGCGGCGCCACTGCGGCTCGAGGCCGCGGATGACGTCGGCGTGACCGTAGGCCAGCACGGTCGGGAGTTTTGGATCTTCCAACCGCGTCGCAATCAGAAACGGCCCGCCCGCAACCACGGGATTGGGCACGATTCGTACCGAGAACCCCATGCGCTCGAAAGCGGGGCGGATCTCGCGCTCGAGATAAGCCGCGAGATGCGGCCGGCTCTCCCGCAGCTGGCTCTCGGTCTTGAAGGCGACGCGCCGCGCGAGGTCGGCGAGGAATGTCCCGTCGTCGAAGTAGCGCGCGGCTCGGGCGATCGCGGCCTCACGGCTCATGCGGCGTACTCCCCAAGATCCGATGGGGCGGGAGCCTAGCGTTTCCGGGCCTGCGCGGGTAGGGTTCCCCCATGAACGAGATCGGAGAGATCGCGACCCGCGTCGACCCCGTAGTGGTCGAGATCGTCAAGGGCGCGCTGCGCTCGGCGCAGCTCGAGATGGAGACGCTGATCGCGCGCACGGCGATGTCAGCCTTCATCCGCGAGAAGAAGGACTTCTTCTGCGCGCTGTTCGACGACCGCACGCGGCTGATCGTCGGCACGGCGATGCCGATCTTCGGCGACGTGATCGCGCCGGTGGCGGAGCACTATCCCATCGACACGATGCGGCCGGGCGATCTCTACTGGTTCAACGATTGCTACGCCTCGCGCGGCGCTGTCAGCCACTCGCCCGACCAGGTGTTCATGGCGCCCGTCTTCGCGGAGGGCCGGCTCTCCGGTTTCGTGCAGAGCTGGGCGCATTTCAACGACATCGGCGGCTTGCGTCCGGGCACGCTCTCGCCCGACGCCACCGACATCTTCCAGGAAGGCATCATCGTGCCGCCGATCCGCCTCGTGCGCGACGGCGAGACCAACGACGAGGCGATCCGCATTTTCACGCGCAACTCGCGCTATCCCGCCATGGTCACCGGCGACATCCGCGCGGCGATCGCCTCGGTGCGGCTGGGCGAGCGGCGCATGATCGAGCTCTTCGACCGCTTTGGCCGCGCGACCGTGCTGGGTGCATTCGATGCCGCCATTGCCGAGACCCGTGCCATCGTCTCGAGCCGCCTCGGCGAAATCTTCCCGGAGGGTCGCTATGATTTCACCGATAAGGTGGACCGCGACGGACATGGCAACGGTCCCTTCGCGCTGCGAATGACGCTCACGTCGAAGGACGGGCGACGGACCCTCGACACGCGCGCCAGCGACGACCAGGCGCCGGGCCCGGTCAATTTCCTGATGAGCCACGACGTGCCTCGGGTCGTGCTCGGCATCTACGCGCTCTCGAACGAAAGGTCGGCGCTGCTGAACCAGGGAGCCATCGACGCGATCGACGAGGTCATGACGCGCCCCGGCAGCATCCTGGAGCCGCGCTTTCCGGCGCCGCTGGGTCAGCGCGGCGTCACGCTGATGCGGGTGATGAGTACCTGCCTCGGCCTGATCAATGTCGCAACCAACGGCCACGGCGTCGCCTCCAATAACGTCTACGGCATCTGGTATCTGCGCGGGCGCGTCAGCGGTGACGAGACGTTCCTGCTCTCGGATGGCGTCGCGGTCGGGTACGGCGCGCGTCCTTTCGCCGACGGCATCGACGCCGTCTATCTCGTCGCCAACGAGAACTATCCCGCGGAGTTCCTCGATCTCTCATACCCGGTGCGGCTCAGGCGTTATAGCATCAATCCCGATTCTGGCGGACCCGGCCGCTGGCGCGGCGGTTGCGGCGTCATCCGCGAGCTCGAGGTGCTCGCGGAAGAAGCGATGCTCTCGATCCGCATCGACGCCGTCGACAATCCGCCTTGGGGCGTGGCAGCCGGACAATCCGGGCGCGGCGGCCGCTGCGTGATCAATCCCGGTGGTAACGACGAGCGCGTGGTCGAGCCCATGAGCGACGGCACCATCCTGCGCCGCGGCGACGTCATGCGCCTGGAGACCGGCGGCGGCGGCGGGTATGGCCATCCCTTCGACCGCGAGCCCGAGCGCGTGCTGGCGGACGTGCGCGGCGGGTTGGTCACCCAGGAATGCGCGGAGTCCGACTATGGGGTCGTGCTTGTCGATGGCGCGATCGACCGCGAGATGACGGAGCGGCTCCGCCGCGGCCGCTTCCCGACGAAGCTGTTCCATCGCCGCACCTACAGTGATGCGCTCACGTGAAGATCGAGTCCTGTCCCGCCCCCCTCCCTAACTCCGCGCGTGAGGTGGCGTGAACGACGTCGCCGCCAAATCAGACGCCACCGCCGATCCCGTCACCATCGAGATCGTGAAGGGCGCGCTACGCGCGGCGCTTGCGGAGACCGAGGCGCTGCTCGCGCGGACCTCCATGTCCGACGTGATCCGCGAGAAGAAAGACTACTTCACGGGGTTTTTCGATCCCGAGGGCCGCATCGTCGCGGGGACGCCCATTCCGCTCCTCGCCCACGTCATCGATCCCATCCTGAAGCAATATCCGGCCGAAACCATGCGGCCCGGCGACATCTATTGGTACAACGACTGCTATGGCTCCGGCGGCGGCGTCTCGCATCTGAACGACCAGGTCTTCGCAGCGCCTGTCTTCACCGAGGGCAAGCTCTCGGGCTTCGCGCAGAGCTGGGCGCACTTCACCGATATCGGCGGCATGCGGCCGGGCTCCATGTCGCCCGACACCACTGACATCTTTCAGGAAGGCATCATGGTGCCGCCTGTGCGGCTCTATCGCGAAGGCGTTCTCAACGAGGAGATCCTGCGCATCTTCGCGCGCAATTCGCGCTTTCCTCTGCTGCTCAAGGGTGACACGCGAGCGTTGGTGGCGGCGGTGCGGCTGGGCGAGCGACGTTTCGTCGAGCTCTTCGAGCGCTTCGGACGTGCGGTGGTGCTCGACGCCTTCGAGTGCCTCAATCGCCAGACGGAAGCCGCCGTGCGAGAGCGCCTGCGGGCGCTCTTCAAGCCTGGCCGCTATAGCTTCGCCGACGTCATCGAGACCGATGGCCACGGCAACGGGCCCTACACCATCCGCATCGCCATCGAATCCCTCGGCAACAGCATCGCCTTCGACGCCACCGAGAGCGACGACCAGGCGCCGGGTCCGATCAACTGGCTCGTGCACGCGGCGGTGCCCCGGATGATTTTCGGCATCTATTTCGCGGGTGGCGATGCCTCGCTGATGTTGAACGAGGGCGCGACACACGCGATCGACGAGGTGCGACTGCGGCCCGGCAGCGTGCTGCAACCGCTCTCGCCGGCGCCGCTGGGCCAGCGCGGCCTTGCCATGGTGCGGGTGATGAACATGGCGTGCGGGCTCATGAATGTGGCCGAGCCCGGCAGCGCTAACGCGGGCGGCAGCTCCTACGCCATTTGGTATTTGCGAAATGCCAACCCCAGCGCGGCGCCGTTCTTCGTCAACGACGGGGTCGCCGTGGGTTACGGTGCTCGGCCCGGCGCGGACGGGCCCGATGCCGTCTATTTCGTGGCGCAAGAGAATAACCCGGCGGAGTTCATGGAGCAGCTGCATCCCGCGCGGCTGCTCCGCTATTCGCTCCGCTGCGACAGCGGAGGAGCGGGGCGCTGGCGCGGTGGCTGCGGGGTGGTGCGCGAGATCGAGTGGCTCGGCGAGGACGCCCTGTTGGCGAACCGGCTCGACGGCGCGGTCAACCCGCCTTGGGGTGTCGCCGGCGGCAAATGCGCGGGCAAAGGCCGAGTGATTCTCAATCCCGGCCGCGCGGGCGAGCGCGTGCTGCCGCCGATCGGCGACGGCACCCGCGTCCGCCGCGGCGACGTCATCGGGATCGAGACCGCCGGCGGCGGCGGGTACGGCCACCCCTACGACCGCGAGCCCGAGCGCGTGCGGCAGGATGTGCTCGGTGGTTTCGTCTCGCTGGACGCCGCGCGAAGGGAATACGGCGTGGCGCTCACGGACGAGCATGGCATCGATTGGGCGGAGACGGAGCTGCTGCGCCGCGAGCGCTTTCCCAGCAAGCTGTTTCATCGCGGCGAGTACCGCGATGCCATGACCTGACGGCGCAGAATCCGCAATGCAACCAACCGAGCCCGGGGCCGCGATCGCGATCGACATCGGCGGCACCTTCACCGACGTGACCCTGCTCGACCGCGAGAGCGGCGTCATCTGGAACGCCAAGACGCCCTCGACGCCCGACGACCCTTCGGTTGCCTTCATGACCGGGATCGACGAGGCGACAACTCTGGCGAAGCTCGCGCCCGGCGCATTAGCGCATGTGTTCCACGGCACCACCGTGGCGACGAATCTCATCCTTGAGAGCAAGGGCGCCGTGGCGGCGCTGCTGACCACGGAGGGCTTCAAGCACGTGCTCGAGATCGGCCGGCACGACATTCCGCGCAAGGCCAACATGTATTCCTGGATCAAGCCGCGCCGACCGGTGCCGCCGGAGCGGATCTACGAGGTCGTGGGCCGTCTGGATCCCGCGGGCGCCGAGATCGCGCCACTCGACGAGACGCAGGTCCGCGCGGCCGCGCGCGCGATCAAGGCGGGCGGCGTCTCGGCGATCGCGATCTGCTTTCTCCACGCCTATGCCGACGGCCGGCACGAGCGCCGCGCTCGCGAGATCGTGCTGGAGGAAATTCCGGGCGCGATGGTCTCGATCTCGTCCGAGGTCCTGCCGGTGTTCCGGGAATACGAGCGGAGCATGGCGACCATCCTCAATGTCTACGTCATGCCGGCGGTCTCGACATATGTGGCGCGGCTGGAGCAGCGCCTGGCGGAGCACAGTATCCGCGCGCCGCTCCTGCTGATGAAGTCGGACGGTGGCGTCGCCGGCGCCGATACCATGCGCCGCTCGCCCGTCCAGAGCGCGCTCTCGGGGCCCGCCGCGGGCGTCATGGGCGCGCTCTTCGTGGGCAAGCTTGCGGGGTTCAAGGACCTGATCACCATCGACATCGGCGGCACCTCCGCCGACATCTGCCTGATCAAGAACGGCGAACCGCGCATGACCGTGGAGGGTCGGATCGGCGAGTGGCCGCTCAACCTCCCCATGATCGACATCAATACCATCGGTGCCGGCGGCGGCTCGATCGCGCGCGTGAGCCCGGCGGGCGCGCTCACCGTCGGACCCGAGAGCGCCGGCGCGGTGCCGGGTCCGGTATGTTATCTGCGGGGCGGGACGGAGCCCACGGTCACCGACGCCAATCTGGTGCTGGGCCGGCTGACGCCGGCTTTGCTGGATGGTCGTATCCGTCTCGATCAGGATGCCGCCGCGCGCGCGATAGAGACGCGGATCGGCCGACCGCTCGGCCTTGATCGAGCGCGCGCCGCCCGCGGCATGCTCTCGATCATCGACAACAACATGGTGGGTGCCATCCGCGTTGTCTCGGTGGAACGCGGCCACGATCCCCGTGACTTTGTGCTGCTCCCGTTCGGCGGGGCAGGGCCGCTGCACGGCACGTCGCTGGCTCGCCTGCTCGGCATCAAGACCATCCTGGTGCCGCCCTCTCCGGGCGTGCTCTCGGCGTTGGGGCTGCTGGTGGCCAGCGTCAAATCCGAGTTCGCGCGCACGGCGCTGCAGCGCCCGCCCAAATACGACCTTCCGGGCATGGCTCGAGTCTTCGCGGAGCTACAGCGCGAAGCCGAGACCTGGCTCGAGCACGAGCACGTGCCGGCCGCCAATCGATCGACCCGCTGGCAGGCGAGCCTGCGCTATCTCCATCAGGGATTCGAGCTCACGGTGCCCTGGGGCGGTGCCGAGGTCACCGAGGCGGCGGTGGAGCGCACCATCGCCGCCTTCCACGCGCTCCACGAGCAGCTCTATACCTTCAGCCAGCCCGATACGCCGGTGGAAATCGTCACTCTTCGCGTGACCGCCGAGGGCGCCATGCCGAGGCCCGCCATCCCCAAGCTTCCGAACGCCGCCGACCTCGCCGATGCAGAGGTCGGCAAACAGAGCGTGAATTTCGACGGTGAGATGCGCCCGACTCCGGTCTATGACCGCGCCCGCATTGGTGCCGGCGCCACGATCGAAGGTCCGGCGATCCTGAGCCAACTGGATTCGACGACCGTGCTGTTTCCGGGGCAGACTGCCGAGGTGCATGCCTATGGCAGCCTGATCGTGCGGGAGGGCTGAGCGCCTCATGAGCGAGAGCGTAGTCCTGAGCGAGGTCGACGCGCGAGGCGTGGCGACCGTGACCCTCAACCGTCCCGCCGTGAACAATGCTTACGACGATGCGGTGATCGAGGGCCTAGCGCGCGCTTTTGCGGCGCTGGCGGCAAACGCGGCCGTCCGGGCGGTCGTGCTGCGCGGCAACGGCAAGCATTTCCAGGCCGGCGCCGACCTTGCTTTCCTCCGGGAGCTCGCCGGCAAGACGCTCGAGGCGGGCCTCGCCTTCTCTCGCCTGACGGTCGCGACGGTGGACGCGCTCCGGCGCTTTCGTTGCCCGACCATCGCGCTCGTCCATGGCGGCTGCTTCGGTGGCGGCGTCGGCCTAGTGGCGGCCTGCGACGTCGCGATCGCCACCACCGACGCGGTCTTTTCCCTGAGCGAGGTGCGCTGGGGGATCACGCCGGCGCCGATCATGGGCGTCCTGACCCGGCGGCTGGGACCGCGCGCGCTCGGGCGCTTCGCGCTGAGCGGCGAGCGGTTTGATGCGGCAACCGCCCACCGCACCGGTCTCGTGCACGAGGTCTGCGCGCCGGGCAGGCTCGATGACGCGGCAGCGCCTGTGATCGAGGCTGTGCTCACGGCGGCACCCGAGGCGACCGCCACGACCAAAGCGCTCATCGAGGAGAGCCTGATGCACGACGGCGAGCCGCATTTCTCAGACGCGCTCGCCCAGGAGGGCGCCTCGCGCCGGCTCATGCCCGAGGCCGCCGAGGGCCTCGCGAGTTTTGCCGAGAAGCGCCTGCCGAGCTGGTATCCACAAAAACTGAAGTGAAGGGCTATCGGCAACTCGCCGTGCCCGGGACATCCACTTGGACCGTGCGCGCCTCGATGGTGGCGACGCGCTCCTCGATATAGCGCGAGGGGCGCTCAACGGAGAGCACACGCGGATTCGGCAGGATAGCCGCCAGCAATGCCCCCTCCCGCCGCGTCAATGCCGAGGCCGGTTTGCGGAAATGCGTCTGGGCGGCTTGCTCCGCACCGTAGACCCCGTCGCCCCATTCGATCACGTTCAAATAAACCTCGAGGATGCGGGATTTCGGCCAACCGAGCTCGATGAGCTCGGTGATGTAGGCCTCGATCCCCTTGCGCAGGAAGCCGCCGCCGGGCCACAGCAGGATGTTTTTGGCGGTTTGCTGGGAAATCGTGCTGGCGCCGCGCAACCGCCCGCCCGCGCGGAACCGCTCGAGCGCTGCGCCGATCTCCTCGTAGTCGAAGCCGTGATGGATGCAGAAGCGGGCGTCCTCGGAGGCAACCACCGCGCGCACCAGCCAGGGCGACATCTGCGACAGCGGGACCCAGCGCTGTCGGATCGACGCGCCCGTTGCGGCGCGAAGGAGCATCAGCGGAGTGACTGGCGGCGGTACGAGCCGATAGGCGGCGACCACGACGAGGGGAAGCCCCAGCACCAGCAACAGCACGGCGAGAACGACCGACCAAAGCGTGCGGCCGAAGCGCCGCCGCGGCCGGGGCTTCGCGACAGCCGTCCGGGTTCGGCTCCACCCGCTCATATTTCGATGCAGACCTTGCCCACGTGGCGGCCGGTGCCGAGATACTCGATCGCCGTCCGGATCTGCGGTAGCGGAAACACGCGGTCGATCACGGGTCTCAGCTTGTGCGCCGCGATGGCGGCCAACATGGCCTCGAACTGGTCTCGGCTGCCGACGGTCACGCCTTGCAGGCGGATGTTCTGCATCACGACCAGCGCCAGATTGAAGTCGGGCTTGGCGCCGCCGAGCACGCCGATCAGCGAGATGATGCCACCCACGCGCACGGCTCGGATCGACTGTGCGAGCGTGCCGGCGCCGCCGACCTCGACGACATGGTCCACGCCCCGCCCTGCTGTCAGAGCGCGCGCCCAGCGACCCCAATCCGGCACCTCCCGATAGTTGACGACGTCGCTGGCCCCGAGGTCTTGGAGGCGCTGCAAGCGATCGGGCGCGGAGGACGTCGCGATCACGCGCGCGCCGGCGAGGCGCGCGAATTGCAGCGCGAACAGCGAGACGCCGCCGGTCCCTTGGGTCAGCACGATGTCACCGGGACCAACGCAACCCTGCGTCACCACGGCGCTCCACGCGGTGAGCGCGGCGCACGGAAGCGTCGCGGCTTCCAAGTCGGAGAGGTGCTCAGGCGTGCGCACGAGTCCGCTCGCCGGAAACAGCCGGTATTCGGTGGCGCAGCCATCGACGCTGCCACCGAGCGAGATGGCGCTCTTCTCCTCCGAGATGTCGCCGCCAAGCCAATTCGGCATCAAGCAGCCGATCACCCGATCACCCCGACGCCACGGCGCGGCGCCTGATCCCACTGCCGCCACGTCGCCCGCGCCATCGGAAAGCGGGATCAGCCGCTCCCGCTTTTGCCGAGAGCCGTAGCCGCCGACCACGGTGAGCGTGTCGCGAAAATTGAGCGAGGCCGCGCGCAGCCGTACCAGCACTTCACCCACACCGGGCTCCGGCACCGGCAGTTCTTCGACCTTGAGGTTGTCGAGACCAGGACGTTCGATCACGGCGGCTTTCATGGGCGCTCGCTGACGTCGCTCAGTGTGCTCAGGACTTCGGGTCTACCCGGCCCGTCGGCCGGGTGCAACGCTTGACGGGCACGAAGCAGTGCCGGCCCGCACTCGTTCGCCCGAGTCCCTATTCGTCACCGTTGGTCCGTGAGTTTCCAGGCGTGCCGTGCTTTACTGCAGCGGTGTCTTTTAGCATCCTAGGAGACGACCTCGGCAGCCTGCCGTGAAGTCGTCCGAGGGCACCATAAAAGGAGACAGAGAGCATGGCCAAAGCGACCAAGAGGAAGGCTAAGCGGAAGTCCGCGCGCGGCAAGGCCGCCGCAAAGGGAGCGCGGAGGAAGGTCGCGGCACAGAAATCCGCGGCGAAGCCGAAGAAAACCAAGAAGGCGAAGGCGAAAGCGGCCCCAAAGCCGGTGGCCAAGAAAGCGGCTCCGAAGCCCGCGGCCAAGAAAGCGGCGCCACGCAAAGCAGCGCCGCGGCCCATGCCGCCGGCTCCCGAGCCCATGGCACCCGCGCCTGCCCCGGAACCCGAGGCCCCAGAACCGAGCCCGTTCTCGGACCCTTGGCGCCCGGTTGGCCAATAACGCCGAGCGGGGGCTTATCGGCCGAGCATTTGTGCGAACCGGGGACTAGGGCACGTATCCGCGGTGGCGCGGCGAGCACGCGGTTAGGGCGCCTTCAGATCTGGGCGAATTCGCGGGATGATTGATCGCCGCGTCAGCCGTGGTGCAGTGCAACTTGCCCGGGTGGTTCAGGGCTGGCCCGCGGTCGCCGTGGTCAGCCCTAACCCGTTCATGGGCGTTGCGATTTGGGTCCCGATCGGGCATCTTGGCGCCGGTTTTTCCCTTGCCCATTGACGCTCATCGGCGGCTGGGGTTGAGGCAGGTACATCGGGAGCCGTCCTTAGACAGTACGGTCGAGACTTACGACGATCATCGATCCAACGGCGGCGCCTGACGTCGCACCACCCATGCATGGAACACTCAGGTGGAATTCGCTGGCCGCCAATGGCGGCCCTGGTGAAGCCGGCGGATAATCCACGTTTCGCGGTATAGGGAGTTGCCTTGAAGCCGAGCGACGTCAGTCAACCCGATTACTTTCACAAGGTCGTGGATTGTCAGTGGGCGTGCCCTGCCCACACGCCCGTGCCCGAGTACATCCGATTGATCGCGGCGGGCCGCTACACCGACGCCTACATGGTCAATTGGACCTCGAACGTGTTCCCGGGCATCCTCGGCCGCACTTGCGACCGGCCCTGCGAGCCCGCCTGCCGGCGCGGTCGAGTCGAGAAAGAGCCGGTCGCGATCTGCCGGCTCAAGCGAGTCGCGGCCGACAACAAGGATGACGTCCGCGGGTTGTTGCCCATCGCCCCCGTGAAGAAGAACGGTAAGCGGGTGGCGCTGGTGGGCGCCGGGCCCGCCTCGCTCACCGTGGCGCGCGACCTGGCGCCGCTCGGCTATCACCTCGTGCTCTACGATGGCGACGCCAAGGCCGGTGGGATGATCCGCAGCCAGATCCCGCGGTTTCGCTTGCCCGAGACCGTGATCGACGAGGAAGTCGGTTACATCGTCGGCATCGGCGGAATCGAGCTGCGCCTCGGCCAGCGCATCGACAGCCTGAAGGCGCTCTTGTCGCAGGGGTATGACGCGATCTTCGTAGGCAGCGGCGCACCCCGAGGCCGCGATCTCGATATTCCCGGCCGCACCGAGGCCAAGGCCAACATTCGCATCGGCATCGTTTGGCTCTCGAACGTTTCGTTCGGCCACATCGACAAGATCGGCAGGCGGGTGATCGTGCTCGGCGGCGGGAACACCGCCATGGATTGCTGCCGCACGTCGCGCCGGCTCGGCGCCGACGACGTCAAGGTGATCGTGCGCAGCGGTTTTGAGGAGATGAAGGCGTCCCCTTGGGAGAAGGAAGACGCCACGCACGAGGGCATACCGATCCTGAACTATCTCGTGCCGAAGGAGTTCACGCATCGGGACGGACGGCTCACCGGCGTCACCTTCGAGAAGGTGACGGCAAAATTCGACGAGAAGGGGCGGCGGAGTCTGGTTCCATCGGGCGAACCCGATCAGCATTTCGAGTGCGACGATGTGCTGCTGGCGATCGGGCAGGAGAATTCTTTTCCCTGGATCGAGCGCGACGTCGGCCTCGAGTTCGATCGCTGGGGCATGCCCAAGGTCGATACGGTCACGATGCAGTCGAGCATTCCAACGGTGTTCTTCGGCGGCGACGCCGCCTTCGGTCCGAAGAACATCATTTGGGCGGTGGCGCACGGGCAGCAGGCCGCAATCTCGATCGACAAGCTTCTGCACGGCGAGGACGTGCGCGACCGGCCGCCGCCCATGGTCACGCTCGCGAGCCAGAAGATGGGCATCCACGAGTGGAGCTACAACAACCAGATTTCCAATGATCTCCGCTATAAGGTGCCGCTCCGCGCACTCGACGTGGCACTCAAGGACGTGAAGCTCGAGGTGGAGTTGGGCTTCGACCAAAAGCAGGGATATCTCGAGACGGAGCGCTGCCTCAACTGTGACGTCGAGACGGTGTTCACGCGCGATCTCTGCATCGAGTGCGACGCCTGCGTCGACATTTGCCCGGTCGACTGCATCACTTTCACGGAGAACGGCACAGAGGAGGATCTGCGCGGCCGCCTCAATGCGCCCGCCAACAACCTCACGCAGGATCTCTACATTTCCGACACGCTGAAGACCGGCCGCATCATGGCGAAAGACGAGGACGTCTGCCTTCATTGCGGACTGTGCGCGGAGCGGTGCCCGACGGGCGCCTGGGATATGCGCAAGTTTCTTCTCGATATGGCACAGGCGGGACCGGCATGTCGCAGCCGATAGCAAGCGTCAACGACTTCGTCGTCAAGTTCGCCAACGTCAACGGATCCGGCTCCGCGAGCGCCAATACGCTCTTCGCGAAGACGATCCTGCGCATGGGTGTACCGGTCGCCTCGCGCAATATCTTCCCGTCGAACATCCAGGGCCTGCCGACTTGGTACGAGGTGCGCATCTCCGAGGCCGGGCACATTGGCCGGCGGGGCGGCGTCGATCTCATGGTCGCCATGAACCCGCAGACCTGGGACCAGGACCTCGAGGAGATCGAGACCGGGGGTTATCTTTTTTACGATTCGACCAAGCCGCTGCCGAAATCCAAATTCCGCGACGATATCACGGTGATCGGCATGCCGCTCACCGAGATCTGCAATCGCGAATACACCGACGCGCGCCAACGCCAGCTGTTCAAGAACATCATTTATGTCGGCGCGCTCTCGGCGCTGCTCGACCTCGACGTTGCCGCTATCGAGGCGCTGATCAGCGAGCAGTTCAAGGGCAAGGACAAGCTGATCCAGCCCAACGTGCACGCGCTTCATCTGGGTCGCGACTACGCGCTCGGGAACCTGAGCTGTCCCCTGGCGATCAATGTGAGGCGCGCGGACGCCGTGGGCAAGCGCATCTTCATCGACGGCAACAGCGCGGCGGCGCTGGGAGCGGTCTATGGTGGCGCCACGGTGGCGGCGTGGTATCCGATCACGCCGTCCTCGTCGATGGCCGAGGCCTTCATGCGCCATTGCGCACGGTTTCGCCACGATCCCGAAACCAAGAAGTCGCGCTACGCGATCATCCAAGCGGAGGATGAGCTCGCATCGATCGGTATCGTGATCGGCGCCGGCTGGAATGGTGCCCGCGCTTTCACCTGCACGTCCGGGCCCGGCATCTCGCTCATGCAAGAGTTCATCGGGCTCGCCTATTTCGCCGAGATTCCCGCGGTGATCTTCGACGTGCAGAGGGGCGGGCCTTCGACCGGCATGCCGACGCGCACGCAGCAATCGGACATTCTCTCCTGCGCCTATGCCTCGCACGGCGACACCAAGCACGTACTGCTGTTTCCCGAAGACCCCCGGGAATGTTTCGAGTTCGGCGCGCTTGCCTTCGATCTCGCCGACCGGCTGCAGACGCCGATCTTCGTCATGCAGGACCTCGACATCGGCATGAACGATTGGCTTTGCGAGCCGCTCGAGTGGGACGACAGCCGGCGGATGGACCGCGGCAAAGTCATGACCGCCGAGGCGCTCGATGCCGGCAAGGATTTCGGCCGCTACCTCGATGTCGACGGCGATGGTATCCCTTATCGCACGCTTCCCGGGACGCACCCGACGCGTGGCGCGTTTCTGACACGCGGCACCACCAAGAACCGCTACGCCAAGTACAGCGAGGAAGGACCGGTCTACGTCGACAACATGGACCGGCTGATCAGAAAATTCGACACCGCGAAAAAGCTGGTGCCGGCACCGATCCGGCGCAACGCCAAACAGCCAACCCGGTTCGGCGCGATTTATTTCGGTTCGACCACGCCCGCGATGAAGGAAGCGCTCGAGGCGCTGGAGGAGCGCGGGATACACCTCGATACGTTGCGCGTGCGTGGCTTCCCATTCGCCGACGAGGTCATGCGCTTCGTCGCCGAGCACGACAAGGTGTTCCTCGTCGAGCAGAATCGAGACGCCCAGCTCCGCACACTGGTTATCAATGAAGGCTCTGTCGATCCCATGCGGGTGATCGCGGTGCTGCACTACGACGGCACGCCGATCACCGCGCGCTTCATCACCGCTGCGATCGCCGAGAAGCTCTCGGCGCTCACGGTGACCCCGCTCAGGAAGGCGGCGCCATGACCTATCTCGCCAAGCCGAAGCTGCATCACCCGCAGCTGCCGACCAACAAACTCGGCTACACCCGGCGCGATTACGAGGGAGCGGTCTCGACGCTGTGCGCGGGCTGCGGTCACGATTCCATCAGCGCCGCCATCATCCAGGCGTGCTTCGATCTCGCCTTGCAACCGCACCGGATCGCCAAGCTCTCCGGCATCGGCTGCTCCTCGAAGACGCCGACATATTTCCTGGGCGCCTCGCACGGCTTCAACAGCGTGCACGGTCGCATGCCGTCGGTGCTGACGGGCGCCAATCTCGCCAATCGCGATCTCATTTATCTCGGCGTCTCCGGTGACGGCGATTCTGCATCGATCGGGCTCGGGCAATTCGCCCACTCGATCCGGCGCGGCGTCAACATGGTCTACATTGTCGAGAACAACGGCGTCTATGGCCTGACCAAGGGCCAATTCTCCGCGACCGCGGACCGCGGCTCCAAGAGCAAACGCGGGGCCCTCAATACAGATGCCTCGATCGACATGATCGCGCTCGCCATGCAGATGGGCGCGACGTTCGTCGCGCGCAGCTTCTCCGGCGACAAGGCGCAGCTCGTTCCGCTCATCAAGGCGGCGATCACGCACAACGGCGCGGCCTTCATCGACTGCATCAGCCCCTGCGTCGCCTTCAACAACCATCCGGGCTCGACCAAGAGCTTCGACTATGTCCGTGAGCACAACGACGCCGTCAATCGCCTGGACTTCATTACGGGCCGCGAGGAGATCACCGCGGACTACGCGCCCGGCACCATCGAGACCGTGACGCAACACGACGGCTCGGTGCTGCGCCTGCGCAAGCTGCACGCGGACTATGACCCCCACGATCGGATTGCCGCCGTGACCTATCTCCAGCAGCGCGAGGCGGCCGGCGAGGTCGTTACCGGCTTGCTCTATGTCGAGCCAGCGCCGAAGGATTTGCACGACCATCTTCACACCGTGGAGACGCCGCTCAACGCGCTCGACGACGGGGCCCTGGTGCCGGGCGCGGCGGCGCTCGAGAAGCTCAACGCCTCGCTGCGGTAAGGTATTTCTTCTCCGAGGCGGACGTCGGGGAGCCGAGCCGACGCCGATTCTCCTAAGCCCGTGCCTAGGCCCTGCTTTGCGGGGCTTTTTTCTTGCCCGATGGGCGCCCAATCCGGAATGCTTTAACCGTGCGTTAACCTTATCCTCGCCAACATCCTCGCCAGGTGAGAAGGGTTGCCGCATGCCAGATGGCTTTAAGGGGCACGTCGCTGACAGCGTGTTGGTGATCGACGACGATCCCTGCTTGCTGCATTCCTTTGTGGATGTGCTTCAGACGTACGGCCTGCCGGTCGCTACCGCGCGCGATGGATACGAGGCGCTCGCTGCCTTTCGCTGGTTCTCGCCCGCGGTGGTGCTGACGGATATTTTGATGCCTGAGCAGTGCGATGCCGCGTTAGCGATGCGTCGTGCGCGGCCCGCCGTGAAGATCATAGCCATGTCCGGTCGAGCTGATAGAGCCGATTTCCTGACGATCGCGAAGAAATTCGGCGCGGACGCCATCGTGCACAAGCCCTTCGAGGTATCGGACCTGGTGAAGTTGCTGCGGACCTTCTTGCAACAACGTCGCCGGTGATCCAGCTGCACGCGGGTGCGTGAATTCGATGCTAGGCCGGGAGTTGCTCCGAGAAGGACGTCGATCCTTCAGACCTTGACGGAATCCCGTGAGATCCAGGAGTTGGGTGTCCCGATCTGCAGTATGCCGATCACCGGCATCGGTGGTTGCTGCACCCGCGCCGCCCGCGGCCATGCGCTCGCCGCGCCGCCCAGCACCGTGATGAGCCACCGTCGCCTCACCTCATTCCCCCGCCTGTGCGCCACACCGATCCGGAGCTGGGCCGGTGGCTCGCGCGCACTGCGCCCACCTACGCCGATAGCCACTCCCGCGGGTTGCGCTATATACTTTGGCGGTAGGTGGAGTTGGTGGCTGCGGGAGCTCGCCCATGGGTACGGCGGCGGAGCTTGGGTATCTCGGCTTCGAGGTGAGCGATCTCGGCGCCTGGCGCCGATTCGCGCGCGACGTGCTCGGTCTTGCCATTGGCGCGACGCGGCCTGACGGCGCTATTCCGCTGCAGATGGATAGGCACGCCCACCGCTTTCTCCTCCATGAGGGACCCAAGGACGACATCGCCTATGTTGGCTGGGAGTTGGCCGACCGTGCCGGCGTTGATGCCCTGGCGGCTCGGCTCGATCGGGCGGGCGTACCGGCTCGCGCCGGCACGACGGAAGAAATGGGAGCCCGGAGCGTCGATGGCCTGCTTTGGTTCGAGGATCCCAACGGGATCCGCACCGAAATCTTTTGCGGACACTGTACGGCCTTGGAGCCCTTCGCGTCCGACCGGATCCGCTCGGGTTTCCGCACGGGCGAGCAGGGTATGGGTCATGTGCTCGTCAATGTGCGCGACAGTGCCGAGACGGAGCGCTTCTATCGTGAGGTGCTGGGGTTCACGCTCAGCGACTACGTCGACACCGAGGTAATGGGTCGCCCGCTGCACGCAGTGTTCCTGCACGTCAATCCGCGCCATCACTCGCTCGCCTTCGCGGAGCTGCCGCTCCTCAAGCGGCTGCACCATGTCATGCTCGAGGTGAATTCGATCGACGATGTCGGCGCGGCCTTCGACCGCTGCCAGGAGTCGGGCGTGCCGCTGCAGCGAACGCTGGGCCGCCATCAGAACGACCGCATGGTTTCATTCTATGGCTATACGCCCTCCGGCTTTTGCTTCGAGATCGGCTGGGGTGGCCGCGAGATCGACGACCGGAACTGGGAAGTTAAGGTCTATCCTGGAGCGAGCGATTGGGGTCACGGTCCCGTGATCTCGGCGTGACGCCGACGCGCCGGACCCTCGGTGTCGGCGGCTTGTTAGGGAGTTGGCCCATGCGTGGCAAGTTTCTCGGCTTGTTAAGTGCGGTTCTGTTGCTCGTCGGAGCCGCCGGTGCCACGGCCGAGACCGTCGATCTGCAGCTCATCCTCACCTCGGACGTCTCGCGCAGCATCGACAACGAGGAATTCAAGCTGCAGCGCGAGGGCTACGCCTCGGCGCTCGAGAACCCGCAGGTCCTGAGCGCCATCCGATCGGGGCCGACGGGCGCGATCGCCGTAAGCTTCATCGAGTGGTCCAGCGTCAGCGAGCAGAAGGTGGTGGTCGACTGGTCCGTGATCCGCGACGGTGAAGGCGCCGCCGTGGTCGCCGCCCAGATCCGGGCGGCGCCGCGCTCGTTCGTGGGTCACACGTCCATCAGCGATGGGCTCGATTTCGCCGCTAAGCGCTTCGAGGGCTCCGCCTTCGCAAGTCCCCGGCGCGTCATCGACGTTGCCGGCGACGGCACCAACAATTCCGGTCGTCCCATCAGCGATGCCAGGGACGATGCGGTCGCGAAAGGGATCGTCGTCAACGGCCTTGCCATCATCAACCTCAATCCGAACTTCGGCTTCATCGCGCACACCCAACCGCCCGGCGGTTTGCCGGCCTACTACCGAGAGAACGTGATCGGCGGGCCCGGCTCCTTCGTGCTCCAGATCGACGATTTCGACTCTTTCGCCTCTGCCATGGTGCAAAAGCTGGTGACGGAGATTTCCGGGGTGCCTGCGAAGCAGGGTAGCCTGGCCGCGAAATAATTTGCCGGATTTCAGCCGACGATATCGGCGATCCGGCTTTCATCGATGCCGGCATTGCGCGCCGCCGAGCGCATGGCCTCCCATGTCTCGGCCTCGAGCGGCACGCCTTCTTTGATGCGCTTGGCACGATAACGGAGCTCCGGCTCGCCGGGAGTGAGGACTTCGCCTCCGGGACGATCGGGCCGCGAGCTCTTGAAGAAGTCGACGTACCCCCGCATTTCGTCGGCGAAGGCCGCCTCGGATCCGAACGCGGCCGGGGACATGTAGATGGAGAGCATGCCGTTGGTGATCCGGCTGCGCTCGCCGGGACCAGCGCAGCCGCCGCCGGTAAGCGCGCCCGCCAATATCTCGCACATGAAGGCGAGGCCCGACCCCTTGTGCTCGCCCATGGCGCGGATCGAGCCGTTGCCACGCCCGGGGCTGCGCTGCCCCGGGCCTGCGATGGGTCCGTAGAGCGTCTGCGGGTCGGTCGAGAGTTGGCCATCGGGCTCGATGAGCGCGCCAGCCGG
>DASZHJ010000438.1:0-22576 GCA_035938015.1 Allostellaceae bacterium
TTGAGCGTGTCGAACGGGTTCTGGAAGATCATCTGCAGGCGCGAGATCGTGCTGCGGTTACGCTGCTGCACGGGCAGGTTGGCCAGATCGAGATCGCCGAGCTCCACCTTGCCGCCGGTCGCGTCCTCGAGCCCCATCAGGACCTTGGCGAAGGTCGACTTGCCGCAGCCGGATTCGCCCACGATCGCGACAGTCTCCGCCTCATGGGCGCGGAAGGTGATCTTCTCGTTGGCCTTGACGGTCTTCTTGGCGCCGATCAGGAGGGCGGCGCTGCCCTCGATCGTGTAATGCTTGGTGAGATTGTCAACTCGGAGCACCATTTCGCCGGGCGTCACGCGCTCGCGCTCGATCGGCTTCGGTTTGGCGGCTTCCCAATCGATCTCGCGAGAACGCACGCACCGGACGGCGTGGCTCGAATTGGGCTCGACCGGTTTCATTGGCAGTGGCCGGTGGTCACAGACCCCGGCGGCGAAGTGGTCGCAGCGCGGGCCGAAATAGCAGCCTTGCGGCCGCGCATGCGGGACCGGCAGCTGTCCGCGGATCGCGACCAGCGGGCGCGCGTTCTTGTCGGCGCCGGGGAGCGGGATCGAGTTGAAGAGCCCGCGCGTATAGGGATGCCGCATCTCATTGAAGACGCTCCGGACGTCGCCGGTCTCAACCGCCTCGCCGGAGTACATGATCGTGACCCGGTTGCACGTCTCAACGATCAGCCCGAGGTTGTGCGAGATATAGATAAGCGACGTCCCGAACGTCGCAGAAATCTCTTTGATCAGCTCGACAATGCCCGCTTCCACCGTCACGTCGAGCGCGGTCGTCGGTTCGTCGAGCAGCAGCAGCTTCGGCTTCGACAGAAGCGCCATGGCGATAACCACGCGCTGCTGCTGCCCGCCGGAGATCTGGTGCGGATAGGAGTTCATGATGCGCTTGGGATCGGGCAAGCGCACCTGCGCCAGCATCGTTTCCGCGCGCTCGAGCGCTTCCTGGCGCGAGACGCCGTCGTGGTAGCGTGGCACCTCGGCAAGCTGCTCGGCAATCCGCATGGATGGATTGAGCGAAGCCATGGGCTCCTGGTAGACCATGGCGATCTCCGAGCCGCGGATCTGCCGCAGCTGCTCCGGCGTCATGGTGCGCATGTCTGCGCCTTCGAACAGGACCTCGCCGCCGACGATGGCGCCGTTCTTGCCCAGGTAGCTCATGATCGCGAGTGCCACCGTGGATTTGCCGCAGCCGGATTCGCCGACGATGCCGTGGGCCTCGCCCGGCATCAGCTTGAGATTGAAATCGACCACCGCGGGCACCGCGCCCGCGCGGGTGTAATAGGAGATCGAGAGATCTCGGCACTCTAGGACAGGCGTCTGCTCGGCCAATTCCTTGGTGTCTCCGGTCAATCCCTGAGGCTCATTTCGCGCAGCCCGTCGGCCATCAAGTTGAAGCCGAGAATTAGGCTCGAGACGGAGAGCGCGGGGATCAGCAGCATATAGGAGAACTTCCAGAGCATCGCCACCCTTGCGGCTTCCTTGATCATGAGACCCCAATCGGGATCGGGCGGCTGCAGGCCGAGGCCGAGGAAGGTCAGGGTGGTGATGGCGACCGTGGTGTAGCCGAGCCTGAGACAGGCGTCCACGATGATCGGGCCGCGCGCATTGGGCAGCAGCTCGTAGATCATGATGCGCAGGGGATGCTCGCCGCGGGTCTGTGCCGCGAAGATGTAGTCGCGGGTCTTGGTATCGAGCGTCAAGCCGCGCACGATGCGCATGATCGCCGGCGCCGAGGCGAAGGTCACGGCGATCACGATGTTGAAGCCGCTCGCGCCCAGATAGTTCAGGATCAGGATGAACAGCACCATCACCGGGAACGAGAGCAGCACGTTCGCGATGAACGAGATGACCTGGTCCCACCACTTGGCGAGATAGCCCGCCATCAGCCCGAGCATGCAGCCGACGACATAGGCGACCAGCGTCGCCGTGACACCCCACACCAGGACGCGCTGGCAGCCCCACAGCACGCGCGCGAGCATGTCGCGGCCCTTCAAATCGGCGCCAAGCAGGAACAGGTGGCCCTTATTCACGACGCCGATCCCGGCGAAAGGCGCGATCGGCTTGTTCGGGTCGATCAGAGGCAAGAACGGCACGCTGACGGCGACGATGAGCCAGAAGAACACCAGGCTGACGCCGACGACCGCGATCGGCGATTCGCGCCACGACACCACCGCGACGATGTAGAGCAGGAGAGTGGCCGGGATCGCCGGCAGCAGGACCCAGGTCCTGACGGTATCGCCGAGATAGCCGCCGAACATGACGGATACCATGAGCGGGATCCACATCAACAGGAGCAGGGCGAGGCACGCGCGCGGCCGCTGGAGGCGCCTCAGCAGCGGGACCGTGGCGGGCGCGGCGATTGGCGGCGTTGAGGGAGGGGCGGCAAGGACTTCGACGCTCGCCAACGGGTCCTCCTCAGCTGAAGCGAATGCGGGGATTCAGAAACGTGTAGCCGACGTCCGAGATGATCTGCGAGATCACCGCGACGAACACCGCGACCAGCGTCGCCGCCTGGATCACGTAGACATCGCCGAACAAGGCCGCGTCGAGCAGCAGCTTGCCGAAGCCGGCGTACTGAAAAAACACCTCGACCACGACCACGCCCGAGAGGATCCAGTTGAGCTGCAAGGCGATGATGGTGAAGGGGGCGATGAGCGCGTTGCGCAGCGCGTGCCGCAGGATGACCCGGCGGTGCGGCAAGCCCTTCAGCACGGCGGTCCGGATGTACTGCGAGGTCATGACCTCGGCCATGGAGGCCCGCGTCATCCGCGTCACGTAGCCGAAATCGTAGAGCACCAGCGTCATCACCGGGAGCGCGAGCTGGCGCCAATCCCAGCCGTTGACCATGGAGGAGTTCGCGGGGACCCATTGCAGACCCAGCGCGAAGATGACGGTGAGCACGATCGCGGTGGCGATCTCCGGCAGGGACGTCGTGAGCACCGCGATGAAGGAGACCGCGCGGTCCCTAAACGCGCCTTCTCTCATGCCGGCGATGATCCCGAGCGTCAGGGACAGCGGCACCATCAGCGCGAACACCCAGAAGGCGAGGATGCCCGTGTTGACGAGGCGGTCGCCGAGCAGCCGGGTGACCGGCTCGTTCTTCTCGAACGACCGGCCGAGGTCGCCGGTCACGACGCCGCCGACCCATTTCAAATAGCGCTCGTAGAACGGCACGTTCAGGCCCTTCTTGTCGAGCCAGGCCTGATAGTCCTGGTCCGCCAGGGCGGAAACGGCAAACCCGCCGAGCTCCGCCACGGCGATCTGCCGCTTGAACTTGTCGCTGTCGAAGATGGCGAAGATCACCAGCGACACCACCGCCATGATGAGCACCATCTGGAGCAGGCGGTTGCCGATGAGTTTGAGCATGGCTAGGTTTTTGCGGCGCTTTCGATGATGGCGTCAGGCCCGGGAGCCCGTGCTCCCGGGCCTGATGCCAGAGTATGGTCAGGCTTTCCAGATCTTGTTGAACTGATGGTACTGGGTCGGGTGACCCTCGTACCCTTGCACGTTCTTGGTGACGATCGTATAGATCGGCCGGAACAACGGCATGATCATCACGCAATCGTCCTGGAGGATCTTCGCCGCCTTCATCAGCTTGGGCTTGCGCTCCTCGACATCGAGCGTCGCCTCGGCCGCGTCGAGCGCCTTGTCGAACTCGGGGTTCGCGTAATGGCTCTCGTTCCAGGGCACGCCGGTGCGATAGGCGAGTGACATGGCCATGGTGCCGAGCGGCCGGTGCGTCCAGGCTGTGATACCGAACAGGGTCTTGTCCCAGATCTCCCAGAACTTCGCCGCCGGCATCACGTTGATCTTGAGCGTGATGCCCGCGTCCTTCATCTGATCGCGCATGGCTTCGCAGGCGGTCTGATGCCAAGGACCATCGGTGTTGCCGCAATCGATGGTGAGCTCGATGCCGTTCTCGAAGCCGGCCTCCTTCAGAAGCTGCTTCGCCGCGGCGGCGTCCCGCTTCAGCGGCGGCAGCGGAGCGAAGTCGGGGTGGACCGGAGCCACGTGATGGTTCTGTCCGACGTCACCGCCCTCGGTATAGACGAGCTTCTTCACCGCTTCGTTGTCGACCGACTTGCAGACGGCTTGGCGCACCCGCTTGTCCGTGAACGGCTTCTGATCGACCTGCATGCGGCAAGCAACCGTTTGGGCCGTGCGCGCGATGTGGATCACGCCCGGCAGCGACTTGGCGAGGTCCAACTGCTCGACGGTGAATTGGTAGACGCCGTCGACGTCGCCGGAGGCGAAGGCGGGGAGCTGATTGTCGGCCTCGAAATTGTAGTAGTGGATCTCGTCCAGATAGACCTTGCCGCCCCAGTAGGTGAAGTCCTTGCCGTCCTTCAGCTTGGTGACGCGCTTCAGGATACAGCGGTCGCCGACCCGGAACTCCGCCAGCTGGAAGGGCCCGGTGCCGATCATGTTGTCGGAGAGCGGGGCCTTGAAGGACGGATGCACGATCGCGGTCGGATAGTTGTAGCAATCCTCGGGCGCCGACAGGACCGGCTTCGCCAGGTGGAACCGGATCGTATTCTTGTCGACGACCTCGATCGCGCCTTTGGAAATCCGCTTGATGGGCTTGCCCTTGGCGTCCTTCTCCGGCGTCTCCTCAACCATCGCCGAGAAGACGGAGAGGCCGACGTTCGACGACGCGGTCTTGGGGTCGAGCCAGCGCTCGATGTTCCAGCGGACGTGGTCGGCGGTGAACTCCTCGCCGTTGTGCCACATCACGCCCTTGCGCAGATTGAAGGTCCAGGTCTTCAGGTCCTCCGCGGCAGTCCAGCTTTCGGCCAGCATCGGGCGCGTGATGTTGTCCGGGCCCGTCATAACGAGATACTCGACGGTGTGGCGCGTCTGGTTCGACATCTCCACCCAGGAATAGGTCGCGGGGTCCTCCATCTTCTGGACCGGCTGCGCGATCTTGAGGATGCCCCCCGATTTGGCCTTGGGGTCGTCGGCAGGGAAGGGCAGGGTGCCCACGGCGTAAGCCGGCTCGGGCAGGCCGGCGAGCGCATAAGCCGCCGTCGCCGAGGTCCCGAGTAGCGCCGCCACTCGGATGAACTCGCGCCGGTCCATGCGCCCGCTCTTCATGAGCCGGAACGCCTCGTGGACCTTCGGATGGTCGGAATCCCTGGGTGTTCTCGATGCCATGTGACTGCTCCTCCTCTGTCGGCTTTGTTATCGAGCGCGTTCCGCGGTCTGCGCCGCCGGTTGAAACGCGCTGATTCAATCGAACGCTAACCCCAAGCGACGGACGGCGCAAGGTTTGGCCCATCGCCATGGCGGTGGCGCACCGACCCCAAGCGATGCGCGCCGCGCCCTTCTGACTTATGATTGCCCAGGGAACCGGCATAAGGATCGGGCGGGCGATGAAATCTCATGCGCAAGTGGTGGTGATCGGTGGCGGAGTGGTCGGGTGCAGCGTGCTCTACCATCTGACCAAGGCGGGCTGGAAGGATGTCGTCCTAGTGGAGCGCGACGAGCTCACTTCGGGCTCGACCTGGCACGCAGCGGGCGGCATGCACACCGTGAACCTCGATCCCAACGTCGCGAAGCTCCAGCAATACACCATCAATCTTTACAAGGAGATCGAGGAGATCTCCGGTCAGTCGTGTGGCGTGCACATCACCGGCGGGATCATGCTCGCAGGGACCCAAGACCGCCTCGACTGGCTGAAGCAAGCCCATGCCCGTGGCCGCTATCTCGGCATGGCCATGGAGTTCATCGATATCGACGAAGCCGCGCGGCAGTTTCCGCTGATGGAAAAGAAGTACTTCACCGGCGCGCTCTATGATCCCATCGAGGGCCACGTCGACCCCGCGGGCGTCACAAACGCCTATGCCAAGGCGGCGCGCATCCAGGGCGCCGAGGTCTACCGCTTCACCCGCGTCACCGCGCTCGAGCAGTGCCCCGACGGGAGCTGGACTGTCGTCACCGACAAGGGAAACATTCACGCCGAGCATGTCGTCAACGCCGGAGGTCTCTGGGCGCGCGATGTCGGCCGCATGGTCGGCCTCGAGCTACCGGTGCTCGCCATGGAGCATCAATACCTCATCACCGAGGAGATACCCGAGGTCAAGGCGTCGACGTCCGAGATGCTCCACGTCATCGACTTCGAGGGCGAGATCTACATGCGCCAGGAGGGCACCGGCATGCTCATGGGCACCTATGAGCGCGCGGGCGTGCCTTGGTCCGAGCGGGAGACGCCCTGGAACTTCACCCACGAGCTTCTGGCGCCCGATCTCGAGCGCATCGCGCCCAGCCTGGAGGTCGGCTTCAAGCATTATCCCGCGATCGAGCGCGCGGGCATCAAGAAGGTGATCAACGGCCCCTTCACCTTCGCGCCCGACGGCAATCCCGTGATCGGCCCGGTCCGCGGGCTCCGGAACTTTTGGCTCGCCTGCGGCGTGATGGCCGGCTTCAGCCAGGGTGGCGGCGTCGGGCTCGCGCTGTCCAACTGGATGATCGAGGGTGATCCCGGCTTCGACATCTGGGGCATGGACGTCGCGCGGTTCGGCGATTGGGCGACGCTCGCCTACACCAACGCCAAGGTGCGCGAGAACTATTCGCGGCGCTTCCGCATCCGCTTTCCCAACGAAGAGCTGCCGGCGGCACGGCCGCTCCGCACCACGCCGGTCTACGACCGACTCAAATCCGAGGGCGCGGTGTTCGGCGTCTCTTTTGGGCTAGAGCACGCGCTCTGGTTCGCGCGCGACGGCATGAAGCCGGAGGAGGACGTGACCTTCCGCCGCTCCAATGCGCACGAGACCGTAGGGTCGGAATGCCGCGCGGTGCGAACGGCCGTGGGCCTCATGGAGATCTCGACCTATGCCAAGTACGAGGTAACCGGCGCCGGGGCCGAGGCGTGGCTCTCGCACCTCCTCGTGGCGCGCATGCCGCAGCAGGGCCGTCTCGCGCTCGCGCCCATGCTCAATCCCAATGGCAAGCTGATCGGCGACTTCACGGTCGCCAAGGCGGCGCCCGAGCGGTTCTACATTTTCGGGTCCGGGATCGCCGAGGATTATCACATGCGCTGGTTCGAGACGCAGCTGCCGGACCACGGCGTCGCGATTAGGCCGCTGCGCTCGGAACTCACGGGCTTCTCGATCGCGGGTCCGCGCTCGCGCGAGCTCCTCCAACGCTTGACCCACATCGACCTCTCGACCGCTGCATTCCCGTTCCTCTCGTTTCGCGAGACGGATCTGGGCATGATCCCGGCCAAGGTGGGCCGCATCACCTTCACCGGCGATCTCGGCTACGAGATCTGGGTCGATGTCGACTATCAGCGCGCGCTTTATGACCTGCTCAGCGACACCGGACGCGACCTGGGGTTGCGGCTGTTCGGCGGGCGGGCGCTGAACTCGCTGCGGCTAGAGAAGAGCTTTGGCAGCTGGGCGCGGGAGTTCCGGCCGATCTATGGCCCTCACGAGGCCGGGCTCGGCCGCTTCGTCCATCTGCGCAAGAACGATTTCATCGGCCGTGATGCCGCGCTCAAAGAGAAGGACATGGGACCGAAGCGTCGCCTCGTCACTTTCGTGGTCGCGGACGCCGGCGCCGACTGCATCGGCGACGAGCCGGTGTGGCACGCCGGCAAGGTCGTGGGCTGGATTACCTCGGGCGGCTACGCCCACCACGTGAAGAAGTCCGTGGCGCTTGGCTACGTCCCCGCGGAGCTCGCCACCGCTTCAGATGGATTCGAGATCGAGATCATTGGCAACCGCCGGCCCGCGGTCGTCACTCCGATTCCGATCTTCGACCCCGACGGCGCTCGGATGCGCGGATAGGAAGCACCAATGCCAAGGATTGAGCTCACCTACCTGGGCGGCCCCGAAGTCGAAAAACTCGCGCTCACGGACGACGAGATCCTCGGAGCGACAGAGGACGTGCTGCGCGCGCAAGGCAGCGGCCAGACCGTCATCGAGCCGCGCGTCCATCTGGTGCCGGACCCGAAGAAAATACACGGGCACTTCAACGTGCTGCGCGGCTATGTGGCGCCGCTCGGTGTTGCCGGCGTCAAGATCGTCAGCGACTACGTCGACAACTACAAGCACGGCTTGCGCTCGGAGATGGCGCTCTTGAACCTGTTCGATCCCAAGACGGGCATGCCCGTCGCGGTGATCGACGCCAGCGACATCACGGACATGCGCACCGGCGCGGTTACGGCGATCGGAGCCAAATACTTGGCGCGCAAAAACAGCGCCGTCCTCGGCCATATCGGCGCCCGCGGCAGCTCATACTGGAACGTGCGATTGCTCGATCGCCTCTTCGGCTTCAAGGAGATCCGCGTGCATTCGCGCCGGCCGGAGAGCCGCAAGGCCTTCGCCGACCGGCTCTCGCGCGACCTGGGCAAGCCCATCGTCGTGACCGAGGACTGGGAGAGCTGCATCAGCGGCGCCGATATCGTGGTGGAGGCCTCGCGCCTGGTCGAGCCCGCGCCGCTGCTCAAGACCGCGTGGATCAAGCGGAGTGCCCTCGTGGTGCCCTATGGCACCATGAGCGCGCTCGAGCTGTCGCTGACCGACATCATGGATAAGCTCGTGGTGGACGACTGGGGCCAATGCCGGCAAGGCCCGTTCGGCGCGCTCCGGGCTCATGTCGAAGCCGGCCGGCTCTCCGAGCGGACGTTGCACGCCGAGCTCGGCCAGATCGTCGCGGGGTCGAAACCAGGCCGCGAGAGCGACCGCGAGACCATCCTGTTCTGGCACCGCGGCCTCAGCATCACCGACATCGCGCTGGGTCATGCCATGCTCGAGAAGGCTCGTCGCATGGGTCTTGGCCAGCGCCTGGTCTTCGCGGAGTAGCGGCCATGACCGCCCGGATCGCCAATGCCCGCATGTACTCCGTCGCCCCCGGTGCCGCCGCGGCTTGGCGGCGTCTCTTCGAATGGGTCGCATCGGAGAGCGGCGTGCCGCTCGAGATCATCGATCATGCTTTTCCCGCGAAGCTCGAGGAGCTCTGGGAGCGCGACGACCTCGCCGCCACGTTCATCTGCGGTCTGCCCTTCGCCAAAGATCCGCGCGCCCTCGTGCCCATCGTGGCGCCCATCCCGGCCGACGCCCGCTACGGCAGCAAGCCCATCTACTTCACCGATTTCGTCGTCAAGGCGGAGAGTCCCTTCCGCACGCTCGCGGACACCTTCGGCCATCGCCTCGCCTACACGATCCCGAGCTCTCACTCCGGCTACAACGCGGTCCGCCACCACTTGCTGCGCTATCGGACGCCGCAGCGTCCGCGCCTCTATGCCGAGACGGTCGGCCCCGTCTTCACGCCGCGCCGCGCGCTCGAGGCCCTGATCGCAGGCGCCACCGACGTAGCGCCGCTCGACAGCTACTGCCACGACCTGCTGCGGATCTACGAGCCCGAGATGACACGGCAAGCGCGGATCGTCGAGAGCACGGATCCGTCGCCGATCCCGCTTCTGATGGCGTCGCCCGGAAGCGATCCGGAGCAGGCGGCGCTTCTCGCGCGGACATTCGCGCGGGTGCCCCCGGACTTGCGCCAGCCCCTCGCCCTCGCAGGCTTCGTTCGCGCTGAGGCGAAGACGTATTCCACCCTGCCTGAGACCGAGGACCGTGCCATCAAAGCCGGCTATCCAGTGCTTGGATAGTTGTCTCCGCGACGGCGCGAAGCACCTCCTCTCCCACCCCGGGCTCTTCGACCCGGGGGTCGCTTCGCTCGCTAAGCCTCCGTAACCCTCTCCCCGTCGGGGAGAGGGGAGGGTGAGGGGGCGGCTCGATCTGAACGAAGAGCGAGCTAGCCTCGCATGAAAGTATTCAGCTCCGGCGTCGGCACGATCGTATCGATATAACCAAAGGTGCCTTTTTCCTTGGCCTCGCGGGCGGCCTGGAGCAAGCCCGTCATGGCGGCGCGGTAGAGCGAGCTCGCAAGGCTGATGCGGCGGACACCGGCAGCCGCGAGGTCGGCCACCGGAAACGAGCGACCCTTCATGCCGATCATGAAATTGAACGGCTTCGACAAAGCCGCGCAAACCGTCCGCACCGCTGCAAGATCCGGCAAGCCCGGCGCGAACAACACGTCGGCTCCCGCCGCCTCGTAGGCTCTGAGGCGCTTGATCGTATCGTCGAGGTCGGGATTGCCGCGGATATGGTTCTCCGCGCGCGCGGTGAGCGTGAACGGGAAGGGCAGCGCTCGCGCTGCCGCGACCGCGGCGGCGACCCGCTCGGCGGCGTGGCTCAGGTCGTAGAGCGGCTTTTGCGGATTGCCGCTGGCATCCTCGATGGAGCCGCCGACCAGCCCCACCGCGGCCGCGCCGCGGATCGTCTCGGCGGCGGCTTCGGGCGCGTCGCCAAAACCCTTTTCCAGATCGGCCGAGACCGGCAGGTCGGTTGCCTCGACGATGGCGCGCGCATGGGCCAAGGCCTCGTCCCGTGTCACCGCGCCGTCGCGGCGGCCAAGCACGCCCGCCGAGGCGCCGCTCGACGTCGCCAGGGCCTCGAATCCGAGCCCCGCGAGCAGGCGCGCCGAACCGCCATCCCAGGGGTTCGGGATCACGAACGCCCCTGGGCCTTCATGCAGCTTGCGGAAGCGCATGGCCCTATCGCTCTGGCTTGCAGGCATTGGCGATGTCCTCCTCTCTGTCGTTTCCAGTTGAAACGATAGCATGAGGCACGGGAGCCGGACTGTCGGCAAATCGTGACAGTGGGCGTGGCTCGGCGTTATTGTCGCGATACATACTTGGAGGTTGCCAATGGAAGGGCGAGGAGCGGCGGATCGGGACACGGACATGCTGGCGCGAGCCAACCGGCATCTGCTGCGCTATGGCGGCGCCTTCGTGGATTTCGTGCCGGTGCGCGCCCAAGGCGCGTTTCTTTATGACGCGCACGGGCGGCGCGTGCTCGATTTCACCTCCGGACAGATGAGCGCCATCCTCGGGCATTGTCATCCCGAGATCGTTGCGACGGTACGCGACGCCGCTGGTCGACTCGATCATCTGTTCTCCTCGATGATCAGTCCAGAAGCGGTGGAGCTCGCGGAGGCCTTGGCGCGGCTGGTGCCGAGTTTGCCGAAGGTCATGCTGCTCTCGACCGGCGGCGAGGCCAACGAGGCCGCGATCAAGATCGCCAAGCTGGTGACGGGCCGCTGGGAGGTCGTTGGTTTCGCACAGTCCTGGCACGGCATGACGGGCGCCGCGGCATCGGCGACCTACAAGGCGGGGCGACGCGGCTACGGGCCGATGGCGGTCGGCTCCTTCGCGATTCCCGCGCCCAATGCCTACCGTCCGCGCTTCGGCGGCATCGACTGGCAGGTCGAGCTCGACGATGCTTTCGATTTTCTCGACCGACAAAGCACCGGCAATCTCGCGGCCTTTATCGCCGAGCCGGTCTTGAGCAGCGGGGGCATCATCGAATTGCCCGAGGGTTATCTCGCGGCGCTCAAGCGGAAATGCGTCGAGCGCGGCATGCTGCTGATCCTCGACGAGGCGCAGACCGGCATGGGCCGGACCGGCACCATGTTCGCCTTCGAGCGCGACGGTGTTGTTCCTGACCTGCTCGTGCTCTCGAAAACGCTGGGTGCGGGACTGCCGCTCTCGGCGGTGCTGGTGGGTGAGAACATCTCCAAGACCTGCGATGAGCGCGGATTTCTCTTCTACACCACGCACGTCAACGATCCGCTGCCCGCAGCCGTCGGTCGCAAGGTCGTCGAGATCGTCGAGCGCGATCGGCTGCCGATGCGAGCGCGCGAGCTCGGCGCCCGGCTGAAGCAAGGCCTGCGGGATCTGCAGAGGAAATATCCGTGCATCGGCGATGTTCGCGGCCGAGGATTGCTGCTGGGCCTGGAGTTCGCGCCTGACGTAGGCGGCGGCCAATCCGCACAGGCGCTCTCGGACGCCGTGACCGGTGCTGCGCTCGCGCTCGGACTCAGCGCGAACATCGTGCGCGCCGGCCATTCCGCCGGCGTGATGCGGATCGCGCCGCCCCTGACGGTGAGCGAGTCCGAGATCGATCTCGGACTCGAACTCCTCGAGGCCGCGCTCAAGCAGGCGCTCAGCGGCCAAGGTCGGCTCGCCTCCACACGCTAGTGTGATGATCCCTAAGTTCGCTGCGAACTTCGGAATCTGAATCACACTAGTTTCAATATCTTAGTGGCCCGCTCATCCCTGAAATTCGTCTTACGAATTTCAGGGGCGGGACACGAGCGAGGGTTTGCGCGCGACCCCGTCTCTGCTCTATAGCGAGGCATGTCCGAGCAGATCGAGTCGATGGTGGCCGCCGCGGCGCCGCCTTATCTGGCGGTGCTCAATCCCGCACAACGCGAGGCGGTCGAAGCCATCGACGGGCCTGTCTTGGTGCTGGCGGGCGCCGGCACCGGCAAGACGCGCGTGCTCACCACGCGCCTTGCCCACATTCTTGCCACACGGCGGGCGTTCCCCGGCCAGTTGCTGGCGGTCACCTTCACCAACAAGGCCGCGCGCGAGATGCGCGCGCGGCTCGAGGCGACGATCGGTGCAGCCGTAGATGGACTCTGGCTCGGCACGTTTCACGCGATCGCTGCCCGTATCCTTCGCCGCCATGCCGAGCGCATCGCGCTCAAGTCGAATTTCACCATCCTCGATACCGACGATCAGCTGCGCCTGGTGAAACAGATCATCGCGGCGGCCAACATCGACGACCGTCGCCTGCCGCCGCGTATGCTGCTCTCCGCCTTCGATCGTTGGAAAGATCGCGGGCTGTCCCCGGACAAGGTTCCCGCCGACGAGGCCGCGATGGTGGCGGACGGGCGCGGGCGCGAGCTCTTCCGGGATTATGGGCAGCGCCTTCTCGCCTTGAACGCCGTCGATTTCGGCGATCTGCTGCTGCATAACCTGACGCTGCTCACGATGCATGCCGACGTCCTCGCGGATTACCAACGTCGCTTCCGCTACATCCTCGTCGACGAGTACCAGGACACCAACGTCGCTCAATACCTCTGGCTGCGGCTCCTGGCCCAGGGTCATCGCAATCTCTGCTGCGTCGGCGACGACGACCAGTCGATCTACAGCTGGCGCGGCGCCGAGGTCGGCAACATCCTGCGCTTCGAGAAGGACTTCCCCGGCGCCAAGATCGTGCGGCTGGAGCAGAATTACCGCTCGACGCCTCACATTCTCGCGGCCGCGTCCGGGCTTATCGCGCACAACGAGGGCAGGCTCGGCAAGACGCTGTGGACCGAGGCCAACGAGGGCGAGAAAGTAAGGCTGCGCGCGGTCTGGGATTCCGAGGCGGAAGCGCGCTGGGTCGGCGACGAGATCGAATCGCTTCAGCGCAAGGGCGAAGCGCTCGCGGAGACCGCGATCCTCGTGCGCGCGGGTTTCCAGACCCGAGAATTCGAGGAGCGCTTCATCCAGATCGGCTTGCCCTATCGGATCATCGGAGGCCCGCGCTTCTACGAGCGGCAGGAGATTCGCGACGCGCTTGCCTATCTCCGCCTGATCCACCAACCCGCTGACGATCTCGCTTTCGAGCGGATCGTCAACGTGCCGCGCCGCGGCATCGGCGAGGCGAGCATGCAGACGCTGCACGCGGCGGCGCGGGCGCAGCAGGTTCCGCTCATCGACGCGGCGCATCGCCTGATCGAGACGGACGAGATCAAGCCCGCCGCGCGCAAGGCATTGCACGGCTTTCTGGTGAGCCTCGACCGGTGGCGCACGCAGGAAGCCGCGCTACCGCATACGGAGCTGGCGGCGTTGGTGTTCGAGGAGTCCGGCTATCTCGAGATGTGGCAGACGGACAAGTCCGCGGATGCGCCGGGCCGGGTCGAGAACGTCAAAGAACTGGTCGCCGCCATGGCGGAGTTCGAAAACCTTGGCGGTTTCCTGGAGCATGTAAGCTTGGTGATGGATGCGGCCGAGAGCGGGGCCGGCGACATGGTGAACGTGATGACGCTGCACAGCGCCAAGGGCCTCGAGTTCGACAGCGTGTTCCTGCCGGGTTGGGAGGAGGGCGTGTTCCCGAATCAGCGTGCGCTGGAGGAAAGTGGCCTCAAGGCGCTGGAGGAGGAACGTCGGCTCGCCTATGTCGGTCTCACCCGCGCGCGCAAGCGGGCGAGTGTCAGCTTCGCCGCCAATAGAAGAATTCATGGGCAATGGCAGAGTTCGATCCCCTCGCGCTTCGTCGACGAGCTACCCACGGCGCATGTAGAGATGCTGGCGGAGACCGGGCTGATGCCGGGCATGTCGGAGCCGCGCGACCTTGCGGGCTGGGGCAAGACCGAAGTGCTGCGCGCGCCGCGCTGGTCGCCTCGCTCGGGTGCGCCGCTGATCGAAGGGCGTGCCGTGCCAGTGCGGGGCCAGGAGGTGAAGCGCGTCGGCGGGTTCAAGTCCGGTGACCGCATCTTCCACCAGAAATTCGGCTACGGCACGATCCAGCGCGTGGAGGACAGCAAGCTCGCGATCGCTTTCGACAAGGCCGGGGACAAGATGGTGATGGACAGCTTCGTCGAGCGGGCCTGATTTCGAGGAGATTTTCCATGCCTGTGCGCGACTATTTCTCCGGCGATTACCGCGAAGCTCGGCGCAAATTCCGCGACGCGGCGACGCACGCGGGAGCGGCGCTCGTGACTTACGTCAATCCCAAGGTGAAGGGGCCAAACGGAGAGGAACTCGCGGCGGATGTGGCACGCCTGGGTCCGCGCGATGCCAGCCGAATCCTGATCACGATCTCGGCGACTCACGGCGCCGAGGGCTTCTGCGGCTCGGGCGCGCAGGTCGGCAGCTTCGAGGCGGGTCTTGGGCGCGAGCTGCCGGCGGGTACGGCTTTGGTCGCGATCCATGCCATCAATCCCTATGGTTTTGCCTGGCTGCGCCGCGTCACCGAGGACAATGTCGACCTCAACCGCAATTTTGTCGACCATTCAGCGCCGCTACCGCGCAATCCCGGCTATGACGAGCTCGCGGATGCGATTTGCCCGAGCCAATGGCAGGATGCCGCGCTCGAGGCGGCACGCCGACGGCTCGACGCGTATGGCAGCAAGCACGGCCCGGCCGCGCTGCAGTTCGCGATCACGGCCGGCCAGTACAATCACGCCGACGGCGTCTTCTATGGCGGAGGCGAGCCGACGTGGTCCCGCGATACCTTGCTCAAGGTCGTCACCGAGCACGCGGCGTATGCGCGGCGCTTGGCGGTGATCGACTTCCACACCGGCTTGGGGCCCTGGGGCTATGGCGAGCCGATCGTCACGCACGCGCCAAACACGCCCGCGCTGTCGCGGGCGCGGCAGTGGTTCGGCGACCGCATCACCTCGACGGCGCTCGGCAACTCCAGCTCGGCGGACGTGCAAGGGGATATCCTCACCGGACTCGAGAAGCGACACCAGCGAGTCGACTTTACCGGCCTCGCGCTGGAGTACGGCACATTGCCGCTGCATCAGGTGTTGGACGCCGTCCGGGCCGACAATTGGCTGCACATCCACGGCGACGTTCGGAGCCCGCAAGGCCGCGACATCAAGGCGATGGTGCGCGACGCCTTCTACGGCGACAAGGACGATTGGAAGACCATGATCTTCGAGCAGGCGATCGCGGCCGAGCGCAACGCGCTCCGCGGTCTCGCGGGTTGATGCCCCGCTCGCGGCGGAACGGCGCATGATGCATGAGGGTGGGGTCTGGCGGCTGCAGTTGATGGCGGCCGATGCCGAGCTTGCGCAGCGTGCGGCCGCGGCGCTGGGCCCGATCTGCGGCGCTGTGAGCACCTTTGAAACCGCGAATGGCAGTGCTTGGCTCGTCGAGGGGATTTCGCTCGCTCCCTTCGCCGGCGTGGACCTCGACACGGCGCTCGCCTTGGCGTGGGCCGGCCGCGGCCCGCCTCCCAAACCCATCTTTGATCGGCTCCCCCCGCGCGACTGGGTGCGCGAGAACCAGGAGAGTTTCCCGCCGCGTCTGATCAGGCGCTATTTCGTTTATGGCTCGCATCAGCGGCGCCGGCCGCCCTCGGGCACGATCGGGTTGCTGATCGATGCCGCGACCGCATTCGGCACGGGCGAGCACGCGAGCACCGAGGGCTGTCTTGTCGCGCTCGACCAGCTCTCGAGAAAGCGGCGGTTTCATCGCGTCCTGGACATGGGAACCGGCACGGGTATCCTCGCCATCGCGGCGGGGAAGACCTTCGCGCGCGACGTGCTCGCCGTTGATGTCGACGGCGGCGCGGTGCGGGTGGCGCGCGAGAATGTCCGACGCAACGGCGTTTCCGCTGGAGTCACGGCCCTCTGGAGCCGCGGGTACGTGAGCCGCGAAATCCGCCGCCGCCGCCCTTACGATCTCGTGCTCGCCAATATTCTCGCCCGTCCGCTCGCGCGTATGGCCGTCGATCTCAGGCGCGTCCTTGCGCCGGGCGGCGTTGCCGTCCTCGCCGGCCTCATCGAATCGCAAGCGCCCTATGTGCTCGCCGCGCACCGTGCACAGCGTCTCAGTCTAGTGACGCGCGGCACCATCGATGGCTGGTGCGCTTTGGTTATCCAGCGGCGAATATGGTGCCGGCCCGAAGCCTTGGAGGAGGGACCGTCGACGTGACCGCAATCCAAGCGATTTTCATGGCGATCCTCCAGGGATTGACCGAGCTCTTCCCCGTGAGCAGCCTCGGGCATGCCGTGGTGCTGCCGAAGCTCCTCGGCTGGGACGTCGACGAGAACGCGGCCTACTTTCTGCCATTCCTCGTGGTGCTCCATCTCGGCACGGCGGCAGCGCTGCTCCTTTACTTCTGGCGCGACTGGATTGGGCTGCTCTTGGCCGTGCTCGGGCGTGGGTTGCCAGAGGAGCGGCGGGCGCAGTGGCGATTGCTCGCTTTGATCGTAGTGGCCACCATACCCGCGGTGATCCTGGGCTTCGGGCTGCGCAAACCCTTGGGCGCGCTGTTCGGCGCGCCCGTGGTGGCCGCAGTCTTCCTGATCTTGAACGGCGGGCTGCTCTTCGTGGGCGAGCGATTACGCCGACGCGGTGGCGATCAGGACTTGGAGGATCTGAGCTGGAGCGGCGCCTTATTGATCGGCTTGTTGCAGAGCACGGCGCTGATCCCCGGCATATCGCGCTCGGGCGCCACCATAGTGGGGGGCCTTTTGATCGGTCTCCGCCATCAGGCAGCGGCGCATTTTTCGTTCTTGATCGCGACGCCGATCATCTTGGGCGCGGCAGTGCTGGAGGTGCCGAAGCTCCTGCGCGAGGGGGCGCACATCAACGGGATTGCGTGGCTCGCGGGCCTGGTTGCCGGCATTACCGCGTTCCTCAGCGTCGCCTTCCTGATGCGATATTTTCGGCGCCACGATTTCGAGGCGCTCGATCCCTTCGCCTATTACTGCTGGGCGGGGGGAGCGATCTCGCTGGGATTGATCTTGTTCGTGGTGTGACGGCTTGCCCTGGACCTCGGCGCTTTCGCGCCGGGTCGAGGACAGGGAATCAGATGCATAACGACACGCGCGGACGCGGCATTACGCGGCGTGGCGCACGTTGCTGTTGGCGACTTCGGGCTCGAGGCGGCTGACGCTACGCTCGACCGGCTTAGGGTCGAGGACAAAGGGAATGTCCGAGCGCGCGAGGCCGATATCGGCGAGCGACCGATCGTCGAGCGATGAAAGCTCGCGGAAAGCCCGCTCGCGGGCACGCCAGTTCTCGAAGCGTCCGATCAAGCCGTCGGTGAACCTGGAAAGCATAGTCATGGTCCTAACTCCTTACGAATGTGCACGTGCGAAATCACATCTCGCATGTGCAACATAGGTAAGGGTATACGACCTGAATTGAAGCGGAATTAGCGCAGCCCAGCACTTCCGGTTGCGCATGGCGGGCACGCCGCATCCCCTTGAGGGGCAACAGTTCTTTAACACTTGTGTCAGGACTTTGGCGCGCCTAGGGTCAAATCGGCATCGGAGAGTCGCGTCATGGATGATCGAGCGGGTTTGGCTGGAGTTTACCGTGGCGACGCGGGCTTGAACGCCCTCCTGAAGGAGGTGGGCTCACCCTATGATGCCGCGAGTGTGCGGGGGCTCCTGGCAGGCGTGCTGGCCGCGCCGGTGGGGCCGGATCCCGGCGCCTGGCTCGCATTCGTGGCTCCTAGGATGACGCCGGGATTGGCGGCGCAGCTCGCTGCGTTGCGCGCGGAGCTGGCTGAGCACGCGTCACCGGCCGAGACCTTACCTGCCGCGACGGTTGCGCGCGTGGGCGAGCTACGCACTGAGCTCGCTCGACGCGGCGTGCACGGCTTTCTCGTTCCGCGCGCCGATGAGCACCAGGGCGAATACGTGCCGGCGCGGGCGCGGCGCCTCGCATGGCTCACCGGATTTACCGGCTCTGCCGGGCTCGCGGTGGTGCTCCTTGAGAGCGCCGCGATCTTCGCGGATGGACGCTACACCTTGCAGGCCGAGGCGGAGGTCGATGGTGCGGTCTTTGAGCGCAGGCACCTGATCGACGAGCCGCCCTCGAGTTGGATCGCCACATCCCTCAAGCCCGGCCAGATCCTAGGTTACGACCCATGGCTGCACACGGTAGGCGAGGTCGAGCGTCTTCGCGCCGCCGCCGAGCAGGCGGGCGGCAGCCTCAGGCCGCTCGAGAGCAATCCCGTGGATGCGATCTGGCGCGATCAGCCGCCGCCGCCGCTGGCGCCGGTGGTGCCGCATGCGCTGCGCTTTGCCGGCGAGAGCGCTGAGGCAAAGCGCCGCAGCATCACCGAAGGTCTGGCGCGCGAGCGGGTCGACGCAGCGGTGATCACCTCGCCCGACTCGATCGCCTGGCTCCTGAATATCCGCGGCGGCGACGTGCCGCGCACGCCGCTGCCGCTCTCATTCGCGCTGGTCGCGGGCGACGGCACGGTCGAGCTGTTCATCGACCGTCGAAAGCTCACTCCGGCGGTGTTTCCTCATCTCGGCAATGGCGTCAGCGTCCGCGAGCCCGCGGAATTCGGCCCGGCACTCGATGCCCTCGCGGCTGCGCATCGCCGCGTCCAAGTCGACCCCGCGAGCGCTGCCGCCTGGATTTTCGAGCGGCTGCAATCCGCCGGCGCCGAGATCCGCCGAGGCGCGGACCCATGCCTGGTGCCGAAAGCCAGCAAGAACCCGGCGGAGCTCGAAGGCACCCGCGCGGCGCACCGGCGCGACGGCGTGGCGCTCGCGCGCTTCTTCGCGTGGCTTGCCCGCGAGGCTCCGAAAGGAAGCTTGCGCGAGATCGCCGCCTCCGATCGCCTGGAGGCGCTCCGCCGGCAGGGTGAGCACTTCCGGGACCTGAGCTTCGACACGATCTCGGGCGCGGGGTCCAACGGCGCGATCGTGCACTATCACGCCACGCCCAAGACCGAGAAGACGCTGGAACCGGGAACGCTCTACCTCGTTGACAGCGGCGGGCAATATCTCGATGGAACGACCGACGTGACCCGTACGGTCGCGATCGGCACGCCCAGCGTCGAGATGCGCGATCGGTTCACGCGCGTGCTCAAGGGCCATATCGCGCTCGCCATGTGCCGGTTCCCGAAGGGCACCACGGGCTCGCAGCTCGATGCCCTCGCGCGTCACGCACTCTGGCAAGTCGGGCTCGACTTCGATCATGGCACCGGCCACGGCGTCGGCAGCTACCTCAACGTGCACGAGGGCCCGCACCGAATTTCCAAGATGCCCAATACCCAACCGCTGCTGCCGGGCATGATCGTCTCCGACGAGCCCGGCTACTATAAGACCGGCGCCTATGGCATCCGGATCGAGAACCTTGTCGTGGTCATACCGGCGCCGATGCCCGACGCGGAGCGCGAGCTTTTTGGCTTCGAGACGCTGACGCTCGCGCCGATCGACCGCAGCCTGGTTGAGCCCTCTCTGCTGACGCGCGAGGAGATCGCCTGGCTCGATGCGTACCACGCGCGGGTTCGGCGCGAGATCGGCCCGTCGGTCGACGCCGACACGAAGGCGTGGCTCGATACCGCGACGGAACCGCTCAGCGCCTGAGTGGCCATGCTCGACCATGTTCTCGTTGTCGATGACGATCGGGAAACCTGCAAGATCCTGAGCCAGTATCTCGAGGGCGAGGGGTTTCGCGTCAGCACGGCGCATGACGGCGCGGGCATGCGACAGGTCATCGCGAGGGAGAGCGTGAGCCTGGTGCTCCTCGATCTGATGCTTTCCGGCGAGGACGGCTTGACCCTCGCCCGTGCGGTGCGCGACGGGAGCCCGCAGGTCGGCATCCTGATCCTCACCGGGCGCGGTGAAACTGTGGACCAGATCGTCGGTCTCGAGATGGGCGCCGACTATCTCTCCAAGCCGTTCCGCCTGCGCGAACTGCTGGCGCGCATGCGGAGCGTGCTGCGCCGCATGGCCGCTACCTCCGCCGGCAACGGTGTCCCGAGCGCGCCCTCGCGGGCGCGCTTCGCGGGCTGGGAGTTCGATCTCGGGGCACGCGAGCTGGTGACCCCCGACGGCGCGGCCGTGCGCCTCACCCCCGGTGAATTCGATCTGCTCGCGACCTTCGTCACCAATCCCAACCAAGTGCTAAACCGCGACCGACTTCTGGTGCTTGCGCGCAATCGTGAAGCGGCTCCGCTCGATCGCGCGATCGACGTGCAGGTCGGCAGGCTCCGCCGCAAGCTCGGCGATGATCCGGAGACGCCGACGCTGATCAAGACGGTGCGCGGCTCGGGCTATATCTTCACGCCCACGGTCGAGATGCTCTGAGCGCGATCGCTTCCGGCAGAGTTCCCTCGCGTCGCGCGCGGTTGACGCGTGTGGGACGGGTCGCCATCCTCGCCGTCCATGCCGCTAGACGCTTCCGTCGCTTCTCCAGCCCTCATGCCGCGCTGGCGTGTGCTCCTGCCCTATGCCGCGCTCACCGTCACCATGATGTGCTGGGGCGGCAACTGGGTGGTGGGACGCGCGATCCGCGGGGACATGCCGCCGATCGCGCTCAATTTCTGGCGCTGGGCAGTGGCGCTGCTGATCCTCGCACCCTTCGCGCTGCCCCGGCTTCGCGGTCAGGGCGCGGTCCTGCGCCGGCACTGGCGGCTGCTCGCCGGGCTAGGCGGCTCGGGCGTGGTGATGTTCCAGTTGCTTGCCTATCTCGGGCTGCAAAGCACGACCACCGTCAACGCCGTGGTGATGAACTCCGCGGCGCCGATCTTCATCATCATGTGCTCATGGCTGATCGATCGGGATGGCGCGAGCCCGCGGCAGATCGCGGGCATGGTGATCTCGTTTCTTGGCATCCTCACCATCATGGAGGAGGGCAACCTCGCGGCCCTTGCGGATTTCAAGGTCAAGCTGGGCGACGTCGTGATCCTCTCGGCGATGCCGTTTTGGGGCCTCTACGCCGTGCTGCTGAAACGGCGGCCGAGGGAGCTCGACCCGATTGGGTTGCTCTTCTCGATAGCGGTGGCGGGCGTTGTCATGTTGACGCCACTCTACGCGCTCGAAACCGCGTTCATCCGCACACCGGCTCTCACCCCAGGCTCGGTCGAGGCGGCGCTCTATGTCGGGATCTTCGCCTCGATCGTCGCCTTCTTCTGCTGGAACTACGGCGCCTCTGTTGTTGGGCCCAACCGTGCCGGCTTCATGCTCCATCTGCTGCCGGCCTTCGGCACGATCTTCGCGATCATCTTCCTCGGCGAGAGTCTCCACCTCTATCACGTGATCGGCATCGGTACGATCCTTGTGGGCGTGCTGCTTGCAACGAGCGCACGGCCGCCTGGGCGCTGACCGCCTCTTGCCGAAGTCCATCGGTACGGTCTGGCTTTCTCAGCCAAACCGGGACGTATTCTAGAGATCGCCCCGCCTCACCTGACCTCTCCGCCCCGATGGGGCGGAGAGGGAACTGACGTGAATGTTGTTGATCTGACTGTCGCTCACTCCGCGTGGAACACCAGAGTCCGGACCTCGATGCTCTCGCGCGGTGGGGCGCCGGTGGGAGCGGTGGGATCGTTGAAGGCCGTGTGCGGCGCGAAGCGGGCGCGGCCGTCGGTCTTGCTGTCGTAGCACTTGATGAGCAGTGCCTCGTCGGCCTGCATCCTCGATAGATAGAACCAGCGGTGCTTGGGGCTATAGGTGACGGCGTAGGTCTCGCCGGTGCGGTGGCGGTAGACGAGGTCCGAGGGGATCAGGTCCTGCGGCGAGACGCTGCTGGCGTCGCCGACCGCGAGCGGCGCGTCCAGCACGGGACCGCGGATCGGCCGCCAGAGATTGATGATCTGAACGCGGCCTTTCAACAGCTCGTCGGCATCCCCGGGAATGAGATCGCGCACGCGTTGGGGACCCGAGCGCGCCGTGTGATCGACATGCACTCGCCGCGCCGGCTGACGCACGCCCTCGCGATTATCATCGGCGCCGGGAATGTGGCGGCGCACGGTATGATCGAAGATGAATACCCGCGTGGCACCGGTCGCACGCGTCAACTCCGCCTCGACCTCCGGGTAATAGCTGCCGCGAACCTCGTCCTCGTCCCAGAAATCGCGAACGGCGCTGCGATGCCGCACGACGCCGAAGCCTTGTTCGTCGAGCTCGGCATTCTCGGCCACAGGCCGCAGGTCGTGGATCGACACCCTGTGCGCCTCGTGCTTGGTATTCGAGCGCGGCACGCCCGGCGGCGGATCGAA